>NZ_JBBGZC010000008.1:0-114241 GCF_037479395.1 Comamonas sp. MYb21 | reverse complement strand
GTTGACCCTATCGTCTAGAGGCCTAGGACATCACCCTTTCACGGTGAGTACCGGGGTTCGAATCCCCGTAGGGTCGCCAAGTTTGAAGCACTTGATGCTATACAATAGCTAGCAAAGCTTCCTGCCAGGAGTGGTAGTTCAGTTGGTTAGAATACCGGCCTGTCACGCCGGGGGTCGCGGGTTCGAGTCCCGTCCACTCCGCCACAGTTTTAAAAATTTGTTGAGATCATGTCAGGACGCGAAGGGCGCGCGAAGCTGTACTCAGGTACAGCGAGCGAGACCGACAAAGTCATGGCTTGATATCAGCAAATTGGGGGGTATAGCTCAGCTGGGAGAGCGCTTGCATGGCATGCAAGAGGTCATCGGTTCGATCCCGTTTACCTCCACCAATTAAACTTATCTGAGGCATTGCACCAGCAATGCAGCGCAGACAAAGTTCTAGGATTGACCCTATCGTCTAGAGGCCTAGGACATCACCCTTTCACGGTGAGTACCGGGGTTCGAATCCCCGTAGGGTCGCCAAGTTTGAAGCACTTGTAGCCGTCACGGCTAGCAAAGCTTTCTGCCAGGAGTGGTAGTTCAGTTGGTTAGAATACCGGCCTGTCACGCCGGGGGTCGCGGGTTCGAGTCCCGTCCACTCCGCCAGATTCCAAAAGCCTTCTTGTCATGCGGCAAGAAGGCTTTTTTCATGGCCGCTGCAGGCGTGCAGCGGCCAAGAAAAAGCCGATCGCCGGGTGGCCCCGCAGATCGGCTTTTGGCTGGCCAAGGCCCGCAGGCCTGTGGTCTTACTTCGGTGCCAGGCGAATGGCGCCGTCGAGGCGGATCACTTCGCCATTGAGCATGTCGTTCTCGACAATGTGCTTGACCAGCTTGGCATAGTCCTCAGGGGTGCCCAGGCGGCTGGGGAAGGGCACGCCGGCGGCCAAGGCATCCTGCACCTCCTGGGGCATGCCAAACAGCATGGGGGTGCCAAAAATGCCGGGCGCAATCGTCATGTTGCGGATGCCGCTGCGCGCCAGATCGCGGGCGATGGGCAAGGTCATGCCGACCACGCCGCCCTTGGAGGCTGCATAGGCTGCCTGGCCGATCTGGCCGTCATAGGCGGCGACGCTGGCCGTCGAGATCAGCACGCCGCGCTCGCCGGTGGCTTCGGGCTCGTTCTGGCCCATCGCTTCGGCGCAGAGACGGATCATGTTGAAGCTGCCAATCAGGTTGACCGTGATGGTCTTGCTGAACAGCTCGAGCGAATGGGCGCCTTTTTTGCCCACGGTCTTTTCAGCCGGTGCGATGCCGGCGCAGTTGACCAGGCCAAACAGCTTGCCCAGCGAGACGGCTTTGGCAACCACGGCCTGGGCTTGCTCTGCATTGGACACATCGCATTGCACAAAGGCGCCGCCCAGCTCCTGGGCCAGGGCCTGGCCTTTCTCTGCCTGCATATCGGCGATGACGACGGTCGCGCCCTCGCGGGTCAGCATGCGTGCCGTGCCTTCTCCCAGGCCCGAAGCGCCGCCTGTGACGATAAATACCTTGTTGGCGATTTGCATCGCTATGTCTCCTGATTGTTGGATCCAAAGCATCTTAGCCCAGAGCCGGGCGGCGAGCAGTCACAAAAAAAGCCCGCGAACGGGCTTTTCGTGACAGTGCGCAGCGCTTATTGGAAGCCGGCGCGGTCCAGCATCTGCTGCACCTTGGGCATATTGCTGCCCACGGCGCTGATTGGGATGGTCTCGCTCTTGAACGGCTTGTTCTGCGTCATCGTCTTCAAAGCCGGGTTGTCGGTCTCGACATTCTTGGCAGCAGGCCACTCGTTGTTGCCGTTGGCAAAGTAGGTCTGGGCCTCGGGGCTGGCCAGGTACTCCAGGAACTTGACGGCATTGTCCTTGTTCTTGCTGTACTTGGCGACGGCGCCACCAGCGATGTTCAGGTGCGTGCCCCAGCTGCTTTGGTTGGGGAACACCACGCTGACCTTGTTGGTGATCGCGACATCGTCGGGGTTGCTCGAGCGCATCAGGCGGGCAAAGTAGTAGCTGTTGGTGATGGCGATATCGCATTCACCAGCGGCCACGGCCTTGATCTGGTCGGTGTCGCCACCCTTGGGTGGGCGGGCCAGATTGTCCTTGACGCCTTGCAGCCATTGCTGGGCCTTGGCCTCGCCGATGTGCTCGGTCACGGCGCCAAACAGGCTCAGGTTGTAGGGGTGCGAGCCCGAGCGGATGCAGATCTTGCCCTTGTTCTTGGGATCGGCCAGCTTCTCGTAGCTGTCGACATCTTCCAGCTTGACCTTGTCCTTGTTGTAGGCGATCACGCGGGCGCGGGTCGAGAGACCGAACCAGGTGATGCCGCCATCGGCTTCGGGTTGGGCGCGCAGGTTGGCGGGAATCACTTCCTCCAGTTTGGCCGAGCGGATCGGCAGGAACAGGTTGTCCTTCTCGCCGCGGTACAGGCGTGCGGCATCCACCATCAGCACCACATCGGCAGGGGAGGCGGCGCCTTCTGCCTTGAGGCGGGCCACAATGCCTGCGTCGTCCGAGTCCACACGGTTGATCTTGATGCCGGTCGCTTTTGTGAAGTTGTTATAGAGCGCCTCATCCGTCGCATAGTGGCGGGCAGAGTACAGGTTGACCACTTCTTGGGCTTGTGCGGCGGCACCTGCCGTGATGGCGCAAGCCAGTGCAAGGATTTTGAAAGAATGCATAGGGCAAAACGTCTCTGTAAAGTTGGAGACGCGATCTTAATTGAAACAAGAATTGTTTCTATTTAAACCATTGCAGGCTCTGAGCTTATTCAGGTCGCGTTAAGTGTGGCTCTGGTGATAAGAAGCGCATGCAGCGCTATTGCCAAATGCAGCGCAAAAAAAAGCCCGGCAAGGCCGGGCTTTAAAAGGATCCAAGAAACCAGGTTTCGAAAAGATCCAAGGAGACAACTGGGTGTGTTGAAATTTTCAACACCATGGGTAAATTATAGGGTTTACCCTTGAGTCTGTCCAGCGAACTGGCGAAAATTTGACCAAACTGTAGGTCTTGGGCAACGGCAGCGCGCTCAAGAGGCTCGCTAGTTAGCGCTTGCGAGCGGTCGCGGCGCTGACGGTGCCAGCAGCCTTGACGGCGTTGTTGGTGATGGTGTTGAAGTTGGTTTCAGCCACTTCACCGGCTTGCTTGACAGCCTTTTGCACGGAGTCGTAGGCATTGTTGGCAGCAGCAACCGCAGTCTTCATCACGGCCACAGCGCTTTCGGAGCCAGCCGGTGCGTTCTTGGCAGCGGTGTCGACAAATTCGTTGAACTTGGACTGGGCTTCAACGGCCTTGTTCTCGAAAGCCTTGCTGAATTCCAGGCTGGTAGCAGCGGCGATTTCGTACAGGTGACGGCTGTAGGCAGCGGTCTTTTCGGCCATGGGTTGCAGCAGGCCGCTTTGCACGCTCAGCAGGTCTTGGGCGTTCTTGGCATCGAGCACGGCCGAGGTGTTGGCCGAGACATCGGACAGCGCAGCGCGGGTTGCAGCCACGTTCAGTTCCACCAGCTTTTCCACGCCTTCGAAGGCCTTGTTGGTCAGGCCCAGCAGGGTTTCCAGATTAGCTTTGTGTGCAGCCAGGATTTGGTCAGGGGTCAATGCCATGTTCATACTCCGTCTCGTTAGAAGTGTTGAAGGTACAAATCCGGGCACGTCCTGTGCGCCGGAGGTTTGTGCATTGCGTTGAATTTGCTGCACTGCACAATGACTCTATTGTTGGGCATCTTCGCGCCTTTTGCAAGCCTTTTTTGTGCAGTGCAGCAAAAAAGTCTTTTGTTTTGATTTCAATCATTTACCATTTGTTTAATTGGTTGATCGGGTAACGAATTAGCCGCCTGGCAACCGACTGAAATCAGCTTGCTCTGACGTTGTAGTTGCGCCATGTGTCAGCACGATGGCAGCGCCTGTGATTGCCTGCCATCGCCTGTCCCCGACGTGCAGCGTGGCGCTGGCGCCTGGGGCCCGCACTTCTACAATGCCTGCGAACGATGTGACCAGGATGGCCAAGATGTCTTCTTCGCAGCAGCATGCCGAGCGCCCCCAGCCCCAGCCCCGATCTGCCTATGCGCAGTTTGTGCGCGTGACCACGCGCTGGGCCGACAACGATGCCTATGGGCATGTGAACAATGTGGTGTATTACAGCTGGTTCGATACCGCTGTGAACCGCTTGCTGATCGAAAAGGGTGTGCTCGATATTGAAGCGAGCAGCAGCATTGGCCTGGTGGTGGAGACCCAATGCCATTATTTTGCGCCGGTGTCCTATCCGCAGGATGTGGATGTGGGCGTGCGCGTGGCGCATCTGGGCAAGAGCAGCGTGCGTTATGAGCTGGCGATTTTTGTCGCCGGTGAATCGCAAAGCGCCGCTTGCGGGCATTTTGTCCATGTCTATGTAGACCGCAGCAGCCGCCGCCCGGTGGCGCTGCCCGATGCCACGCGCCAGGCGCTGGACAGCCTGCGTTTGCCGTAAACAGCTTCCAGGCGCCTTGCCCTGCCTGGCTGCAGGGCAGCGGGCAATCGCCTACACTTGCCGCTGTTGCGACCTTATGAAATAGGCGCTGGGTTGTGGATATGAGACATGGCGCCTGCCGCCAGCAGCCAAATGGGCTGCTGCACGGGTTGGCGCGCAACCCTGTGCTGCCAACCATGATTATCCAAAGTCTGCTGGACACCGACCTGTACAAGTTCACCATGATGCAGGTGGTGCTGCACCAGTTCCCCGGGGCCCAGGTGGAATACAAGTTCCGCTGCCGCAATCCCGGCGTACAACTGGCGCCCTATGTGGACGAGATCCGCGCCGAAATCCGGCAGCTGTGCAGCCTGCGTTTTGCCGATGACGAATTGGCCTATCTGCAATCGCTGCGCTTTATCAAAAGCGACTTCATCGATTTTCTGCGGCTCTACCAGCTCAAGGAAAAATACATCAGCGTGCTGCCGCTGCCCAGCGGCGAGATCGACATCACCATCACCGGCCCCTGGCTGCATACCGTGCTGTTCGAGATCCCGGTGCTGGCCATCGTCAACGAGGTCTACTTTCGCAATACCCAGCCCGAGCCCGACTGGGCCGAAGGGCGCCGGCGCCTGGCAGGCAAGATCGAGGCCATGCGCGGGCCGGGGCTGGAGGCGCTCAAGATTGCCGACTACGGCACGCGCCGGCGCTTCAGCCACCGCTGGCAGCGCGAGGTGCTGGGCAGCCTGGTAGGCGGGCTGGGCGTGGCCACCCATCCTGCGATGCCGGGCGAGCGCCGAGGCCAATTGGCCGGCACCAGCAATACCTTGTTTGCCAAGCAGCTGGGCCTGACCCCGCTGGGCACCATGGCCCATGAATACCTGCAGGCCTGCCAGGCGCTGGGCCCGCGCCTGCGCGAGAGCCAGATCTACGGCTTTGACATGTGGGCCAAGGAATACCGGGGCGACCTGGGCATTGCGCTGTCCGATGTCTATGGCATGGATGCGTTTTTGCGCGACTTCGACCTGTACTTCTGCAAGCTCTTTGATGGCGCGCGCCATGACAGTGGCGATCCTTTCAGCTGGGGCGAACGCCTGATCGCGCACTACAAGCTGCACAAGGTCGATCCGCTGACCAAGATCCTGATCTTCAGCGATGCGTTGACGATACCGCGCACGATTGCGCTGTTCGAGCGCTTCCAGGGCCGCTGCCAGCTGGCCTTTGGCGTCGGCACCAACCTGACCAATGACCTGGGCTACGAGCCGCTGCAGATCGTCATCAAGATGACGCGCTGCAATGGGCAGCCCGTCGCCAAGATCTCGGACACGCCCGGCAAGAGCATGTGCGACGACGAAAAATACCTGGCCTACCTTCGCCAGGTGTTCAACCTGCCCCCCAGCCAGCACATTCCGCCGCAAGGCGTGGCCCCCGCTCCCGCACGTGCGGGTTAATCGGGATGGCTGCTGTCGCCAGCGGCCCGTCTTGGGACAGGACCGCTGACTAAAATCACCGGGCTGCGTGCGTCTGCCGGACGGTGTTGGGCTGCCATGCATGAATAAGCACAAACACAAGGAGCAGGTTATGGGGCAGCAGTATGGGGTCTGGGGCAGGGCGGCGGTGGGCGCTGCGGTGCTGGCGCCCGGGTGGGCCGGCGCGGCCACGGTCAATGGGGCCGAGCTCTCCGTTTTCTGGGGCATCCCCTTTGCCGGCATTCTGCTGTCGATTGCGCTGATGCCGCTGTTTCTGCCCAACTTCTGGCACCACCATTTTGGCAAGGTGGCCGCGTTTTGGGCGCTGGCCTTCTTGCTGCCTTTTGCGGCAGTCTTTGGCCCGGGGCTGGCCGCCGGCAGCCTGGCCCATGCGCTGGTGGCTGAATACATTCCTTTTGTGATCCTGCTCACGGCCTTGTTCACGGTCTCGGGCGGCATCTATATTCGCGGCAATCTGCATGGCTCACCGGGTTTGAACACGGCGATCCTGGCCATTGGTGCGGTGCTGGCCAGCTTCATGGGCACGACGGGAGCTTCCATGCTGCTGATCCGCCCGCTGATCCGTGCCAACGATGCGCGCCGCAGTTGCGCGCATGTGGTGGTGTTCTTTATCTTCATCGTCTCCAACGCCGGTGGCTCGCTCACGCCGCTGGGTGATCCGCCGCTGTTCCTGGGCTTTTTGAAGGGCGTGGATTTTTTCTGGACCGTGCGCCATATCTTTGCCGAGACCCTGTTCCTGGTCGGCGCGTTGCTGGTGATCTTCTACCTGCTTGACCGCTATATGCTGCGCTTTGATGCGCAAAAGCCCCGCAGCGACCCCACGCCCGACACCCACAGCCTGGGCTTTGAAGGCAAGATCAATTTTGTGCTGCTGGGCGCTGTCGTAGCCCTGGTGCTGCTGAGCGGCTTTTGGAAGTCCGACCTGCAGTGGGACATTGCCGGTGTGGCTGTGGGCCTGCCGTCCATCGTGCGTGATCTGGGCCTGATTGCGGTGGCCGTGCTGTCGTTCAAGCTCACCCCCGCATCGGCCCATGCGGCCAACCAGTTTGACTGGGGCCCGATGCAGGAGGTGGCCAAGCTGTTCGCCGGCATTTTTCTCACCATCATCCCCGTCATCGCGATGCTGCAGGCGGGCGCCAATGGCCCCTTTGGCGCCGTGGTGCGCGCGGTGACCCGGCCCGATGGCTCGCCCGACCCGGCGATGTACTTCTGGGCCGCAGGCCTGCTCAGCAGCTTTTTGGACAATGCGCCCACCTACCTGGTGTTTTTCAACACCGCCGGTGGCGACCCCCAGGTGCTGATGACCTCGATGGCGACCACCCTGGCCGCGATTTCGGCCGGCGCCGTTTTCATGGGCGCGAACACCTATATCGGCAACGCACCCAATATGATGGTCAAGGCCATTGCCGAAAGCCGTGGGGTGCGCATGCCCAGCTTTTTTGGCTACATGGCCTGGTCGTGCTCCGTCCTGGTGCCGCTGTTTGTCGTGATGACTTTTATCTGGTTCCGCTGAACCCCCGAGGAAACTGCCGATGTCCCGCCCGAAAATTCTGATTGCCCGCGCCATTTCGCCCGAAGTGGTCACCGTGCTCGAACAGCACTTCGATGTCCGCTCCAACCAGGACGATATCGCCTGGTCGCCCGCCGAGCTGGCCGAGCGCCTGCAGGGCATGGATGGCGTGCTGACCACCGGCTCGCAGCGCATCGATGCGGCCTTGCTGGCCGCCTGCCCGCAGCTGCAGATCTGCGCCAACATGGCCGTGGGCTACAACAACTTTGATGTGGCCGCGATGACGGCGGCCGGCGTGCAGGGCACCAATGCGCCCGATGTGCTGACCGAGACCACGGCCGATTTCGGCTTTGCGTTGCTGATGGCCACCGCCCGCCGCATCACCGAGAGCGAGCATTTTCTGCGCGCCGGCCAGTGGAAGGACTGGCGCTATGACCTGTTTGCCGGCGCCGAGGTGCATGGCAGCACCCTGGGCATTCTGGGCATGGGCCGCATCGGCCAGGCCATAGCCCGGCGCGGCGCGCATGGCTTTGGCATGCAGGTGGTCTACCACAACCGCTCGCGCCTGTCTGCCGAGCTGGAGGCCGATTGCAAGGCCCGCTATGTGAGCAAGCAAGAGCTGCTCAGCACCGCTGACCACCTGGTGCTGGTGCTGCCCTACACCCGTGAGGCCCACCACACGATCGGCGCGGCCGAGATCGCCAGCATGAAGCCGACTGCCACGCTGATCAATATCGCGCGCGGCGGCATCGTGGACGATGTGGCGCTGGCCAAGGCCTTGGCCAATAAGACCATTGCAGCGGCCGGCCTGGATGTGTTCGAGGGTGAGCCTGCGGTGCACCCGGATCTGCTGGCGCTGTCCAACGTGGTGCTGACGCCGCACATCGCCAGCTCTACCATGGGCACGCGCCGGGCCATGGCCCAGCTGGCGGCCGACAACCTGATCGCTTACCTGGGCGGCAAGGCGCCGGTCACGCCCGTCAACCGCCTGGAGCACAGCCGCCGCAGCGCTGCCTGAACGCAAAATATTTCAATAAAGATGGCTGTTTGTGCCCACCAGACGGGTGCAAGCAGCTATTATTTTTGCAGTCTTCTCAAACACGGGGAACGGTTGTGAATCTGGATCTGGATCGGTCGCTGCTCAGCCTGGTGCTGCTGGCCTTGGTACTGCTGGCGGTGCTGGCCAACCTGCTGGTGCTGCTGCTGCGCAGGCCCAAGGTCGATCTGGGGGAGGCCTGGCTGCAGCAGCAGGAGCGCCAGGCCCGTGACCAGCAGCAAACCGTGCAGGCGCTGGCGCGCAGCGAAGGCGCGCTCAGCCACCTGTCGCAGCACATGACCTTGCAGCTGCGCGAGTTGAACCAGGGCAGCCAGGACGTGATGGGCGAGTTCCGCGAATCGCTGGAAGCGCGCATGGCGCAAAGCCTGGCCGAGTCGCGCCTGGGGCGCCAGGAACTGGCCCAGGCGCTGGCCGGGTTCGAGACCCAGCTCGCCCAGCGCCTGGCCCACCTCGATGCGGCCGTCAACCAGCGCCTGTCGGTGCTCGATACCTCGCTCACCCAGCGCGTCGATGCGCTCACCCGTGCCAACCACCAGAGCCTGGCCACGCTCAAGACCGATGTGCAGTCGCACCTGGCGGGCATGCAAGACGGGGTGGGGCGCCAGCTGGCCCAGCTGCTGCAGGCCAACCAGCAGCAGTCCGAGCAGCTGCGCGGCACGCTCAACGAGCGCCTGGCCAGCATCCAGAGCGACAACGCCAGCAAGCTCGAAGAGATGCGCAAAACGGTCGATGAAAAGCTGCATGCCACCTTGGAGCAGCGCCTGGGTGAATCCTTCAAGCTGGTCAGCGACCGGCTCGAACAGGTGCACAAGGGCCTGGGCGAGATGCAGACGCTGGCGGGCAGCGTGGGCGACTTGAAGCGCGTGATGACGAATGTGAAATCGCGCGGCACCTGGGGCGAGCTGCAGCTGGGCATGATCATCGACAACGTGCTGACGGCCCAGCAGTACGCCAGAAACGTCAAGACCGTGCCGGGCAGCGACGAGATGGTGGAGTTCGCCATCCGCCTGCCGGGCCACAGCGATGACAAGCCGGTGTGGCTGCCGATCGACTCCAAGTACCCGGTCGAGCATTACCAGCGGCTGATGGATGCGCAGGAAAGCCTGGACAAGGCGGCGATCCAGTCGGCCAGCATCGGCTTTGAAAACTCGATCCGGTTAGAGGCCAAGAAGATCTACGGCAAGTATGTCTCGCCGCCCAACACCACCGATTTTGCGGTGCTCTACCTGCCCACCGAGGGCCTGTTTGCCGAAGTGATGCGCCGGCCGGGTCTGGTCGAAGCCTTGCAGAACGACTGCCGGGTCATGGTCTCGGGGCCTGCCAACCTGGCAGCGATGCTCAGCAGTCTGCAGATGGGCTTCAAGACCCTGGCCATCGAAAAGCGCAGCTCGGAGGTCTGGGCGGTGCTCGGCCAGGTCAAGACCGAGTTCAACAAGTTTGGCGATGTGGTGGAGGCTACGCGCAGGTCGCTGGACCAGGCGGCCAAGAAATTCGAGCAGGTCGATGTGCGCACGCGGGCCATCCAAAAGCGGCTCTCGCATGTGCATGAGACGCCGGCCGATGGCGAGCTGGGGCCTTTGACCACCGATCCGGACGAAGGCGACAGCGCAGCGGCCCTGACTTAGCCGACAATGCAGGCCAAGCAAGTGCCTGTTGCCCACGGTGCTGAAGGGAACGCGTGAATCGCGAGTTGATACGGCTGATCATCGGCCAGTTTTTTGTCCATACCTGTATGACAGGCACGCGCTTGGCAGCCCCGCTGCTGGCCCTGCGCGATGGCCACACCCCCGGCGCGGTGGGGTTCTTGCTCAGTCTGTTTGCGCTGACCCAGGTGTTCCTGGCGCTGCCGGCGGGCCGCTACGCCGACAAGCACGGCTTCATGAAGCCGATGCTGGCCGCCATTGCGCTGGCCTTTGCCGGCACTGCCATTGGCGTGGCCTTTCCCCGGTTTGAAGTGCTCTGCGTCGCGGCGCTGCTCACGGGGGCGGGCTGCGGCATCTCGATCATCGCGCTGCAGCGCCATGCCGGCCGCGTCGCCCATGAGGCCAGCGAGCTGCGCCAGATCTTCAGCTGGCTGTCGCTGGGCCCGGCGATTGCCAATTTTCTGGGGCCCATGGTCACCGGGCTGATCATCGACCACTCGACCGGCCAGGCGGGCAACAACCTGTCCTACCGCATCGCTTTTGCGGTGCTGGCGCTGTTTTCGGTCGTCGCCTGGTGGTGCGTGCGCAGCGCGCAGGAGATGGAGGCCGAGCCGCCCAAGAGCGATGGCCAGCCCCACCATGCCTGGGATCTGCTGCGCGAGCAGTCCTTCCGCCGCTTGCTGATCGTCAACTGGCTGGTGGCCTCTTGCTGGGATGTGCACACCTTTGTTGTGCCCTTGCTGGGCCATGACCGGGGGCTGTCGGCCTCCGAGATCGGTGCCGTGCTGGGCGTGTTTGCGCTGGCGGCCTTTGTGATCCGGGTGCTGCTGCCTGCCATCTCGCGCCATATGCGCGAGATGACTGTGGTAATGGCCGCGATGGTGCTAACGGCCGCCATCTTTGCGATCTACCCGCTGATGCCCAATGCCTGGGCAATGGCCTTTTGTTCGGCCTTGCTGGGCATCGGCCTGGGCAGTGTGCAGCCCATGGCCATGAGCATGCTGCATCAGATCACTCCCGAAGAGCGCCATGGCGAGGCCGTGGGCCTGCGGCTGATGCTGATCAATGGCTCGAGCGTCTGCATGCCGCTGATGTTTGGTGCCGCTGGCGCGGCCATTGGGGTGGGCGGCGTCTTCTGGGTGATGGGTGCCTTGGTAGGTGCGGGCTCGCGCATGGCCTGGGTGCTGGGCAAAACGCCGCTGCCCAACTTTCGGGTGCTGGACAGCAGCCATGGCGCGGAACCGGCGGGCCATGCGCTGGGCGAGAAACAGGCCCAGCCACCCGATAAGCGCTGACCACAAGCGCTGAGCTTGGTGCCCCGCCTCGCCGGTGGCGGCCGGCCAAGCGGCTAAACTGCAGGGCTTATTGGGGGATCAAAGCATGATGGATGGATTGGTATCCGGGCGCATACTGGGCCAGCCGGTCGAGCGCAGCAGTAAAACCGGCAAGCCCTATGCGCTGGCCAAGGTGCGCGCCAATGCGGGCGCGGGCGACGGCGAGATGCTGATTGTCAATGTCATCGCTTTTGACGATGCCCCGGTGGCGGCGCTTTTGGGCCTGGGCGATGGCGACAGCATCTGCCTGTCGGGCAGCCTGACCCCCAAGGTCTGGGTCGACCGCGATGGCGTGACCCGCCCCAGTGTCGATATGGTCGCCCACCAGGTGCTGACTGCTTACGCTGTGGCCCGCAAGCGCGGCCTGGCCGGTGATGCGGACTTTGACCCAGCCGCCTGAACCCATAGGGGTGCGGGCGGGCACGTACAATCTGGCGCAGCATGACTCCATCTTCTCCCGCATCTTCCCCAGCTGCTTCACGCGGCCTGTTCATCAGCTTTGAAGGCATTGACGGCGCCGGTAAATCCTCGCATATCCAGGGCCTGCACGATGCCTTTTTGGCCGCAGGCCGCCAGGTGGTGAGCACGCGCGAGCCCGGTGGCACGCCGCTGGCCGAGAAGCTGCGCGCGCTGTTCCTGCAGGAGCCCATGGATGCGCTGACCGAGGCCTTGCTGGTCTTTGCCGGCCGGCGTGACCACCTGCAACAGGTGATCGAGCCCGCGCTGGCGCGCGGTGACGTGGTGCTGTGCGACCGTTTTACCGATGCCACCTTTGCCTACCAGGGCGCCGGGCGCGGCTTTGACCTGCAGGTGCTGCAGGTGCTCGAGCGCATGGTGCAGGCCCGGCCCGAGCTGGGCGAGGGCGCACTGCGCCAACCCGATCTGACCATCTGGTTTGACCTGCCCACCGAGGTGGCCGCCGAGCGCCTGGCCGGTGCACGCGCCCCCGACCGTTTTGAGGCCGAACCCCAGCAGTTTTTTGCCCGCGTGGCCGCCGGTTATGCCGAGCGCGCGCTGGCGCAGCCCGCGCGGTTTGCGCGCATCGATTCGCACCAACCCAAGCCGGCGGTGTGGCAGGCGGTGCGCCAGGCCATAGCAGCCCAGGGCTGGCTGCCGGCCAGCAAGGGGGAGGGCTGATATGGCCACCGCCAAGAACACGGCAGCGGCCGAGCCCGTAGCCGCAGCACCGGCGCCCACCGCGCCCTGGATTGCCCAGCAGCGCGAGCAGCTGCTGGCCCAGCGCGGCCATGCCTGGCTGCTGCAAGGCCCCTCGGGCCTGGGCCAGTTCTCGCTGGCCATGGGCCTGGTGCGCGCCTGGCTGTGCGATGCGCCGACGCCCCAGGGCGCCTGCGGCCACTGCGCCAGCTGCCATGCGATCGATGTGCATGCCCACACGGACCTGTGTGTGCTGATGCCCGAGACGGAGATGCTGGCGCTGGGCTGGCCGCTGCCGGAAAAGGCCCAGGCCGACATCGACGACAAGAAACGCAAGCCCAGCCAGGAAATCCGCGTCGATGCGATGCGCGATGCGGTGGAGTTCACCCAGCGCACCTCGGGCAGGGGCAAAGGCAAGGCGGTGCTGGTGTTCCCGGCCGAAAAGATGAATGCGGTGACGGCCAATGCGCTGCTGAAGACCTTGGAGGAGCCGCCAGGCGATGCCCGCTTTGTGCTGGCCACCGAAGCCGCGCACCAGCTGCTGCCCACGATCCGCAGCCGTTGCCTGGCCCACACCATGCAGTGGCCCGATACCGCATCGGCCCGCAGCTGGCTGGTGGCGCAGGACGTGCCGGCCGACCAGGTCGATGCGCTGCTGCAGGCCGCAGGCGGCCGCCCCGACGACGCGCTGGCGCAGATGCATGCCGGCCGCTCACCCCAGGTCTGGAAGAAGTTGCCCAAGGACCTGGCCAATGGCCAGCCCGGTGCCTTGTCCAGCCTGTCGGCACCCGAAGTGGTCGATGCCTTGCAAAAGCTCTGCCATGATTTGCTGATGCTGCGTGTGGGGGCCGCGCCACGGTTTTTTGATGCGGCCGATCTGCCCGCGCCGCCGGCGCTGGCGGTGCTGGCGCGCTGGAGCAAGGCCTTGACGCAGTCGATGCGCACGGCGGCGCACCCCTTCAACCAGGGGCTGATGCTCGAAGCGCTGGTCGCACAGGCGGCCAGCGTGCTGCAGTCTCGGCGCTGAGCCGGGCCCATCTGCCGGTGTAACAGGCCGCTGAAGTGGCCTGTGTTTGCGCTGGCATCTGGAAATAGGCAGCAAAATTTGGTTATCCTTGGAATCTATGAACAGTCCTACCCCCGCACCGGGCACGGCCAGCGCTCGCCCCAGCGTGCTGCAATTGGCCATCAAGGAAAAGGCCGCGCTTTATGCCGCCTACATCCCCTTGTTCAAGGAAGGGGGCATCTTTGTCCCCACGCCCAAGGACTATGCACTGGGCGACGATGTCTACCTGCTGCTGACCTTGCCCCAGGATCCGCAGCGCTACCCCATTGCCGGCAAAGTAGGCTGGGTGACGCCGGCAGGCGCCGGTGGCAACCGCACCCAAGGCATTGGCGTGCGCTTTCCCAAAGACCCCAAAACCGATGAATTGCGTTACAAGATTGAACAGATCTTGGGCACGGCCTTGCAGGCCGACCGCGCCACGCAAACCATCTAAACGCCCAATTTGGACCCTGTCCCACCCCGATTTCTTAGCCGGGCTGACAGGGTTTTACGGTGGTGGCGACCGGCGGAGCAGCCGGAGCGCGGACAATGGCAGCAGTTCTTTGTATTTGGACTGCGGCGCTTTGTTCGTCTGCAGCGTAGACGATTGATGTTCACCGACTCCCACTGCCACCTCAACTTTCCCGAGCTTGTCCAGGACCTGCCGGCCATCCGCGCCAAGATGGACGAGGCGCGGGTGACCCGCGCGCTGTGCATCAGCTGCACGATGGAGGAGTTTCCCGACGTGCATGCGCTGGCGATGCGCTATGACAACTTCTGGTGCAGCGTGGGTGTACACCCCGATACCGAAGGGCTGACCGAGCCCAGCGTGCAGGACCTGGTCGAGCGCGCGGCGCTGCCCCGCGTCGTGGCGATTGGCGAGACAGGCCTGGACTACTACGGCATGGAAGACCGCAAGGGCGGCCGCACGGTTGCCGATCTGGAATGGCAGCGCGAGCGCTTTCGCACCCATATCCGCGCGGCCCAGCAGGTGCGCAAACCGCTGGTGATCCACACCCGCAGTGCCTCGGATGACACCTTGCGTCTGCTGCGCGAAGAGGGCGAGACCGGTGGCGCCGATGCCGCAGGCGGCGTGTTCCACTGCTTTACCGAGAGCATGGAAGTCGCCCGCGCGGCGCTGGACCTGGGCTTCTACATCTCGTTCTCGGGCATCATCACTTTCAAAAAGGCGCAGGATCTGCGCGATGTCGCCGCCTTTGTGCCTGAGGACCGGCTGCTGATCGAGACCGACAGCCCTTATCTGGCGCCGGTGCCGTTTCGCGGCAAGACCAATACGCCCGCCTATGTGCCGCATGTGGCCGCGCAGATTGCGCAGGTGCGCGGCACCAGCGTGGAAGCGGTGGCCGAGGCCACCAACCGCAATTTCGATCGACTCTTCAGCGGAGTGCTGTCATGAAGCTGCCTGCTACACCTGGTTCTTTGTCTGTGCTTCGAGCGGCCTGCGCGGCGGCCCTGTGGCTCGCCTGCGCGGCCGCGCAAGCGGGCTCGTATGACGACTTCTTCACCCGTATCATCCGCGATGACGCCAAGGGCATCGAGGCGCTGGTGCAGCGCGGCTTTGATCCCAACACCGTGAGCGAAAAGGGCGAGACGGGCCTGACCCAGGCCTTCAAGCTTGACTCCTACCGCGCGGCCAAGGGCATGATTGCGCTGCCGACCACCAACGTGAACCTGGCCAATGCCAAGGGCGAGACACCGCTGATGATGGCCGCCATCAAGGGCCAGGTCGATCTGGCCAAGGCTTTGATTGCGCGCGGCGCCGATGTGAACCGCGAGGGCTGGACGCCGCTGCACTATGCCGTCTCGGCCCCGAGCGAAGACGGCTCCGACCTGCAGATGGTGGCGCTGCTGCTGGAGCACCATGCCTATATCGATGCCGCATCGCCCAACGGCACCACGCCGTTGATGATGGCCGCGCAGTACGGCACACGCAGCGCTGTGCAACTGCTGATCAAGGAAGGCGCCGACCCCAAGCTGAAAAACCAGCAGGGACTGACGGCGAGCGACTTTGCCACCCGTGCCGACCGCTCGGAAGTGGTGACCTGGCTGAGCCAGGCCGGCGCTGCAGCGCCAGGGGCGGGTGCCAGCGCTGGGGCTGGCGCTGCCGCTGCTGGCAGCACGGCTGCGCCCAAGCCGCAGCCCGGTGCTTACGTGCCGCAAAAGCCCGCGTTCCCGCAGGAAGGCCGGCGCAAGATCCAGAGCAACTGGTAAGGCGGCAGGCGGCGATGCCCATGTTGTGTTAGCACCCGCTGTGGGCAGGGGCTTGACATTCACACCATGGCAATCTTTAGAGTGGCAGCCATGGATAGAAAGACTCCCGCCATGACTGCCCAAACCACCCCATCCGCCACCCCGCTGCTGCAACTGCCGATCGAGGGCATGACCTGCGCCTCCTGCGTCGGCCGGGTCGAGCGCGCCTTGCAGGCCGTGCCCGGTGTGCAAAGCGCCCATGTCAACCTGGCTACCGAGCATGCCAGCCTGCAGCTGGGCGACCAGGCCCCCGCCGCCCAGGTGCTGGAGCAGGCGCTGGCAGCGGTCCACAAAGCCGGCTACAGCGTGCCTGCACATGCGCTGGAGCTGGAAGTTGAAGGCATGACCTGCGCCTCTTGCGTGGGCCGGGTTGAGCGGGCATTGAAGGCCGTGCCCGGCGTGCAAACGGCCGCCGTGAACCTGGCTACCGAGCGCGCCACGGTGCAGCTGACGGCGGGTGTGCCAGCCGAGCAACTGCTGGCCGCCATTGCCAAGGCCGGCTATACCGCCCGCACTGTGCCACAGGCGGCCGAAGCCAGCGAGGCGGCCGATGCCCATGCTGCGCAAAGCCAGCGCCAGCAGCAGGCGCAGAGCAGCCTGCTGCGTGACCTGTGGCTGGCTGCGCTGCTGGCTGCACCGGTGTTTGTGCTGGAGATGGGCGGCCATCTGCTGCCGGGCTTTCACCACTGGGTGAGCCAATGGCTGCCCCAGCAAAGCAACTGGCTGCTGCAGTGGGTATTGACCAGCCTGGTGCTGGCCGGGCCGGGCCGGCGCTTTTACCGGCTGGGGCTGCCTGCGCTGGCGCGGGCCGCGCCCGATATGAACTCGCTGGTCGCAGTAGGCACCTTGTCGGCCTACCTCTATTCGCTGGTGGCCACCTTTGCGCCTGGCGTTTTGCCTGCGGGCACCGTGCATGTCTATTTCGAGGCAGCGGCGGTGATCGTAGTGCTGATTTTGCTGGGCCGCTGGATGGAGGCGCGCGCCAAGGGCAACACCTCGGCGGCGATCAAGCGCCTGGTGCAGCTGCAGGCCAAGACGGCCTGGGTGCTGCGCGATGGCGACTGGCAATCGCTGGCCATTGACGCGGTGCAGCCCGGCGATAGCGTGCAGGTGCGCCCCGGCGAGCGCATCCCGGTCGATGGCCGGGTAACGGATGGCGAGAGCTATGTCGACGAATCGATGATCAGCGGTGAGCCCGTGCCGGTGCACAAAACGGCAGGCGCGCAGGTGGTGGGCGGCACCATCAACCAAAAAGGCGCCTTGACGCTGGAAGCGACCGAGGTGGGCGGCAACACCGTGCTGGCGCAGATCATCCGCATGGTCGAACAGGCCCAGGGCGGCAAGCTGCCGATCCAGGCCGTGGTGGACAAGGTGACCATGTGGTTTGTGCCCGCCGTGATGGCCGCCGCCGCGCTGACCTTTGTGCTCTGGCTGCTGCTGGGCCCATCGCCCGCGCTGAGCCTGGCCCTCGTCAATGCGGTGGCGGTGCTCATCATCGCCTGCCCCTGCGCGATGGGCCTGGCGACGCCCACCTCGATCATGGTGGCCACCGGCCGCGCCGCCCAGCTGGGGGTGTTGTTCCGCAAGGGCGAGGCGCTGCAGCTGCTGAAAGACGCCCAGGTGGTGGCCGTGGACAAGACCGGTACCCTGACCGAAGGCCGGCCTGCGCTGACCGACCTGGTGCTGGCCCCCGGCTTTGAGCGCGCGGCGGTGCTGGCGGCGGTGGCCGCCGTCGAGAGCCAGTCCGAGCACCCGATAGCCCAGGCCATTGTGCAGGCCGCCCAGGCCGAAGGGCTGCAGATACCGCCGCTGTCCGGCTTTGAATCGGTGACCGGTTTTGGCGTGCGTGCCCAAGTGGGCGCTGCGCGGGTCGAAGTCGGTGCAGACCGCATGATGCGGCAGCTGGGCGCCGATGTGGCGCTGTTTGCGGACGAGGCCGCCCGCCTGGGCGCCGAAGGCAAGACGCCGCTGTATGCCGCCATCGATGGCCAGCTGGCGGCCATGATCGCCGTGGCCGACCCGATCAAGCCCACGACACGCGCCGCGATTGAGGGCTTGCATGCGATGGGCCTCAAGGTAGCGATGATCACCGGCGACAACCGCCGCACCGGTGAAGCGATTGCCCAGCAGCTGGGCATTGACGAGGTGGTGGCCGAGGTGCTGCCCGATGGCAAGGTGGCGGCCGTCAAGCGGCTGCGGGCTGCGCATGGCGCGCTGGCCTATGTGGGCGATGGCATCAATGATGCGCCCGCGCTGGCCGAGGCCGATGTCGGCATTGCCGTGGGCTCGGGCACCGATATCGCCATCGAGTCAGCCGATGTGGTGCTGATGGGCGGCGACCTGCGCGGTGTCGTGACTGCCATCGGGCTCTCGCGCGCCGCCATGCGCAATATCCACCAGAACCTGTTCTGGGCCTTTGCCTACAACGTGGCGCTGATCCCGGTCGCCGCGGGCTTGCTGTACCCGGTCAATGGCACCCTGCTGTCGCCGGTGTTTGCGGCGGGGGCGATGGCGCTGTCGAGCGTGTTTGTGCTGGCCAATGCCTTGCGGCTGCGCCGTTTTAGCGTCTAGACCAGGCTGCTAGACATGAAAAAACCCCGCAGACACCAAGCCTGCGGGGTTTTTGTCTAAGCGTTAAGGCTTAGACCTGGTCGGCCGACAAGCCAGCCGTCTGGCTGAAGCCACCGTCCACATAGGTGATCTCGGCGGTCACGCCAGAGGCCAGATCGCTCAGCAGGAAGGCAGCGACATTGCCCACGTCTTCGATGGTCACATTGCGGCGCAGTGGGGATGCATCAGCCACGCGGCCCAGCAGCTTGCCAAAGTCCTTGATGCCCGAAGCGGCCAGGGTCTTGATCGGGCCGGCGGAGATGCCGTTGGCGCGGATGGCGCGGCCGTCTTCAGTGCGGCCCACGGCCTCGGCCAGGTAGCGCACGGAGGCTTCCAGCGAGGCCTTGGCCAGGCCCATGGTGTTGTAGTTGGGGATGGAGCGCAGGGCGCCCAGGTAGGACAGGGTCAGCAGGGACGACTTGTCGTTGAGGTAGGGCAGGGCGGCCTTGGCCAGCGCAGGGAAGCTGTAGGCGCTGATGTCATGCGCAATGCGGAAGCCTTCGCGCGACAAGCCATCGAGGAAGTTGCCGGCAATCGCCTCGCGCGGTGCAAAGCCGATCGAGTGCACAAAGCCGTCGAACTTGCCCCAGGTGGCGGCCAGGTCGGCAAACATCTTCTCGATCTGGGCGTCATCGGCCACATCGCAGTCGAACACCAGCTTGGAGTCGAACTCGGCAGCAAATTCGCTGATACGGTCCTTGAAGCGTTCACCCACATAGCTGAAGGCCAGCTCGGCGCCTTGCTGGTGGCAGGCCTTGGCAATGCCGTAGGCGATGGAGCGGTTGGACAGCACGCCCGTGATCAGCAGTTTCTTGCCGGTCAGAAATCCCATTGTTCTTCTCCTGATGAGTTCCAGGCCATGAGGAATGGCCAAAAAAGACTTGGGCACCGGCGCAAAGCGTTTCTCGGGGGTAAACGCTTGCACAGGTGGCCAGCTAGGGCAGAATTGTCGCATGCGATTCTGCCTTCCGCTGATTTTGTGTGCTGCCGCGGCAGCACCTGCCTGGGCCAGCCATGCCTACGCCCTCTGGGGCGAGCCGCGCTACGCGGCGGATTTCAAGCACTTTGCCTATGCCAACCCCGAGGCGCCCAAGGGCGGCGAGCTGCGGCTGGTCAGTGCGCTGCGCTACTCCACGTTTGACAAATACAATCCCTTCACGATCAAAGGCTCACCCCCGGCCTATATGGCCGAGATGCTGTTTGACAGCCTGCTGATTGCCAGCCTGGACGAGACGACGACCGGCTACGGCCTGCTGGCCGAGGACATCGATGTGGCCGCCGATGGCATGTCTGCGACATTCAAGATGCGCAGGGCGGCGCGCTTTCAGAACGGCAAACCGGTGCTGGCCCAGGATGTGAAGCACAGTTACGAGGCGCTGATCAGCCAGTACGCCGCGCCCGGCTACAAGACCTTGCTGGCCGATGTGGAAGGCTGCGATGTCATCGACGACCGCACGGTGCGCTTTCGCTTCAAAAAGCCCAACCGCGATCTGCCGCTGACCGTGGGCAGCCTGCCGGTCTTTAGCCGCGACTGGGGCCTGGGCGCTGATGGCAAGCCCAAACGCTTTGACCAGATCGTGACCGATATGCCGATCGGCAGCGGCCCCTACAAGATCGGCCCGGTGGTGTTTGGCCGCGACATCACCTACGTGCGCGACCCCGACTACTGGGCCAAGGACCTGCCGGTGCGCGTGGGCAGCGCCAATTTTGACCGGGTCACGATCAAGATCTACAAGGACAACACCGCCAAGCTGGAGGCGCTCAAGGCCGGTGAGTTCGATGTGATGCGCTTTTTCAGCGCCGGCGACTGGGCGCGGCGCCTCTATGGCAAGCGCTTTGACCGGGGTGAGCTGCGCAAGGGGGACTTTGCCAACAAGCTGCCGTCGGGCTTTCAGAGCTATTTTTTGAACCTGCGCCGCCCGCTGCTGCAGGATGTGCGGGTGCGCGAGGCGCTGGGCCTGGCGTTTGACTACGAGTGGATGCAGCGCCAGCTGTTCTACGGTGCCTACGAGCGCGTGCATGGCCTGTTTGGCAACACCATGTGCGAGACGCATGGCAGCCCGAGTGATGCCGAACTGGCCCTGCTCAAGCCCTTTGAGAAAGACCTGCCCGCCGGCACCTTGGGGCCGCTGCAGGATCCCCCCCGCACCGACCAGGGCAGCAGCCTGCGCGACAACCTGCGCAAGGCCCAGGCGCTCTTGGCCGATGCCGGCTGGAAGGTGGACACAAATGGCGTGCTGCGCAATGCCAAGGGCGAAGCGCTGGAGCTGGAGTTCCTCGACAGCAACGAAGGCGGCATTCGCACCGTGTCCACCTGGATGCGCAACCTGGAGAAGCTGGGCATCAAGCTCCGGCTGCGGGTGGCCGATTACGCGCTCTACCAGCAGCGGGTCGACAAGTTCGACTATGACCTGATATCGGTCAATGTGCCGGGCACCAATATCCCGGGTCAAGAATACGCCGAGCTGTTTGGCAGCGCGGCGGCGGAGCAGGAAGGCTCGGGCAATTTCATTGGCTTGAAGAGCCCGGCCGTCGATGCGATGATTGCCCAGATGGCCAGCGCCAAGAGCGAGCAGGAGCTGCTGCCCGCCTGCCATGCGCTCGAGCGCATCATTGTGGCGGGCCACTACCTGATCCCACAGTGGTATGCCGCCAGCCACCGCGTGGTGTATGACGCCTGGCGCCTGGTCGAGCCGCCGCAGGTGCCGGCCTATGTGCCGGGGGAGACCTGGGTGATGTACTACTGGTGGGCGCGCATGCCGCCGATCACCGCTGACACGGCCAAGCCATGACCCGGTCTGACGCAGCGCCCCGCCGTTATATGATCCTTCTCACCGCCCCAGCGCGCCTGCCGCGCTGCCCAGGCCTTTTCTGCCACAGTGCCACGGCGCTTGCCCGCCCTTGCTGACATTGGAGCCCGCCCCGCATGCTTGCCTATATCCTCAAACGTTTGCTGCTGATGATCCCCACCTTGTTCGGGGTCTTGCTGCTGACCTTTGTGGTGATCCAGTTTGTGCCGGGCGGCCCGGTCGAGCAGTACCTGGCAGAGGCCAAGGCCGGCAACCGGGGCGCGGAGGGCGCGGGCATGGGCTACCGGGGCGCGCAGGGCATTGACCCCAAGCGGCTCGACGAGATCAAGGCCTTGTATGGTTTTGACAAGCCGCCCATCGAGCGCTTTGTGCAGATGCTGGGCCAGTTCGCCCGCTTTGATCTGGGCAACAGCTTTTTCCAGAACAAAAGCGTCTGGCAGCTGATCAAGGACAAGCTGCCCGTCTCCATCAGCCTGGGGCTGTGGACCTTTTTCATCAGCTACCTGATTGCGGTGCCGCTGGGCATTGCCAAGGCCGTGCGTGCGGGCAGCCGGTTTGACATGGTCACCACGGTGATCGTGCTGGTGGGCTATGCGATACCGGGCTTTGTGCTGGGTGTGGCGCTCTTGGTGATCTTTGGCGGGCAGCTGCAGTGGTTTCCGCTGCGCGGGCTCACCTCATCGGGCTGGGAGGAGATGGGCTGGGCCGCCAAGCTGGTGGACTACCTCTGGCATATCACCTTGCCAGTCACCGCCATGGTGGCCGGCAGCTTTGCGGTGACGGCCATGCTCACGAAAAACGCCTTTCTCGAAGAGATCCGCAAGCAGTATGTGGTGACGGCCAAGGCCAAGGGTCTGAGCGAGCGCCAGGTGCTGTGGCGCCATGTGTTCCGCAATGCCTTGCTGCCGATCGTCACGGGCTTTCCGGCGGCCTTTGTCGGCGCGTTCTTTACCGGGGCCTTGTTGATCGAGACGCTGTTTTCGCTCGATGGCCTGGGCCTCTTGAGCTACGAGAGCGTGCTGCGCCGCGATTACCCGGTCGTGCTGGGCACCTTGTACCTGTTTACCTTGATCGGTCTGCTCACCAAGCTGGTGAGCGACCTGTGCTATGTCTGGGTGGATCCGCGTGTCAAGTTTGACTGAGGCGCACATGCCTGCATCGGCCAGCCCAGCGCCAGCGGCCTGCCGCCGCGCCTCAGGCCTTGCGGCGCAGCTGCAGGCGCCGCAGCAGCACGGCCACGACGACGATGTTGAGCAGCAGCACCAGCGCGCCTTGCCAATGGCGGTGCGCCAGCAGGTGCTGCACTTCCAAGGGGATGTACAGCCCCGAGGACAGCGCGCCCAGCCATTCGCCCCAGGCCTTGTCATGCCACAGGCCCCAGGCCTCCAGCCAGCGCAGCGCGATATAGGCCGCGCCCAGCAACACCAGCGTATGGACGGAGGTGGCATTGATCTTGTCCACCCAACCGATCAGCACGGCCGGGTAGCGGGCGTTGGGCGAGAGGCCAACGTGGCCGATCAGCTCCAACGCGAGGCGGTGCAGATCGTGGTGCAGCAGGCTGAGCAGTCCCAACAGGCCCAGCAGCGCGGCAACGCCTTTGAGCGCTTCAAAAATGGCAATGCTTTTGAGCGCGGTGCGCAGGGCTTGGGGGCTGGTGCTGACGGGCATGGCGCAGAGCATGGCCGATGGCGCGCCGTTTGGCTGTCGGCCAATGGCGACAGCGCAGCACCCCGTGCCGTCGCCGCCACAGTTGCCCACGTCGGCCCCAGGCCGCCCTATTCAGTGACAGCAGTGACAGGAGGGGGACGGTGCCCACACCGTTTCTGCAGACCATAACGATGACCGAGCCTGTTTCCCCACTTCCCCCCGGCCGCTCGCCTGCGGCCCGCGCCTGGCGCCGTTTCAAGTCCAACAGACTGGGCTTTTACAGCCTGCTGATCTTTGTGGTGCTGGTGGTGCTCAGCCTGTTTGCCGAGCTGATCAGCAACGACAAGCCGCTCATCGTGCGCTATGAGGGACAGACCTATTTCCCGCTGGCCAAGAACTACCCCGAGACCAGTTTTGGTGGCGACTTCCACACCGCCACCGATTTTCTCGATCCCTTCATCCAGCAGCAGCTGCGCAAGGATGGCAACTGGGCGATCTTTCCGCTCAACCGCTACGGCCCCAACACCATCAACTACTTTGCCAAATCGCCCACGCCTTCGGCACCCTCTGCCGACAACTGGCTGGGCACCGATGACCGGGGGCGTGATCTGCTGGCCCAGCTGATCTACGGCTTTCGCGTCAGTGTGCTGTTTGGCCTGGCGCTGACGGCCGTCGGCACGCTGATCGGGATTCTCACCGGTGCGATACAGGGCTTTTTCGGCGGCAAGGTGGACCTGGTGTTCCAGCGCTTTACCGAAATCTGGAGTGCCATGCCGATCCTGTACCTGCTGATCATCTTCAGCGCGGTGCTGGCGCCCAGCGCCGGCCTGCTGCTGGTGCTGCTGAGCCTGTTTGGCTGGATGGCGCTGTCCGACTATGTGCGGGTGGAGTTTTTGCGCAACCGCCAGATGGACTATGTGAAATCGGCGCGGGCCCTGGGCGTGCCGAGCTGGAAAATCATGTGGCGCCATATTCTGCCCAACAGCATGACGCCGGTGGTCACCTTTTTGCCGTTCCAGATGAGTGCCGCGATCCTGACCCTGACATCGCTGGATTTTCTGGGCCTGGGCGTACCCCCGGGCACCCCGAGCCTGGGCGAGCTGTTGAACCAGGGCAAGAACAGCATCGATGCCTGGTGGATTTCGCTATCGACCTTTGCGGTGCTGGTCGCCACCTTGCTGCTGCTGACCTTTATGGGCGATGCGCTGCGGGATGCGTTGGACCCGCGCAAGCAGCTGAATTCGCCGCGCGCTGGCGCAACGCCTGCTGCGCCTTCGGCTCAGCCTGCGCCGTCGGCCAGCGCAGATGCCAAGGAGGCCCGCCATGCTTGAGCAAGCGCAACCCCCGGTGGCCGTGCCCGCACCGCTGCTGCAGGTCCATCACCTCTATGTGGGCTTTGGCGGCCAGGACGTGGTCAAGGACCTGAGCTTTTGCATACAGGCCGGCGAGAAGCTGGCGCTGGTCGGCGAATCAGGCTCTGGCAAGACAATCACGGCCCTGTCGCTGCTGCGCCTGGTGGGCGAGGCCCAGCTGCGCGGCGAAGCGCTGATGGGTGGGCGCAACCTGCTGCAGATCTCCGAGCGTGAGATGCAAGCCGTGCGTGGTGATGAGATTGCGGTGATCTTTCAGGAGCCGATGACGGCGCTGAACCCGCTGATGACCATGGGCGCGCAGATTGCCGAGGTGCTGCAGCTCAAGCAGGGCCTGGGCGACAAGGCGGCCTGGGAGCAGGCCGTTCAGCTGCTGGCCACCACCGGCATCCCCGAGCCGCAACGGCGCGCCGGCAGCTACCCGCACCAGCTCAGCGGCGGCCAACGCCAGCGCGCAATGATTGCCATGGCG
This sequence comes from Comamonas sp. MYb21, assembly GCF_037479395.1. Taxonomy (NCBI): domain Bacteria; kingdom Pseudomonadati; phylum Pseudomonadota; class Betaproteobacteria; order Burkholderiales; family Comamonadaceae; genus Comamonas; species Comamonas sp. MYb21. Next base: position 89,373 of record NZ_JBBGZC010000008.1, on the reverse strand, counting down.
CTGGCCTGCCGGCCCAAGCTGCTGATCGCCGATGAGCCCACCACCGCGCTCGATGTGAGCCTGCGCGGCCAGATCCTGGAGCTGCTGAGCGACTTGCAACGCCAGACTGGCATGGCGGTGCTGATGATTACCCATGACCTGCCGCTGGTGCGCCATTTTGCCGACCGGGTGGCAGTGATGGAGAAAGGCCGGCTGGTGGAGCAGGGCGCCGTGGCCGAGGTGTTTGCCGCGCCCCAGCATGCCTATACCCAGAAGCTGCTGGCCAGCACGCCCCAGCGCCAGGTGGTGGCCCGCCAGCCTGAGGCACCCACGGTGCTGAAAACGCGCGATCTGCAGGTGGCCTATGCCACGCCGCTGCCGGGCTTTGCCGGCTGGTTCCGCAAGGGCCGGTTCGAGGCGGTGCGCGGCGCCAGCCTGGCGCTGGCCCGGGGGCAGACCTTGGGGGTGATTGGCGAGTCGGGCTCGGGCAAATCCACCTTGGCCCAGGCGATCCTGGGCCTGCTGCCCAGCCAGGGCGAGCTGCGCATTGGCCAAGAGACCTGGCAGTTGCCGGCCCAGCGCAACAGCGCGGCCAACCAGCAGCTGCGCCGCAAGGTGCAGGTGGTGTTCCAGGATCCGTTCTCGTCGCTGTCGCCGCGCATGACGGTGCAGGAGATGGTGGGTGAAGGCCTGCAGCTGGCGCAGCCCCAACTGGCTCCAGCCGATCTGCAGCAGCAGGTGCTGGCGCTGCTGCAGGAAGTGGGCATGACCGAGGCCCAGTTCCCGGGCCTGCTCGAGCGCTATCCGCATGAGTTCTCCGGCGGCCAGCGCCAGCGCCTGGCCATTGCCCGCGCGCTGATCGTGGACCCCGAGATCCTGGTGCTGGACGAACCCACCAGCGCACTCGATGTCACCATCCAGCAGCAGGTGCTGGCCTTGCTGCAGCGCCTGCAGCGCGAGCGCGGCCTGAGCTATGTGCTGATCACGCACGATGTGGCGGTGATCCGGGCCATGGCCCATGAGGTGCTGGTGATGAAGGATGGCGAGGTGGTGGAGAGCGGCGAGGTCATGCAGGTGCTCGATGCGCCGCGCCAGGCCTACACGCAGCGCCTGATGGCCGCCAGCCTGGAGCTGGGCTGAGCGGGCAGCGCCCGGCAACGACTTTTTGAGCGGAATAGGGCCGCTGGCAGCGCGCAAGCGGCCTGCGGCATCAACGGGAAATCCATGACAGAACTGCTGCAAGTGACCGGTTTGGGCAAGCGCTTTGGCGGCGTGCAGGCCGTGGCCGATGTGAGCTTTGCCTTGCGCCGGGGTGAAGTGCTGGCACTGATTGGCCCCAATGGCGCGGGCAAGACCACCACCTTCAACATGCTGGGCGGGCAGCTGGTGCCCGATGCCGGCAGCATGCTGCTGAGCGGCACGGCCCTGGGTGGCAAGCGGCCCCGCGAGATATGGCGCCTGGGCGTAGGGCGCACCTTCCAGATTGCCGAGACCTTTGCCTCGCTGACGGTGGCAGAGAACGTGCAGATGGCCCTGCTGTCGGCCGCAGGCCGCATCTTTGGCCTGTGGCAAAAAGCGGCCCGCTTTCAGCGTGACGAGGCGCTGGCCTTGCTGGCGCTGGTGGGCATGCAGGACCAGGCCGACCGCGCTTGCAGCGCGCTGGCCTATGGCGATGTGAAGCGGGTGGAGCTGGCCATCGCCATGGCCCACAAGCCTGTGCTGCTGCTGATGGATGAGCCCACCGCCGGCATGGCGCAGGCCGAGCGCCTGCAACTGATGGCACTGACCCGGCAACTGGCCCGCGAGCGAGACATGGCCGTGCTGTTTACCGAGCACAGCATGGATGTGGTGTTTGCCTATGCGGACCGCATCATCGTGCTGGCGCGGGGCCGGCTGATTGCCGAGGGCGCGCCGGAGGCCGTGCGGCGCAACCCCGAGGTGCAGGCGGTCTACCTGGGCAAGGGCAGCACCTATGACAGCCAGGAACAGAGCCAGGAGCCAGCCGTATGAGCGCGCCGATACCCGATATGCACGCCGATCTGCTGCTGCAGGTGAGCGCGTTCAACGCCTGGTACGGCGAAGCCCATATTCTGTTTGATGTGGGGCTGGAGGTGCGGCGCGGCGAGGTCGTGGCCTTGATGGGCCGCAATGGCGCGGGCAAGTCCACCACGCTCAAGGCCATCATGGGCCTGGTGGAGCGGCGCAAGGGCGCTGTGCAGTTCATGGGCCAGAACATTGCACAGGCCGACCCCTGGCGCATTGCGCGCCTGGGCCTGGGCTATGTGCCTGAAGAGCGGCGCATCTTCAGCGACCTGACGGTACTCGAAAACCTGGAGGTGGGCCGCCAGCCGCCCCGGCGCTGGGCCGATGGCAGCCTGGCCAGCCAGTGGACGGTGGATGAGTTGCTAGCCTTTTTCCCCAATCTGGCCGCCATGCCGCAGCGCGCTGGCGGGCAGATGAGCGGCGGCGAGCAGCAGATGCTCACCGTTGCCCGCACCCTCATGGGCAACCCCTATCTGGTGCTGCTCGATGAGCCCTCTGAAGGCGTGGCGCCTGTCATCGTCGAGCAGATGGCGCAAATGATTGTGCAGCTCAAGCAGCGCGGCGTGAGTATTTTGCTGTGCGAGCAAAACCTGCACTTTGCGCGCCTGGTGAGCGACCGGGCCTATGTGCTGGAGAAGGGTGCGATCGCGTTTGCCGGCAGCATGCAGGCGCTGATCGATGAAGAGCGGGCTGGCGCCAAGCGGATTGGTGTCTAAAGCGCCATCAGACAAAGCAAAGCCTGCACCGAGCGCGCGCAGGCTTGGATACCTCTCCAGCGTTTGAAGGGCCGGGGGTGCGGCTTACCAGTGGCCCGTGGGGTTGATCCCGTCTTGCATCACCCAGTGGATGCGCGAGGTCTCCACGCCCATCAGCGCCGCCTGGTGCACCAGCATGTCGGTGGTCTTGCCATCGAGCACGGGCTGGCGCGAGAGCAGCTTGAACGAGTCGGTGGTATCACCCATCAGCATGGCCCAGCGGTAATCGGGGTCGATGGCGACGACATGGTAGCCCTCGTGGAAGGGACCCATGAACGAGGCCTTCATCGCGCCAAAGTTGGGCGCGCCGACAAAGCGGGCAATGCCATGGCCCTCGACCCAGCGGTGGGTGCCGGCATGGAAACCCCGGGTCGTGATGCCCAGGCTGCCGTCACTCAGCAGCTCGTACTCGACGCGTGAGCGCGTCAGCGGCTTGCCCAGGCCGCGCTCAATGCGGGCGATCTCGTACCAGTCGCCAACAAAGCGTTCTGCGTCAAAGTCGGCGACGGGCTCAATCAGGTCGACCGGCACGACTTTGCGGGATTTGTTGCTGGTCCACCAGTAAACGGCCAAGGCGGCCACGCCAGCTGCCAGGGGGAGCCAGAGAGAGCGCTGTTGCGGTCGTTGTTGATGATCGAGCTCTTGCATAAGAAATTATTCCTTGTTTTGTTTTCTGAATCCTAACCAGATAGGCGTAATTTACAAGCTGCCAGCGCGGGCCAAATGTAAGCAAAGCGCCTGATTTGCGCAGTTGCTTTGCGGTTTGCATGCCTAATTTCGCACCAAGGCACGGGAATTAGCAGGTATTTTTATCTGCTCGCTTGGCATCTGTGGCCTAATGTCGGTTTTGTTTATCGCGAGGTCCCAGGATGGGCAACAAAATCGTTACGGAAGCTGACCGCAAGTTCACCCCTCAACCGGCCCTGCCTAACGGCAAGAGCCTGCCTACTGCTGGCCGCGGCCAACAGGTCAGCCGTGCCCGTGGCACTGCTACCCGTTCCAAGAAGAACCCAGGCAAGCGTACGCACAAGGGCGGTTAATACCGCCTACCGGTTTGCCCCGTCCGCATGCCGCGCTTGCCACGATCAGGCGCGGCATGCGGATGGTGCTTTTTCGGTAAGGATGAGCCCGCATCAGCGGGCTTTTTTGCGTCTGTCTGAAGGGATTGTCAGCGCTGCAAGCGGCGGCGCAGCTCCAGCACCTCTTCCATCAGGTCGACGGTCAGCGCGGCCAACTGGGGGTCGGCATCATAGGTGTGCTCCAGCAGCGCCACACGGCGCGCGCGCACGATGCAGGTGGCCGCGAAGCGCCAGCTGGTGACGGCTTCGGGGTTGCGTGTGCCGGTGCTGGGGGTGAGCACGCCATCGACGACGCGGGCCTGCACCCAGTCCAGGTTGCGCTGGCAGGCCTGGGCCAGGCTGGCCGCATCGAGGCTGTCGTCGTCAATGATCTGCAAGCTGCTGGTGTGTACGGTCGTGTAGTGGGGCATGGTCACACTCCTTGGCGAGGCTGGTAGTGGGGAAAGGCCTGGGCAAAGGCCGCGTAGGCAGCGCGCTCTTGCTCGGTCGTGGCCGGTGGTATGTGCAGTTGCAGCTCCAGGTACAGATCACCTGGCGTGGCAGCGGGCAGGCCCTTGCCCTTGATGCGCAGCTTGCGCCCGGCCGACCAGCCCGCAGGAATCGTCACTTCCAAGGTGCCGGCCGGCGTCTTGACCTCCGCGCTACCACCCAAAGCCGCTTCCCAGGGGCTGACGGGCATCGGCATATAGACATCCTTGCCTTCGGCACGCCAACGCTTGTCGGGGCGAAAGTGCACTTCGAGCAAGAGATCGCCTGCGGGCCCACCCTGGTAGCCGGGTCCGCCCTGGCCGGCCAGGCGAATCATCTGGCCCTCGCGCACCCCGGCAGGGATCTTCACTTGCAGCTGGCGCTCCTGGCTGCGTACTTCGCCATCCTCGGTCACTTCCTGGCCGTGCAGGGTCAGCATGCGTTCGCTGCCCTGGTAGCTGTCGGTCAGGTCCAGCTCGATGCTGGCGTGCTGGTCTTCGCCCCGCATCGCCGCACGTGGCCCGCCGCTGCCAGGGCCACCGCGCTGGGCGCGTGCCGCGTCGCCAAACATCTGGCGAAAGAAGTCGCTGTAATCGGCATCGCCCCCCATGCTCTGGCGGCGAAACTGGTAATCGCCGCTGTCAAAGCCCTCTGCGCTGCGGAAGGGGTTGCCCGCGCCTGCTGCAAAGCCGCGCGGCGCGTCGAGCATCGCGTCGTATTCGGCACGCTTTTGCGCATCCGACAGCACCGCATTGGCCTCGTTGACCTCGGCCATGCGCTGGGCGGCGTCTTTTTCCTTGCTCAGGTCCGGGTGGTATTTGCGGGCGAGCTTGCGAAATGCTTTTTTGATCTCGTCTGCGCCGGCCTTTTTGTCCACGCCCAGAACGTCGTAGTAGTTTTTCGAATCCATGCCTGCTCCCGAAGATATGGCAGTTTGCTGTTGTACAGGCAACTGCCCAATGGCTGATGACTTCCTAGAACTTAGTTGCTTTTGGGTCTGATTCAAGTCAGAGAAGCGCGTATTCTCAAAGGCAGCAGGGCCCTCGGATACCGCAATGGTGGTACAAATACGCCTTTGTGTGTGGGATGGGTTGTGTATGACCGAGGCTGCGACGGCGCCCTGGCTGGTGGTGTGTTTGTGCGCGCAGTGGTGTGGTACCTGTGGCCAGTACCAGCCTGCCTTTGATGCGCTGGCCAAGGAGTTGCCCGGCATGGCCTTTGTCTGGCTGGATGTCGAGGACGAGGAAGAGGCGCTGGGCGAGCTCGATATCACCACCTTCCCCACGGTGCTGCTGGGGCGCGGCACCGAAGCCATGTTCCTGGGCCCCGTTCTGCCCCAGCCTGGTGTGCTGCAGCGCATGCTGGAGCGTTTTTCGCAAGGTGACGCACAGGCCTTGCCCCCCGGCGATGAAGCCCATGCGCTGCTGCAGCGCACCGCGGCCATCGTGCAGGCGCGCAATACGCAGACTTAGTCGTTCGCACGCCTAAAAGCCACTTCGCATCATTGCATCGATACTGGTTTGCCCCTATAATTGATGTCTACACGACCAACTGGGCGGTGCCAACCGCCCATTTTTTTTGGTCGCATGTTTTTCAGCTCGATGCTGCGGAATGTGTAACATTCCGTGGTTCTCGGGTTTTTTGTATTTGCGGGATAAATAGCACACGTGAGCTTGCAAGAAACCACCCTACAAACGGTGAGCGGCCTGGGCTACGACTTGGTGGAGATCGAACGCTCTGCCAGCGGCCTTTTGCGCATCACCATCGACCTGCCTTGGAATGCGGATGAAGTCCGCCCGGAAGGCGTGCCAGAGCAGTTTGTGACGGTGGAGGATTGCGAGAAGGTCACCCGCCAGCTGCAGTTTGCACTGGAAGTCGATGGCGTGGAATACAAGCGCCTGGAAGTGTCCTCGCCCGGTATTGACCGTCCATTGCGCCATGAGCAGGATTTCATCCGCTTTGCCGGCGCGGTGGTGGACCTGACGCTGAAGGAGTCCATCGGTGCAGCTGCCGAGGGCACGACCATCAGCGCCAATCGCAAGAAGTTTCGGGGCACGCTCGAGCGTACCGAGGCAGGTGGCTGGCAGATCGTCTGGAGCGATGCACCGCCTGTGAAGCCCGGTGCCCGCGTGAGCAAGAAGCGCCCACCGGCACCGCTGCAAAGCCTGGGTTTTACGCTCGATGAGTTGCGTGAAGCGCGTCTGGCACCCATCGTGAGCTTCAAGGGCAGGGCGGCAGCAGGTGCTGCCGACGAACCCCAGGCCTGAGTGGCCCCGCACATGGTGGCGCTGATGATGCCGCCTTCTGGTTAAAGATTGAAATAGGAGAGTCGTCGCATGAATCGCGAATTGTTGATGCTGGTGGATGCCATCGCGCGCGAAAAGAACGTAGAGCGCGATGTGGTGTTCGGCGCTGTGGAATCTGCCCTGGCCCAGGCTACAAAGAAGCTGTATCCCGGCGAAGTGGATGTGCGTGTGGCTATCGATCTCGATACCGGCGACTACGACACCTTCCGCCGCTGGCTGGTGGTGCCCGATGATGCGGGCCTGCAAAACCCTGACGCCGAAGAAATGCTGATGGATGCCGTTGACCGCAAGGCAGACGCGCAGGTGGGCGACTATATCGAAGAGCAGATCGAGTCGGTGCCTATCGGCCGTATCGGTGCCATGGCGGCCAAGCAGGTGATCCTGCAAAAGATCCGTGACGCCGAGCGCGAGATGCTGCTCAACGACTTCATGGCACGCGGCGACAAGATCTTCAACGGCACCGTCAAGCGCATGGACAAGGGCGACATCATTGTCGAGTCCGGCCGCGTGGAAGGCCGCTTGAAGCGCGGTGAAATGATTCCGAAGGAAAATCTGCGCAATGGTGACCGCGTTCGCGCGATGATCATGGACGTGGACCTGACCCTGCGCGGCGCGCCGATCCTGCTCTCGCGCTCTGCGCCCGAGTTCATGGTCGAGCTGTTCCGCAACGAAGTGCCCGAAATCGAGCAAGGCCTGCTGGAGATCAAGAGCTGCGCCCGTGACCCTGGCAGCCGCGCCAAGATCGCCGTGCTCAGCCACGACAAGCGCATTGACCCGATCGGCACCTGCGTTGGCGTGCGCGGCAGCCGCGTGAACGTGGTGACCAATGAGCTCGCCGGCGAGCGCGTGGACATCGTGCTGTGGTCCGAGGACCCGGCCCAGTTCGTGATCGGCGCGCTGGCTCCGGCCAATGTGTCCTCGATCGTGGTGGACGAAGAAAAGCATGCCATGGATGTGGTGGTGGACGAGGAAAACCTCGCGATCGCCATCGGCCGTGGTGGTCAGAATGTGCGTCTTGCCTCCGATCTGACGGGGTGGAAGATCAACATCATGGACGCGGCCGAATCGGCCCAGAAGCAGGAAGAGGAAACCAGCACTTCCCGCAAGCTGTTCATGGAAAAGCTGGATGTGGATGAGGAAATCGCTGACATCCTGATCGAAGAAGGTTTCTCCAGCCTGGAAGAAGTGGCCTATGTGCCGCTGCAGGAAATGCTGGAAATCGAGAGCTTCGACGAAGAGACCGTCAATGAGCTTCGCACGCGCGCCAAGGATGCGCTGCTGACGATGGAAATCGTCCACGAAGAGAGTGTTGCCCGTGTTTCCCAAGCGTTGCGTGATCTGGAAGGGATGACGCCTGAGTTGGTAGCCCAGCTGGAAGCTGGTGGAATCCACACGCGTGACGACCTGGCCGATTTGGCCATTGATGAATTGACCGAGCTGACCGGACAGTCTGCCGATGACGCAAAAGCCTTGATCATGAAGGCCCGCGAACATTGGTTTGATGGACAGGAATAAGGTCAGGAGGCACGGAACAAGATATGTCGAGTAATACTGTCGCCGAGTTCGCTGTTGAACTCAAGAAATCACCGGATACATTGCTGGAACAACTGCAAGCCGCAGGCGTGTCCAAGCACGATGCATCCGATGCACTGACTGAAACGGACAAACAAGCGCTGTTGTCCCATCTGCAGGCCGCCCACGGCGCTGCCGACCGCAAGAAGATCACATTGACCAAGAAATCTACCAGCGAGATCAAACAAGCCGACGCCACGGGCCGGGCGCGCACCATCCAGGTGGAAGTGCGCAAGAAGCGGACCTTCGTCAAGCGTGACGAGGTGGCAGACGCCGATTCCGACGAAGCCCTCAAGCACGCCGAAGCCAAGCAAAAGGAAGCCGAACACAAGGCTGACCTGGTCAAGCGCGAAGAGGAAGCCCGCCGCGAAGTGGACCTGATCGGCAAGCAGGAAGCCGATCTGGTGCAGCAGCGTGCCGAGCGCGCCGAGCGTGAAGAGCGCGAGCGCAAGGAACGTGAGGCGGAAGAGCGCGCCGCTGCCTACGTGGCCAAGACGCAAGAGCGCAAGGCCCAGGAAGCTGCCGAGCAGGAAGAAGCTGCGCGCCGCCACGCCCAGGAGCTGGCTGCCCGCAACGAAGCCCAGGCTGAAGCCAAGAAAAAGGCCGAAGACGAATCCAAGGCCCGCGAGGCGGAGGAAACCGCGCGCGCAGTCGATCTGGACGAGCGCCGCCGCAAGGCCCTGGCCGAGGCAGAAGCCATTCGCGCCATGATGAACGCGCCCAAGAAGGTGCTGGTGGCCAAGAAGCCTTCGGAAGAGAAGAAGGAAGTCAAGGCCGCTGATGCCAAGAAGGGCACCTTGCACAAGCCTGCCACGACCGGCACTGGCGCGGCCAAGCCTGCCGCTGGCGCAGCGCCTGGCAACAAGGAAGTCAAGTCGGCCAAGCTGTCCTCGAGCTGGAGCAACCAGAACGACAGCAACGGCAAGAAGAAAGAACTCAAGACCCGTGGTGATTCCTCGGGTGGTGTGGCCGGTCGCGGCAACAACTGGCGCTCGGGCCCCCGTGGCGGCCGTCGCGGCAATGACCGCAACGACCACCGTGGCGCCCAATCGGCGGCACCGGTGGAAGCACGCGTGCTCGACGTCTATGTGCCCGAGACCATCACCGTGTCCGAGCTGGCCCACAAGATGGCCATCAAGGCATCCGAGGTGATCAAGTCGCTGATGAAGATGGGCCAGATGGTCACCATCAACCAGCCACTGGACCAGGACACCGCGATGATCGTCGTGGAAGAAATGGGCCACAAGGCGCATATCGCCGCACTGGACGATCCGGAAGCGTTCACCGCCGAAGAAGAATCCCAGGCCGAATCCGAAGCGCTGCCACGCGCGCCGGTCGTGACCGTGATGGGCCACGTCGACCACGGCAAGACCTCGCTGCTGGACTACATCCGCCGCAGCAAGGTCGCTGCGGGCGAAGCCGGCGGCATTACGCAGCACATCGGTGCCTACCACGTGGAAACCCCACGCGGCATGATCACCTTCCTGGACACCCCTGGTCACGAGGCCTTCACGGCCATGCGTGCCCGTGGTGCACAGTCGACCGACATCGTGATTCTGGTGGCCGCTGCCGACGACGGCGTGATGCCCCAGACCAAGGAAGCGATCAAGCACGCCAAGGCCGCTGGTGTTCCTATCGTGGTGGCCATCACCAAGGCTGACAAGCCCGATGCCAACCCCGAGCGCGTCAAGCAGGAGCTGGTGGTCGAGCAAGTGGTGCCCGAAGAGTACGGTGGTGACTCGCCTTTCGTGGCCGTGTCGTCCAAGACCGGCCAAGGCATTGACGAGCTGCTCGAGCAAGTGCTGCTGCAGGCCGAAGTGCTGGAACTCAAGGCACCGGTGGAAGCCAATGCCAAGGGTCTGGTGATCGAAGCCCAGCTGGACAAGGGCCGCGGCCCGGTGGCCACGGTGCTGATTCAGTCCGGTACCTTGAAGGTGGGCGATATCGTGCTGGCCGGTCAAACCTATGGCCGCGTGCGTGCCATGGTCGACGAAGACGGCAAGGTTGCCAAGGAAGCCGGTCCATCGCTGCCCGTTGAAATCCAGGGTCTGTCGGATGTGCCGCAAGCTGGTGACGACTTCATGGTGCTGCCCGATGAGCGCCGCGCCCGTGAAATCGCGACCTACCGCGCTGGCAAGTTCCGCAATACCAAGCTGGCCAAGCAACAAGCGGCCAAGCTGGAGAACATGTTCGCCGAAATGGGTGCGGGCAACGTGCAATCGCTGCCGATCATCATCAAGGCCGACACCCAGGGTTCGCAAGAAGCACTGGCTGCCTCCTTGCTCAAGCTGTCGACCGACGAGGTCAAGGTGCAGATGGTCTACACCGGCGTGGGCGGTATCAGCGAGTCGGATGTGAATCTGGCGCTGGCCTCCAAGGCGATCGTGATCGGTTTCAACGTGCGTGCCGATGCGCAAGCGCGCAAGACCGCCGAGAGCAACGATGTCGATATCCGCTACTACAACATCATTTACGACGCTGTCGATGAGTTGAAGGCGGCCATGTCCGGCATGCTCGCTCCCGAGCAACGCGAAGAGATCATCGGTATGGCCGAGATCCGCACCGTGTTCGTGGCCTCCAAGATCGGCACTGTGGCTGGTTCGTACATCACCCAGGGTCACGTTACCCGCAATGCACACTTCCGTCTGCTGCGCGACAACGTGGTCATCTACACCGGTGAGATCGACTCGCTGCGCCGCCTCAAGGACGACGTCAAGGAAGTCAAGGAAGGCTTCGAGTGCGGTATCAAGCTCAAGAACTACAACGACATCAAAGAAGGTGATATGTTGGAAGTCTTTGAGATCAAGGAAATCGCTCGTACGCTGTAATTTCCGATGGCAACTCGCAAGAAAACTGCTGCGCCCAATCGCAGCTTCAAAGTCTCCGACCAGATCCAGCGGGATCTGTCGGAGCTGATCGCCCGTGAGTTGAAGGACCCACGTGTGGGCATGGTGACGCTGCAAGCCGTTGAGGTGACGCCGGACTATGCCCACGCCAAGGTCTATTTCAGCTTGCTGATCGGTGACCCCGACCAGACCCAGGACGCACTGAACCAGGCAGCTGGCTTCTTGCGCAATGGCCTGTTCAAGCGCCTGCATATCCACACCGTGCCGACCCTGCACTTCATCTACGACCGCACCACCGAGCGTGCCGCCGACATGAATGCCTTGATCGCCAAGGCCGTGGCATCGCGCGGACCCGAGGAAGGCTGATCGCATGCATGCCTCTCGCACACGGGTGCAGCGGCGCCCTGTGCACGGGGTGTTTCTGCTCGATAAACCCATTGGCCTGTCCAGCAACGACGCTTTGCAAAAAGTGAAGTGGCTGCTGCGCGCCGAAAAAGCGGGCCATACCGGCACGCTCGACCCATTGGCCACGGGTGTGCTGCCGCTGTGTTTTGGCGCGGCCACCAAGTTCAGCCAATTGCAGCTCGATGCCCCCAAGACCTATGAGGCCCTGGTACACCTGGGTGCCACCACCACCACCGGCGACGCCGAGGGTGAGCTGCTGCAGACCTGGGCGGTGGATGCGCCCGCGCTGACGCCCGAGAAACTGGCCGCCGTGGCGGCCCGCTTCACCGGCCCCATCAGCCAGGTGCCGCCGATGTACAGCGCGCTCAAGCGCGATGGCAAGGCCCTCTACGAATACGCCCGCGCCGGCATCACGCTCGAGCGTGAGCCGCGCGCTGTCACCATCTTGCATCTGACGCTGTCGCGTGTGCAAGAAGAGCAGGCCTTTGTCGCGCTCAAGATGACGGTGCGCTGCAGCAAGGGCACCTATGTGCGTACGCTGGCCGAGGATATTGGCCAGGCGCTGGGCTATGGCGCGCATTTGCGCAGCCTGCGCCGCATAGAAACCGGTGGGATCGACCTGTCCCGCTGTATCAGCCTGCAAACCCTGGAAGCGACGCCCGATGCGGAGCGCCTGCACACCGTGTTGCCTGTCGACACGTTGCTGGCAGCGCACACCCGTGTCACGCTCGATGGTGATAATGCAGGCAGATTTTTGTCCGGCTTGCGCCGGCGGGGTGAATGGGCCGATGCCGATGCAGTGGCCGTTTACGGAGAAGAGCCTCCTGCGCTTTTGGGTGTGGCACACATCCGGGCGCGCGAGCTCATTCCCGACCGCCTCTTAAGCCCCGTCGAGATTCAACAAATTTTGGAAGGAACGCCGCGCCCACAAGCCAGCGGCATTTTGGAAACATCATGAGCAAACAAATCCGCAATATTGCGATCATCGCCCACGTTGACCATGGCAAGACGACCATGGTGGACCAGCTGCTGCGCCAGTCTGGTACCTTCGCCGAACACGAAAAAGTCGTGGACACCGTGATGGACAACCACGCCATCGAACGTGAGCGCGGCATTACCATTCTGGCCAAGAACTGCGCCGTGTCTTGGAACGACACCCACATCAACATTCTCGACACCCCTGGTCACGCGGACTTCGGTGGTGAAGTGGAACGCGCGCTGTCCATGGTGGACGGTGTGGTGCTGCTGATCGACGCGCAAGAAGGCCCCATGCCCCAAACGCGTTTCGTGACCAAGAAGGCACTGGCCCTGGGTCTGAAGCCTATCGTGGTGGTGAACAAGGTCGACAAGCCCGGTGCCAACCCCGACAAGGTCGTGAACGCTGCGTTCGACCTGTTCGACAAGCTGGGCGCGACCGATGAACAGCTGGACTTCCCTGTGGTGTACGCCTCGGGCATCAACGGCTGGTCGTCGAAGGAAGAAGGCGAGCCAGGCGCGCAATGGGGCCCCGACATGTCGGCCCTGTTCGAAACCATTCTGGAACACGTGCCTGCTGTGCAGGGCGACGCGACTGCACCGCTGCAGATGCAAGTCTCCGCACTGGACTACTCCACGTTCGTGGGCCGTATCGGCGTGGGCCGTATCACCCAGGGCACGCTCAAGCCCGGTCAGCAAGTGGCCGTGATGGCCGGCCTGGACGGCAAGAGCTACACCGGCAAGATCAACCAGGTCCACACCTTCCAAGGTATTGACCGCGTGCAAGCGACCGAAGCCGGTCCTTCCGAGATCGTGCTGATCAGCGGTATCGAAAACATCGGTATCGGTGAGACCGTGACCGACCCGGCCAATCCACAGCCTCTGCCGATGCTGAAGATTGACGAGCCGACGCTGACCATGAACTTCTGCGTGAACACCTCGCCTCTGGCAGGTCGTGAAGGCAAGTACGTGACCAGCCGCCAGATCTGGGACCGCCTGCAAAAGGAGTTGCGCTCCAACGTGGCCCTGCGCGTCAAGGAAACCGACGAAGACGGTATCTTTGAAGTGGCTGGCCGTGGTGAACTGCACCTGACCATTCTGCTCGAAGAAATGCGCCGCGAAGGGTATGAGCTGGCCGTGTCCAAGCCACGCGTCGTGATGCAAATGATCGACGGCGTGCGCAACGAGCCTATCGAGCTGGTGACGGCTGACATCGAAGAAGGCCACCAAGGCGGCGTGATGCAAGCCCTGGGCGAGCGCAAGGGCGAGCTGGTGAACATGGAACCCGATGGCCGCGGTCGCGTCCGTCTGGAATACCGCATTCCGGCCCGTGGCCTGATCGGCTTCACCAACGAATTCCTGAACCTGACCCGTGGTTCCGGCCTGATCGCCAACATCTTCGACAGCTACGAGCCACACAAGGGCGAAATCGGCGGCCGCAAGAACGGTGTGCTGATCTCGATGGACGACGGTGAAATCTTCACCTACGCGCTGGGCAAGCTCGACGACCGTGGCCGCATGTTCGTCAAGCCCAACGACCCTGTGTACGAAGGCATGATCGTCGGTATCCACAGCCGTGACAACGACCTGGTGGTGAACGCCACGCGTACCAAGCAGCTGACCAACTTCCGCGTGAGCGGCAAGGAAGACGCGATCAAGATCACGCCTCCTATCGAGCTGTCGCTGGAATACGGCGTGGAGTTCATCGAAGAAGACGAGCTGCTGGAAATCACCCCCACCAGCCTGCGCGTGCGCAAGCGCCACCTGAAGGAACACGACCGCAAGCGCGCATCGCGCGAAAACGCATAATCTGCGTTGCGACGTGATCCAACACCAGCAAAGGCCGCATCTGCGGCCTTTTTTGCGTCTTAGACTTGCTGAAAGTAGGCGGGCGAACTGTGGCGAACACGACACTCGCGGCATGGCGCTGCCAACATCAAATGATAGAATTGAACTATTAATTTAATAATATAAATTAATAAATATTAACAATTTGCGAGGCCGATTTTCGGCCTTCGTCTTTGTTTTTGAGCAATCGATGCGGGCCGATTTGCGCCATTTGTGCGATCTATACCGCACGTGCTTGATGACCCCATCGATATCCATCGGTAGCCAAAGTCTGCCGTTCATCCTTGTTATTTCTTCATGGAGTAGTTCGCTTTGAAGTTCCATTATTTGGCAGTGTTAGCTGCAGTGTCGCTGTCCGGCTGTGTCAGCAACCCATCGACTTCGTCAACCGATGCCAAGCCCCAGGATCTGGTGCAGGCCATCCAGATCTTTGAACAGGTCTGCATCAAGCAGGCCCCGTCCTTTGCGGGCTCGATCCAGGCAGCAGCCGAGTTCGGCGTCAAGGATGTCATGGATGGGGGATTTGCCACATTTGCGTCTAAACCCGACAAGAGCCTGACTGTGCAGGTCAAAGAGGGACGAGAGTGCGCTGTAACCACGCCTTCGCAGCGCGACAGAACGCTGAGCAAACAGCTGCTGTCCGTTATTCAGAAATATTCCACCACCACGGTGGCGACACGCATCCCAACCCAGGGAACCATTGAAGGCACAAGCTTCCTGTTCCACCACGACCGCAAGGGTGGCGAGGCCTTTGTCATGCTGGCCAAGGATGGCGTCAAGAAGTAAAGGGCTTCAGCTCGTATGTTCATCACTGTCCCAAGCTCAGCAGCAGCTCCTTCAAACGCTGGGCAGTAGCCACCGGCTGGCGCTGGTTCAAGGCCAGCGCAATGCCGATCTGGGGCAGGTGCTGGGTGTCGGTCAGCTCGCGGAAGATGACGCCGGGTGTCGCGGCCTTGGCGACCACGGCCGGCACCAGGGCCACGCCCAGGCCGGCGCCCACCAGGCTCACCAAGGTCTGGGCCTGCACGGCATGCTGCTTGATCTGCGGCATAAAGCCGGCGTTCTGGCAAGCCAGCACCACGAGGGCATGCAGGCCCGGCACCTCGCTGGGGCGGTAGTTCACAAAGGGCTGGTCGGCCAGGTCGATCAGCCGCAGGCTGTCCTTGATCTGCAGCGGGTTGCCTGCGGGCAGGGCGGCAATCAGGCGGTCGGGCTCGACGGGGGTGATGGACAGTTCGGTGGCCTGCGTGACGGGGTAGCGCAGCAGACCGGCATCAAAATCGCCGCTGGCGACCTGGGCGCAGATCTCGCGCGTCGTGGATTCGGTCAGCACCAGGTCAATCGCAGGGTGGGCGGCACGAAAGGCCTGCACCAGCTGCGGAATCAGCGAGAACGTGGCCGAGCCGATAAAGCCGATATGCAGGCGCCCCAGCTCGCCACTAGCGGTGGCCTGCGACACGGCCTGCACCTGGCGCGCATGGTAGAGCGCGAGCTTGGCGCTCTCCAAAGCAGCCCGGCCCGCGCCCGACAGCACGGTGCCGCGCCGGTCACGCTCGAACAGCTGCACGCCCAGGTCGTCTTCGAGCTTGCGGATTGACTGCGACAGCGGCGGCTGCGACATATGCAGCTGCTCGGCGGCCTGGCGGTAGTTCAGGGTTTGCGCCAGGGTGACAAAGTGGCGCAGTTGGCGCAAGTCCATTGATATCTCCTGTGTATCAGTACCTGTCAATTGCGACATAGACACAGCTGTGAAACATATCAAATAATGCCATTCATCGCTATCACCACAACGACGGAGACAAGCCTTGAGTGCATTGACAGGCCTGCGGGTGCTGGACCTTTCCAGCGTGATTTTCGGGCCGCTGGCCAGCCAGGTGCTGGCCGATTACGGCGCCGAGGTGATCAAGATCGAGCCGCCTGGCGGCGACTCCACGCGCTACACCGGGCCGGCGGCCGAAGCCGGTATGTCGGCGCTGTTCATGGGCTCCAACCGCAGCAAGAAAAGCGTGGTGCTGGACCTCAAGGCGCCCGAAGCCCAGGCAGCGCTGCATGCGCTGCTCAAGACCGCCGATGTCTTCATGCACAGCATGCGGCCGCAAAAGCTCGCCAAGCTGGGGCTCGACCCAGTGCGGCTGCGCGCCCAGTACCCGCGCCTGGTCTATGTGGGCCTGCATGGCTTTGGTGAGGACGGCCCCTATGCCGGCCTGCCGGCCTATGACGATGTGATCCAGGGCATGAGCGGCCTGGCCGACCTGATGGAGCGCCAGACCGGTGAGGCCCGCTACCTGCCCACGATTGCGGCCGACAAGACCTGTGGCCTGGTGGCAGCGCATGCGG
Organism: Comamonas sp. MYb21; assembly: GCF_037479395.1. Lineage (NCBI taxonomy): Bacteria > Pseudomonadati > Pseudomonadota > Betaproteobacteria > Burkholderiales > Comamonadaceae > Comamonas > Comamonas sp. MYb21. The sequence continues at coordinate 72,760 of NZ_JBBGZC010000008.1, read as the reverse complement.
TGATGGCGGCCTTGTTCCAGCGCGAGCGCACGGGCGAGGGCAGCTTTGTCGAGGTGCCGATGTACGAGACCATGGTGGGCTTCAACCTGGTCGAGCATTTCTACGGCATGCATTTTGAGCCCGCGCTCAGCGGCGCTGGCTACCCGCGCGTGATGGCGCCTTGGCGCAAGCCCTACAAGACCTTGGACGGCCATGTCTGCATGATGCCCTACACCGATGGCCACTGGCGCCGCTTTTTTGCCGCCGTGGGCCAGGCGGAGCTGGCGCAGGACGAGCGCTTTGCCACCCAGGCCCAGCGCACCCGCCATATCGCGACCCTGCTGGAGACCATGAGCAGCTATGTCGCGCAAAAGGACACCGCCTACTGGCTGCAAACCTGCGAGGAGCTGGAAATTCCCGCCGCCCCCGTCGCCCGCATGGACGACCTGCCGCGCGACCCGCACCTCCAGGCCACCGGCTTTTTTGTCGAGCAGCACGACCCCGCCATGGGCACCGTTCGCTTTCCGCGCTCTTCCGTGCGCATCGATGGCGCGCAGGCGCCCATCGGCATGCCGCCGCGCCTGGGTGAGCACACCGAGCAGCTGCTGCGCGAAGCGGGTTGGGACGATGCCCGCATTGCGGCGTTGCAGCCCTCGGTGGCTGAATGAAATGCAGAAAGTAAAAACACCATGACCGCCCATAACTGGATTTCTTCGACCGACAACCGCGCAGCCAAGCTGGCAGGCACTGCCCGCATGGGCCAGGGCTTTGTCTGGCAGGACCTGCAGGTCGGCCAGCAGCTGCGCACCTTTCGCCGCACGGTGACCGAGACCGACCTGGTCAATTTCATCAACACCACCGGCATGCTCGAGGCCATCTTTATCGAAGACGGCTACGACGGCGGCGCGATCCGGGGCCGCCCGGTGCCCGGTGCGCTCACCTACACCTTGATCGAAGGCTTCATCCTGCAAAGCATGATCCAGGGCACGGGCCTGGCGATGCTGGAGTTGCACCAGAAGATCCTGGGCCCGGTGGTGGTCGGAGACACGATCGAGGCGCTGGTGGAGGTGACCGATATCAAGCCGACCAGCAAAGGTGGCCGGGCGGTGGTGACTTCGCGCATCGAGGTCTACAACCAGCGCCAGGAGCAGGTGATGGTCTACACCGCCGTGCGCCTGCTCGCTGGGCGCTAGGCGATCACCGCAACCCGCGTCAGATGAAAAAACACATACAGGAGACAAAGATGCAATATGGTTTGGTACGTCGTTCCGCCTTGCTGGCCCTGGCGATGGTTGCTGTTGGTGGGGCCGCACAGGCGCAGGAGCCCTGGCCCAGCCGGCCGATCACCCTGGTCGTGCCGTTCCCGCCTGGGGGGCCTACCGATATGGTGGCCCGCGTGCTGGCCCAGCAGGTGGGCCAGCAGCTGGGGCAGACGGTGATCGTCGACAACCGGCCCGGTGCCAACGGCAATATTGGCAATGCGCTGGTGGCCAAGGCCGCCGCCGATGGCTATACGGTGCTCTACAACACCTCGTCGATTGCGCTCAGCCCCTCGCTGTACAAAAAGCTCAGCTATGACGTGGCCAAGGACCTGCGCCCGGTCGCATTGACGGCCGTGGTGCCGCTGGGCCTGGTAGTCAACCCCAAGGTGCCTGTCAGCACGGTGCAAGAGCTGGTGAAGTACGCGCAGGACAACAAGGGCAAGCTCTCCTACGGCTCGGCCGGTAATGGCAATGTCACCCACCTGGCCGCCTTTCAGGTGGTGCAGCACTATGGCATCGACGCCAGCCATGTGCCCTACAAAGGCAGCGCCCCGGCCGATGTGGACCTGGTGGCCGGCCAGATCGAGTTCATGACCGACACCATCAACTCGGTCGCGCCCTTCATCAAGGACGGCAAGCTCAAGCTGCTGGCAGTCAGCACCGCCCAGCGCATTCCGAATTTTCCGAACGCTCCCACCCTGGCCGAAAGCGGCATGACCGGCTTTGAGGCTGGTGCCTGGCAGGGCGTGATGGTACCAGCCAAGACGCCCGATGCCGTGGTGCAGCGGCTGAACGCAGAGCTGCTCAAGGCGCTGAAGGACCCAGGTGTGCTGGAGAAGCTGCGCGTGCAGGGCACCGAGCCGCTGGGTTCTACCCCGCAGGCCTATGGCGACTATATCCAGAGCGAGATCAAGCGCTGGGCCGGCGTGGTCAAGAGCACGGGCGTGTCCCTGGATTGAACGAAAGCGAAGACGATGACGATTTTGAACGGACTGGCGCTGACGCGCATTCCGCCCGAAGGCGAAGCGCTGCGCGCCCAGGTGCGTGCCTTTTTGCAAGAGGCGGTCAAAGACATTCCCGCCCATATCCGCGCCAAATCCTGGAGCGGCTACGACCCGGCCTTCAGCCGCAAGCTGGGCGAGAAGGGCTGGCTGGGCATGACCTTTCCCACCGCCTATGGCGGCCACGCGCAGGGTGCGTTTGCGCGCTATGTGGTGGTCGAGGAGCTGCTCAATTTTGGCGCCCCGGTCGGCTCGCACTGGATTGCCGAGCGCCAGAGCGCGCCCTTGATCCTGAAGTACGGCACCGAGGCGCAAAAGCAGCGCTATGTGCCGCCGGTGGCGCGCGGTGAGAGCTTTTTCTGCATCGGCATGAGTGAGCCCAATGCTGGCTCGGACCTGGCCAGCGTGCGCACGCGCGCCGTGCCCAACGATGCCGGCTGGCTGCTCAATGGCCAGAAGATCTGGACCACCAACGCCCAGCACTGCCAGTACATGATTGCGCTGGTTCGCACCTCGGGCGAAGCGGCGGATCGGCACAAGGGCCTGTCGCAACTGATCGTGGATTTGAGCCTGCCGGGCGTGACGGTGCGGCCCATCGAGGACATGTCGGGCGACCGCCATTTCTGCGAGGTCTTTTTTGACAATGTGCAGCTGGCCCCCGATGCGCTGGTGGGCGCCGAAGGCCAGGGCTGGGAGCAGGTGACGGCCGAGCTGGCCTTTGAGCGCAGCGGCCCCGAGCGCCTGTTTTCGTCGGTGGTGCTGCTGGACCAGTGGCTGGCTTTTTTGCGCACGCAAGCGGCGCCGCGGGCCGAATCGCTGAAGCTGGCCGGCCAGATCCTGGCGCGTCTGGCACCGTTGCGTGCGCTGTCGGTGGCGGTGCAGGAAAAGCTGGTGCAGGGCCAGAGCCCCATCGTCGAGGCTGCCCTGGTCAAGGACCAGGGCACGGTGCTGGAGCAGTTCATACCGGCTGCGATTGCCGATGACTTGATGGCGCTGGAGGGCGAAGCGGTGCCGCACGAGCTGCTGCTGACCCTGAACTACCTCACCCTGGTATCGCCGTGCTACACGCTGCGCGGCGGCACCCGCAGCATATTGCGCGGCATGATTGCGCGCGGCCTGGGCCTGCGTTGAGCGCAAGGAGAAAATGATGGACCATTTGATTACCGAGGCCCTGCGCGATTTGCTGACCGGGCAATGCACGCCCGCTGTGGTGCGCGCGATCGAGGGCGAAGTGGCTGCCAGCCAGAGCCCCGCCGCTGCGGCGCTGTGGCAGCAGATTGAAGACACCGGCTTTGCCGACCTGCTGCTGAGCGAAGAGGCTGGCGGCGCAGGCCTGGCCTTGCGCGATGCCTTTGGCGTCTGGGACTTGCTGGGCCAGCACGCGATGCCGCTGCCGCTGGCAGAGACCATGCTGGCGCGGGCCTGGCTGGCAGCTGCCGGTGTGGCGCTGCCGCAGGGCGCTATCGCCTTGGCACCAACGCTGGCGGCGGCTGAAGGTGGCCTGCGGGCCAGCGGTGTGCGCGGCGCCCGCGTGGCGCCATGGGTGCTGGGCCAGCAGGGCGCTGATCTGTGGTTGCTGCCGGCGGCCGCCGCGCAGGCCAGTGCCAGCATTTTTGTGCTCGATGCGGATCTGCACTGGCCTGAAGCCGCGCTGGCCTCGGCCACGCGCATGACGGCTGCCGCCTCCTTGCTGGTCGCACAGGCCGGGCTGGTGTCGGCCTTGCTCGCGGGCAGCCTGCTGACGGTGTTTGAGAGCACCTTGAACTTTGCCAACGAGCGCCAGCAGTTTGGCCGCCCGATTGGCAAGTTCCAGGCGATCCAGCATGAGCTGGCGGTGATGGCCGAGCATGTGAGCGCCGCACGCATGGCCGCGCAGATCGCCTGCGAGGCCGATGGCGTGGCCGCAGACCCGCTCAAGGTGGCCGTGGGCAAGGCGCGCACCAGCGAGGCTGCGGTGGAGGTGGCATCGCTCGCGCATTCGATCCACGGCGCGATTGGCTTTACCACCGAGTTTGACCTGCAGCTCTACACCCGCCGCCTGCACCTGTGGCGCCAGACCGCTGGCAGCGAAAGCTATTGGCAGCTACAGGCTGGCCAAGCATTGTTGGCGGCCGATGGCATGGCGCTCGATGTGATCCGCCAGATCACCGACAGCTGCACGCCCGTAGCCTGATTTGGCACCTGATTGACCGCAGCCCGCGCCGTTTTTCGGCTATGGTGGCGGTTGTTTTCAGAAGAACAAGGAGTCAAATCTTATGTCGGTCTACACCGAAGATGTGCAAAGCGAAGTGCGTGGCCAGCTGGGCTTGATCACGCTCAACCGGCCCAAGGCGCTGAACGCCTTGTCGCTGGCGATGGTGCGCGAGCTGCGCGATGTGCTGCTGCGCTGGCAGCAGGACGAGAAGGTGCTGGCCGTAGCGATCCGGGGCAGCAACAAGGAGGGCGCCTTTGGCGCTTTCTGCGCTGGCGGCGATATCCGCTTTTTGCATGCAGCGGGCATGGCAGGCAACCCCGAGCTGGAGGATTTCTTCAGCGAGGAATATGCGCTCAACCACCTGATCCACCATTTTGGCAAGCCCTATATCGCGTTCATGGACGGCATCGTGATGGGCGGCGGCATGGGCATCAGCCAGGGCGCAAGCCTGCGCATCGTCACCGAGCGCACCAAGATGGCCATGCCCGAGACCGCCATCGGCCTGTTCCCCGATGTGGGCGGCGGCTACTTCCTCTCGCGCTGCCCTGGCCATGTGGGCGAGTACCTGGGCCTGACCGGCCAGATGATCGGCGCGGCCGATGCGCTGGCCTACCAGCTGGCCGATGGCTACCTGGACAGCGCGCAGCAGCAGGCGCTGTGGGACGGGCTGGCCAGCGGCAGCTTTGCCAACGGCCAGGCCGTAGAAGCCTTTGTCAAAGCTACCCTGGCACCTCTACCTGAGCGCGCAGCCAACCCCGATGCCGAGATCGCCCAGTATTTTGGCCTGGCCGATGTGCCGGCCATCATCGCGGCGCTGGAGGCCGGCAGCAGCGACTTTGCCCGCACCACCGCCGAGACCCTGCGCAAGCGCTCGCCGCTGATGCTGTTTGTCGTGCTCGAGCAGATCCGCCGCGCACGCGGCATGGGCCTGGCCGAAGACCTGCGCATGGAGCGCGACCTGGTGCGCCACTGCTTCTATTTGCGCCCAGACCGCAAAAGCGAAACGCTCGAAGGCATCCGCGCGCTGGCGGTCGATAAGGACCACCATCCCCGCTGGAGCCCCGCCCGCATTGAAGAGGTGGACCTGCAGGAAGTGGCGCAGATGTTTGCCAGTCCTTGGCCGGTAGAGGCGCACCCGCTGCTGGCGCTGAACTAAGAGCCGCTACCACAACCCTTGATACGTCGTTGCCAAGCCTTGTCGTACGTCTGTACTGCCTGCGGCTTGACGCCTAGTCTCAACCGCAAACCTTCGGTTTGCTGGGTCGTGTTAGCAGCTCTAAGCCATCAGGGCTTGCGAGCCATACGAGGGCGTGCGTGAATACGTAGGCCCTTGCCGACTGTCAAAGGGCCTGGCGAATCGGTGTGCTATACCTTGGCATGTGATCCTCAGGTATCCATGAAAGGCAAGACCATGACGCATGCAGACTCCCAGGCCTCCTCGATCCGCGTGGAGGCCAATATCGGCGAAGGCTTTTGGCGCAAGGGCCCCCAAGACAGCCTGCCACCACCGGACATGATGGGCGCCTATATGCGCAACCGGCCGGTGCTGGGCGCGCCGGTCGTGGGGCGCAAGGCCTGGATCATCGGCAGCGGCATTGCCGGCCTGGCAGCCGCCTTCTACATGATCCGCGACGGCGGCATGGCGGGCGAAGACATCACCATCTTGGATACGCTGGATGTGACTGGCGGCTCGCTCGATGGCGCGGGCAATGCCGAGCAAGGCTATATCGTGCGCGGCGGCCGCGAGATGAACTGGAACTATGACAACTTCTGGGACCTGTTCCAGGATGTGCCGGCGCTGGAGCTGCCCGAGGGCTACAGCGTGCTCGACGAATACCGCTTCGTCAACGACAACGACCCCAACTGGTCCAAGGCCCGGCTGATGCACCAGCAGGGCAAGATCCGCGATTTCTCGACGCTGGGTCTGACCAAGGCGCACCAGTGGGAGATCGTCAAGCTGCTGCTCAAGCGCAAGGAGGAGCTCGACGACATCAGCATCGAGTCCTATTTCAGCGCCAGTTTTCTGGAGACCAATTTCTGGTACCTGTGGCGCTCGATGTTCGCGTTCGAGAACTGGCAAAGCCTGCTGGAGATGAAGCTCTACATGCACCGCTTCCTGGACGCCATCGATGGCCTCACCGATATGTCGGCGCTGGTGTTTCCCAAGTACAACCAGTACGACAGCTTTGTCGTGCCGCTGACGCGCATGCTCAAGGACAAGGGCGTGAAGGTGCAGTTCAACACCCGTGCCTATGACCTGGACATGAAGGACGATGCGGGCAGCCGCACGGTGACCGCGATCCGCTGCAAATCCGCAGGCCAGGAGGTTCAGATTGACGTCGGTCCCCATGATGTGGTGTTTGCGCTGACTGGCTCGATGACCGAGGGCACCGCCTATGGCGACCTGGACACCGCGCCGGTATTGGCGCGCGGTAATGAGGAGCCGGGCGAGGACAGCGACTGGACCCTGTGGAAGCGCCTGGCGGCCAAGTCGCCGGTGTTTGGCCGGCCCGAGAAGTTCTATGGCGATGTGAAGGGCTCGATGTGGGAGTCGGCCACCTTGACCTGCAAAGCCTCGCCGCTGATCGACAAGCTCAAGGAGCTGTCGGTCAACGATCCGTACTCGGGCAAAACGGTGACCGGCGGCATCATCACCTTCACCGATTCGAACTGGGTGATGAGCTTTACCTGCAACCGCCAGCCGCACTTCCCCGACCAGCCCGGCGATGTGCTGGTGCTGTGGGTGTATGCGCTGCTGATGGACAAAAAGGGCAACCATGTGGCCAAGACCATGCCCGAATGCACGGGCCGCGAGATTCTGGCCGAGCTGTGCTACCACCTGGGCATTGCCGACCAGATCGATGCGGTGGCGGCCAATACCAAGGTGCGCCTGGCCTTGATGCCTTACATCACGGCGCAGTTCATGCCCCGCGCTGCCGGCGACCGGCCCCATGTGGTGCCCGAGGGCTGCACCAACCTGGCCTTGGTCGGCCAGTTTGTCGAGACCAGCAATGACATCATCTTCACGATGGAGAGCTCGGTGCGCACCGCGCGCATCGGTGTCTACAGCTTGCTGGGCCTGCCCAAGCAGGTGCCAGACATCAGCCCCACGCAGTACGACATCCGCAACATCATCAAGGGCGCGCGGGCGCTGAATGGCAACCAGCCCTTTGTGGGCGAGCGCTTGCTGCACCGGGTGCTGGGCAAGACCTATTTCGCCCACATCCTGCCGCCGCTGCCCGAGAACGAGGAGACCTTGCGCGAGCGCGCGGAATCGGAGCTGGCGCAGCTGCTGGGTAAGGGCGGCCAGGCCTTGAGCAAGGTCTCCGCCTGGCTGGAGCGCTACAGCAGCAATCTGCGCGACAAGTCCAAATAAGCAGCACGCTGGACAGATCGCCCCAACGCAAAGAGGTGGCCGCAAGGCCACCTCTTGTTGTTTGCGCTAAGGGCTAAAGGCGCTGGCCAATCAAGGCTTGGCCAGCTTCCATACACCGCCGCCCATGCCATCGCCACGCTTGTCGCCTGCCTGGCTGTCTTTGGCAAAGTAGTACAGCGGCCAGCCCTTGTAGGCCCATTGCTGGGTGTTGTCGGTGCGGGTGATGATGCTGAAGTCACCAATCGGCTTGGCACCGGCGGCCACGCCCAGTGGCGGCCAGTTGGTGGCGCATTGCTGGTAGCAGGTGGATGCACCGCTGCCGGCAGTGTCCTTGGTGAAGGTGTAGAGCGTGCGGCCATCGGGGCCGACGAGCACGCCATCTGCGGATCGCACTGGCGTGCTCGTGTCCGCCGCTTTGTGGTGCATGGAGCCACAGGCGGTCAAAAGAACGGCGGACAGCGGAATGGCCAGTACAGCAAGCTTGGAGAACATAGACGGCACCCAGGTTGGTTGATGGTGTCCTCAATATAGGTGGGGGCGCTGGCCTGCCATGTCGGACAGATGCCCATCCTGGCCGCGCGCTGCGCCCAGCCGCCGGTCCGCTGTGTCGGGCCTTATCGCATGCGCTTGCCGGCAGCCAGGCCTTGGGCGGCAGCCAGCAGCACACTCCCCAGCACGACAAAGCCCAGCGCAATCGCTGCCGCATAGACCGCTACACCGCCAAAGCCACCGACATGGGCCGGGTTCAGAAAAGGGTAGGGGTACCAGCCCGTCAGCTGGCCGCGCAGCAAGGTGTAGAGGAGGTAGAGCGCCGGCAGGACCAGCGCCTTGCCCAGGGCCTTGCGTGCCAGCGGCGTGGCCGGCGGGGCGAGCAGCCAGTCGAGCACCACGGCGACCGGCATCAGGTAGTGCAGTACCGCGTTGATCCAGGCCTGCATCAGGCCCACATCCAGATTGCGCAGCAGCAAGGCAAACACCAGGCCGACAATGGCCATATTGAGCGCGGAGAAAAAACGCAACAGGCTGAGCCAGGGGCGTTCGCCATGCGCCGGTGTGCATGCACTGATCACCAGCACCAGCGCGGCCAACAGGTTGGACAGCACCGTGAAATAGCTGAAGAAGTTGGCAAAACGCAGGCCGTGCGCGGCATGCAGGGACAGCTGTTGGCCGATGGCCGCAAGGACCAGGGTGGCCAGGCCAAAGCGCGCAAGCCGCAGCAGTGTGAGCATGGCGGGGTCTCCCGTCAGAATGGAGCCGCTATCTTAGAGCCTGGATATACCTTTTCTCAGGCACTGGCGCCAAGGGAAAGTGGCAATCTGGGCCATCTGGTCTATCAGCGGTTATGCACCTTCATCGCGCGCTCGACCTCGCGCTTGCCTTCGCGGTCCTTGATCACATCGCGCTTGTCGTGCTCGGCCTTGCCCTTGGCCAGCGCAATATCGCATTTGGCCAGGCCGTTTTTCCAGTGCAGGTTGATGGGGACGAGGGTGTAGCCCTTTTGCTCGACCTTGCCGATCAGGCGCTTGATCTCGTCCTTCTTCATCAAGAGCTTCTTGATGCGTGCGGCATCGGGGCTCACATGGGTGGAGGCGGTCTTGAGCGGGTTGATCTGGCAGCCCATCAGAAAGAGCTCGCCGTTCTTGACCAGCACATAACCATCGGTGAGCTGGGCCTTGCCCTCGCGCAGCGCCTTGACCTCCCAGCCGTGCAGCACCATGCCCGCTTCGAAGCGTTCCTCAAAGAAATAGTTGAATGCAGCCTTCTTGTTATCGGCTATGCGGCTGTTGGTGTTGTTCGTCTTCGACATAATTGCAATATTAGGGGCAAAACGGCTTTCCCAAGTCCATAGGGCTGCTGGGGGCTGCGCTTTTTGTTCTGGTCTATGATTTTATGAATGTTTCGGGCCGCAGCCGGTTTGCTGCTGCGGCCCTCTCTCCTGTCTGCATGAAAACTGTCAACAAGTCCGTCCTGATCTGGTACAGCCCCCAGGAGATGTTCGATCTCGTGGCCGATGTGCCGCGCTATCCCGATTTTCTGCCCTGGTGTGACCATGCGCGCGTGCTCGAGCAGCACGCCGATGGCGTGACGGCCGAGGTCGGCATTGCGTTGGCGGGCATCAAAAAATCCTTTGTCACCCGCAACACCTATGAGCCAGGCAAGCGGCTGCAGATGGCCCTGGTCAAGGGGCCGTTCTCGCAGCTGCAAGGCGACTGGCGCTTTGAGCCGGTGGGCGATGGCAGCCAGCGCGCCTGCAAGGTATCGCTGAGCCTGAGCTATGGCTTTGACAGCATGGCGCTGGCCGCCGTGGTTGGCCCCATTTTTGACAAGATCGCCGCCACGATGATGGATGCCTTTATCCAGCGGGCCGAGAAGATCTATGGCTGATACCGCAGCGGGCGCCGCGCTGATGCAGATCGAGGTGGTCTGGGCCCAGAACGGCCAGCCCCAGACGGTGCAGCTGCGGCTGGCCGCCGGTGCCAGCCTGGCCCAGGCCCTGGCAGCGGCTGGCCAGCAAACCGGCCAGGTGTTTGCCGATGCGCAGGATGCGGGCATCTGGGGCCGGGTGCGGCCCCGCAGCCAGCTGCTGGCCGATGGGGATCGGGTGGAGCTGTACGAAGCGCTCAAGGTCGACCCCAAGAAAGCGCGCCGTGAGCGCTTTGCCAAGCAGGGCGCCCGCGGCACCGGCCTGTTTGCCCGGCGCAGGCCGCAGTCCAAGGCCGGCTACGGCGCCTAAAGAAAAGGTCCACAGCCATTACGCGGCCATCGCCGCATAAAAAAAGCCAAGCAGATGCTTGGCTTTTTGGCGTGGGGCAAGGGCTGATCAGCAGTTGTTGAAGATCACCTCATCGGTGCGCTTGATCTCGGCATCGCGCTGCTCGGCGCTCTGGAACACCATCTCGCCCTTTTCATTGGGTGCGCGCACGGCCTTGCCGGTGTCATACATCGCCTTGGCCTGCTGGGCGCGCTTGCAGTTGTCGGCCTTGGCTGCTGCTTGCTTGGCTTTTTCAGCGGCATCGGCATCGGCCTTGGCTTTGGCATCAGCTGCCTTCTTGGCTTCGAGCTCCTTGTCCTTACCGGTAGCGGCCTTGGCAGCGGCTGCGCCGCCAGCCGGGGCGGCCCCAGCAGCGGGGGCGGGGGCTGCTGCGCCATCGCCAGACTCGCCCTCCTGGGGCGCGGGGGCGACCTCGCGCAGCGCAGGGCCTGTGCCCGAGGACTGCACGCCCTTGAGCGAGCCGTAGCCCTTGGGACGCTTGACGATGTTTTTCTCTGGCACGTCCAGCCCGGGTGGTCGGTCGCTGAAGACCTTGCGGCCATCTTTGTCGATCCACTGCCATTGGGCCATGGCGGGCGCGCCAATGCCAATGGCTACCGTGAGCAGGAGCAGCTTGATGAGTTTCATAGAAGGCGAGTGTAGCTTGCCGATTGTCAACGCCAGACAAAGTTGTTGGTTAGAGATAACAACCTGGAGTTGTGGGGCTGTCATACGGCGGCCCTGCAAGCTGCTTACAAAAGACGGTAGAATCTTTCTTTTGGAGCCTTCACAATGCGCCTGATCGGAAAAGCGCTCACCTTCGACGATGTGTTGCTGGTGCCCGCATACTCCCAAGTCCTGCCCAAGGACGTCTCTCTCGCCACCCAATTCTCCCGCAATATCCGCCTGAACCTGCCCCTGGTGTCTGCCGCCATGGACACGGTCACGGAAGCCAGACTGGCGATTGCCATCGCCCAAGAGGGCGGTATTGGTGTGATCCACAAGAACATGACCGCCGAGCAGCAAGCTGCCGAGGTCTCCAAGGTCAAGCGCCATGAATCGGGCGTCGTGCACGACCCGGTGGTGATCACGCCTGAGCACACGGTGCTGCAGATCATGCAGCTGTCCGAGGAGCGGGGCATCTCCGGCTTCCCGGTCTGCGACGGCGGCAAGGTGGTTGGCATTGTGACCAGCCGCGATCTGCGCTTTGAGACCCGCTACGACGTCAAGGCGCGCGACATCATGACGCCGCGCGACAAGCTGGTGACCGTCAATGAAAAGGACGACACCACGCCCGCTGCTGCCAAGGCTTTGCTCAACAAGCACAAGCTCGAGCGCATTCTGGTGGTGAACGATGCCTTTGAACTCAAGGGCCTGATCACCGTCAAGGACATCACCAAGCAAACCACCTTCCCCAATGCCGCACGCGACCGCGCCGGCCGTCTGCGCGTGGCGGCGGCCGTGGGCGTGGGCGCTGGTACCGAAGAGCGTGTGGACCTGCTGGTCAAGGCTGGTGTGGACGCCCTCGTGGTGGACACCGCCCACGGCCACAGCCGTGGCGTGATCGAGCGCGTGCGCTGGGTCAAGCAAAACTACCCCCAGGTCGATGTGATCGGCGGCAACATCGCCACCGGCGCAGCGGCGCTGGCGCTGGTCGAGGCCGGCGCTGATGCGGTTAAGGTCGGTATCGGCCCCGGCTCCATCTGCACCACCCGTATCGTGGCCGGTGTGGGCGTGCCCCAGATCATGGCCGTGGACAGCGTGGCCCAGGCCCTGCAAGGCACCGGTGTGCCCTTGATCGCTGACGGCGGTATCCGCTTCTCGGGCGATATCTCCAAGGCCCTGGCCGCTGGTGCATCCACCATCATGATGGGCGGCATGTTTGCCGGTACCGAAGAAGCACCCGGTGAAGTGATCCTCTACCAAGGCCGCTCGTACAAGAGCTACCGCGGCATGGGCTCGATCGGCGCGATGCAGCAAGGCTCGGCCGACCGCTACTTCCAGGAATCGAGCACCGGCAACCCCAATGCCGACAAGCTGGTGCCCGAGGGCATTGAAGGCCGCGTGCCCTACAAGGGCTCGATGGTTGCCATCGTCTACCAAATGGCCGGCGGCGTGCGCGCATCGATGGGCTACTGCGGTTGCGCATCGATTGCCGAGATGAACGAGAAGGCCGAGTTTGTGGAAATCACCGCAGCCGGTATCCGTGAGTCGCACGTGCACGATGTGCAGATCACCAAGGAAGCGCCGAACTACCGCGCTGACTGATGGTCCTGAGAATGGCTGCCGCTGGCAGCCATTTTTTTGGAACCCCTTTGAAGGAATGCCGATGAAGCTTGCCGAAGCCCTGTTGCTCAGAGCCGACCACAAGAAAAAGCTGCTCTCGCTGCGTGAGCGCATTGCCCGCAATGCCATCGTGCAAGAAGGCGAGCAGCCCAAGGAGCGGGTCGAAGACCTGCTCGCTGAGGCCACCTCGACCTTGCTGGCGCAGCAGCAGCTGGTGCGCGCCATCAACACCGCCAACGAGACGGCCCGCTTGGCGGATGGCCGTCTGTTGGCCGATATCCTGGCCGAGCGCGATACCCTGGTCGCCCAGCATTCGCTGCTGGTCGCCACCATCGCCGCCACGCACAAGGATGTGGATCGCTACAGCCAGCGCGAGATCAAATGGCTGCCGCAGATCAACGTGGCCAGCTTGCAAAAGCAGGCCGATGACCTGTCGCGCCGTATTCGCGAGACCAATGTGGTGCTGCAATCGGCCAATTGGCAGGTCGATGTGGCGGCATAGGTTTTCACTGACCCAGCAGGAGATGACTGTCTAGTTTTTGGAGCGCCACGGGCGAGTGCAAAGACCCCGGCCGGGAGCCAGGGGGTTGAAAATATTCTGGGTCCCATCTGGATGCGCGGAGGGCAGCGCAAACGTGCTCAATACACGGCTTACCCATCAGCCCGGAACCACGTACCCTGTACCTTTGACAGCGTATACCTCACTACCTTGCACTGACGCGGCGCTCCTCTCCCTCTTGTGACAACAGCCCATCAGGCGCTGTTGCACCACAAGCAGCCACAACCAAAACCCCTTCAATTCTGGTCTATTGGCATAAAACTGGTCTGAATGATAGAATCTGGTCTGAATTGATGTTCAGGCCAGATTTTTTTGTCACCCATTTCCATGCACAGCGTCGGTATCTACGAAGCCAAAACCCGTTTCTCTGCCCTGGTCGAGTTGGTCGAGCAGGGCGAGGAAGTGCGCATCACGCGCCACGGCAAAGAAGTGGTGCGCATGCTGCCGATGCGGCGCAAGCCGGTGATCACTGACGAGCAGATCGCCCGTGAGCTGGCGCAGATCGAGGCCTTGCAGGCCAGCATCGCGCCGCCACCCGAAGCAGATTCGGTCCCCCAGCTGCGCCGCAGCGGCAGGAGCGCTGCATGAGCGCCGCCTTCAGTGCCTTTGTGCTCGATGCCTCGGTCACCGCAGCCTGGCTGTTGCCGGAAGCGGCGAGCAGCGATACCCAGCGCCTCTACGCCCGCATTCGCCGCCATGAGGTGGACCCGCAAGCGCCCAACCTCTGGTTTTGGGAATGCAGCAACCTGGTGGCCACCGGCGCCAACAGCGGCCGAATCCCGCTGGGCAGTGTCGAAGGCCTCTGGGGCGTGCTCGATGCGATACGCCACCGGGTGGAGCTCCATGACCTGGCCCCCGCCCAGCACAAGGCCGTGCTGGATGTGGCGCTGGCCACCGGCCTGCCGGTCTACGATGCCGCCTATCTGTGGCTGGCACAGTCGCTGCGCTTGCCGCTGGCCAGTTTTGATGCTGCGCAGGTGGCAGCCGCCCGCCAATGCGGAATCACCGTGCTGGCCGCCGACGATTTTTGACCCATCCACCCCTTTTTCTCCATCCAAACCCAACGATCCTGCTATGCAACACGACAAGATCCTCATCCTTGACTTTGGCTCCCAAGTCACCCAACTGATCGCCCGCCGCGTGCGCGAAGCCCATGTCTACTGCGAAGTGCATCCCTGCGATGTGAGCAGCGACTGGGTGCGCGAGTTTGCCGCTGACGGCAAGCTCAAGGGCGTGATCCTGTCCGGCAGCCATGCCAGCGTCTACGAAGTGGACGACCGCGCACCGGATGCTGTGTTCGAGCTGGGCATTCCCGTGCTGGGCATCTGCTACGGCATGCAGACCATGGCCACCCAACTGGGCGGCAAGGTCGAAGGCTCCAACAGCCGTGAGTTTGGCTACGCCGAAGTGCGCGCCCATGGCCACACCGAACTGCTCAAGGGCATCGAAGACTTCGTCACCCCCGAAGGCCACGGCATGCTCAAGGTCTGGATGAGCCACGGCGACAAGGTCACCGCGCTGCCACCAGGCTTCAAGGTCATGGCATCGACGCCATCCTGCCCGATCGCCGGCATGGCCGATGAAGCCCGCCGCTACTACGCTGTGCAGTTCCACCCCGAAGTGACGCACACCGTGCAAGGCCAGGCCTTGCTCAACCGCTTTGTGCTCGACATCTGCGCCACCCAGGCCGACTGGATCATGGGCGACTACATCGAAGAAGCCGTGGCCAAGATCCGCGAGCAAGTCGGTGACGAAGAGGTGATCCTGGGCCTGTCCGGCGGTGTGGATTCCTCCGTCGCTGCCGCGCTGATCCACCGCGCCATTGGCGACCAGCTGACCTGCGTGTTTGTCGACCACGGCCTGCTGCGCCTCAACGAAGGCGACATGGTCATGGAGATGTTCGAAGGCAAGCTCCACGCCAAGGTTATCCGCGTGGATGCGTCTGACCTGTTCCTGGGAAAACTCGCTGGCGTGAGCGAGCCAGAAGCCAAGCGCAAGATCATCGGCGGCCTGTTTGTCGACGTCTTCAAGGCCGAGGCCGCCAAGCTCAAAGCAGGCGACGGCGGCCACAAGGGCGCGACCTTCCTGGCCCAGGGCACCATCTACCCTGACGTGATCGAATCGGGCGGCGCCAAGAGCAAGAAGGCTGTCACCATCAAGAGCCACCACAACGTGGGCGGCCTGCCAGAGCAGCTGGGCCTCAAGCTGCTCGAGCCGCTGCGCGACCTGTTCAAGGACGAAGTGCGAGAGCTGGGCGTAGCCCTGGGCCTGCCGCGCGGCATGGTCTACCGCCACCCCTTCCCCGGCCCAGGCCTGGGGGTGCGGATCCTCGGCGAGGTGAAAAAGGAATACGCCGATCTGCTGCGCCGCGCCGACGCGATCTTTATCGAAGAGCTGAACAACTGGGTGGACGACGCCACCGGCAAGACCTGGTACGACCTGACCAGCCAGGCCTTCACCGTTTTCCTGCCCGTCAAGAGCGTGGGCGTGATGGGCGACGGCCGCACCTACGACTACGTCGTGGCGCTGCGCGCGGTGCAGACCAGCGACTTCATGACGGCTGACTGGGCTGAGCTGCCTTATGGCCTGCTCAAGCGCGTGTCGAACCGGATCATCAATGAAGTGCGCGGGATTAACCGCGTTACTTATGATGTGTCTAGCAAGCCGCCTGCGACGATTGAGTGGGAGTGATTGAATTAATAAGTTGTTAATTTAGCTTATTAAAGTTTATGCCATTGATGGTGTTTTTGCATCATTAATGGCATTTTTTATTTAAGGTGCCAAGTACTTCTAGTAGCGAGCGTTGAATCCCTGTTTTGCGAAAAAATCAGTGTATCGGACTAGCCCATTGCTTCATTTTTCATAAAGGTTCATGGCGCGAATTTTCTGACGGCCATTCGAGCGCAGAATTTGTACTCATCAAGTCATCGAAGCCACAATCTTTAAGGAAGTTATAGATGGATTGATAAACTTCGGGCGCCCGAGTTGCATCTTCATCGGTTCCTTTCGGTACAAAAACTACCATTCCTTGTCGGCCGCGAGTCAACAGGACTCGGTAAGCGTTAGCGACATAAGTCTTGCGCGCTTCGTCATTGACAGCTTGCCATCGCGTACCTTTAAAATGGAAGGCTCGCCATTGTTTTCCCTCGCGCCGATAATTAGCATCCCAGCATAAGCAGGTCCAATCTAGCTCCAAGCCCTGGATATCGAACTCTGTGGCAGCATCTTCAAGCGCATCAGACGATCTCACGTCATTTTTTGGAGCCAAGAACCATTTCGCAGGCTCTATCTTAGATTTCACAAACACACCGTGCGGTTTGAGGCGAATGGCGTTTGACGAAGCCAGCAAGCCTGCACGTTCAGTGCCGCGACATTTGGAACGAAGCCACTGCCTTGCTTGCGCTAGATCCTGAGTGATGTAAAGTGAAAAATTACTTATTGTCTTTTTTACTTCTATTGCTGCTGCCGCATTTCCATCTACTAAATGACCAACAAAATCGGATAAGCGTTCTGCTCTGAAGGAGCGCAGTGAAGTGGCCAAATGCAGCGCGGGTGCGATCACGGAGTTAGTGAGCTGGCCTGAATAATTTAAACCATTGGGGATATGGGCTTGCCAATGCGGGAAACTCTGTTCTAGGGAGTGCAGCCATTCTTGAATGCCGGCCTCTCCTGTGTTGATTTCTTGGCCATTGCCTACCAAACAGATAATCGCGCACCAGTCTTGATGTCTATCCATTACAGACAGTAAAAATTCAGGCTCCGACATGGAAAAGCCGGACTGACCTTTCTTCTGTTGCATAAATTTTGACGTTTGTTTGGAATCCCAGGCGCGTTGCGCCTCATCGAATATGGCGACTTTTTCTATGGGTGCGTCTTGAGAAATAAGTGCATCATCGCGAAAGTGGTGGATGTTTTGTATGAAGGATGCGGCTCGGCGATCTTCTTGCACTTTAGACGTTCTAGTGCCTTTCTCCCTTGCTTTTGCTTGGGCATTCAAAGCTAGAGCTTCACGTAAAACGTCCACTAAAGGGCCATTGCCTGAAAGAAAAACAGCGTGTTCTTCGCTATGAGCACGTTGGCGGGCTGTGGCAAGATTAAGGCCTGCTAATGTCTTTCCCGAGCCAGGAACGCCAGTGATAAAACAGATTATTTTGCGTTTGTCGCGTTTAGCGATATCGATGGCCTTAGTAATATATTCGGCGGTCTTAGTAAGATTTTCAGCTCCAGCCTCAGAGCGGGCAATTTCTTCGACAGAATGCCCCTGATACAATGCTTGGGCGGCCTCTACGATGGTGGGAGTAGGGCGATAACGCCCATTTTTCCATGCAGTAGCGCTAATTGGGGTGCTCTTGTATACGCTGCATAGATATAGGATAGCCTGCAGAAGGCCTGTGGCATTGACGGTTAAAGGTCGTGCGAGGCCATCTTCATCCCACTGTGGATGCAAATATTCACTGCTCTGGGCATCGGTGGCAACTAGTATCGGCACGATACGTAGGGAATGACTAGTCTCGTGAAAGTGTTTTAGGTCTAGCCCATATCCGTAGACTTGATCCAGACTGGCACGATCAAATTGACGTGCGCCGAGCTTGTACTCAATTACAAACACGATGCCGTGGGTCAGCAAGATCAAGTCTGCTCGCCGGCCCATGCGCGGAATTAAGAACTCCATAAAGATGTGGGTATCGTCGAGTTCTTGTGTCAGGTAGCGCAAATGCTGGATCTGATAGTTCCATGCGGTGCGCTGCGCGGGTTCCAGACTGAAGGGTAGGTCCGATGCCAGTCGGCCCAAGAGTTCGGCATCACTTAAAGTTGTGAGGTCTTGGCTATGTAAGGAAAGATAGGCTCGTTTCATCGATCATTTCTAATGAGCATGCGAGGGATTGAAAAAATTTCAATTCCGTCTTCAAGTTACTCTAGTTCGTTTAACAGTGTCCATTAGAAAATAATGCTATAAGCCGCTTACGAATTCGTGATTTGAGCTAATCGTTGTTGGAATAGCACTTTGAGGTAATGATTGACGACTCAGAGTTGGATGCATGTGTTGTGCCCGCTACCGTTGTGCTGCGGATACTACCGCAGCAGCCTGAAGATCGACAGGATTCTCGTCCAGATTTTGAGAATCCACTCCTTAAGAATCGAGTACTCTTGCTGAAAAATCCTCCGGTGGGAGATCAACACAAGCCTAAACGCGCACGATACCTTGCATGGCTATTGCCAACCACTCCCTCGGCGACACCCCCACCTTCCCCGCAAACGCCCGCGACAAGGCCGACGGATTCGCATACCCCAGCTCCTCCGCCAGCACCTTGATCGAGCGCCTCTCGCGCAGCCCGTTCTGGGCCAGCGCCACGCGCCAACCCGTCAAATAATCGGCGGGCGTTTGCCCCACCAGATCGCGAAAGGTATTGGCAAAGGCGGTACGTGACATCCCCGCTTGCGCTGCCATGCGCTCCAAGGTCCAGGCGTCGCCCGGGGCGTCGTGCATGGCGACCAGGGCGCGGGCCAGGCGTGGGTCGGACATGCCATTGACCAGGCCAGGGCGGACGCCCGCGTCCTGCGGGTGGTCCAGCAGCCAGCGCAGCAGCTGGATCACGACGACTTCAAACAGGCGGTCGACCAGCAGGCGCTGGCCGCAGCGCAGTTGGTCGGTTTCGGACAGCAGCAGTTGCAGCGCCATGTCCATGCCGGGCACCTGGGCCAGCGGCAAGGCCACCAAGGGTGGCAGGGATCGGGCCAGCGGATTGGTGGCGCCGCCTTCGAACACCAGGCGCGCGCAGCTGAAGTCGGCGCCTTCTTGCGGTGGGTTGTGAAAGCGGTGGGTGAACGGGGCAGGGTAGAGCAGTACGGTGGGCTCTTCAAAGCGCAGCGATTGCGGCACATCGCGGGCGCCAGGGTGGCTCACTTCCAGCTCGCCACGGCGCAGCACATGCAGGTAACCAAAGCCCTCACTGGCATCAAAGTGGGTCAGGCCGCAGAGCGCGCCGGAGTGGTGCAGCTGCGCCTTGACGCGAAAGCGCTCCAGGATGCTGGAGAGACGGTCGATTGAGGCTGCGGGTTGCATGCTGTACGAATTGGTGTTATTTGTGAATTAATTAGTCCAAATTATACATTCGGGGCGCGCATACTGACTCTGCGTTTCAACCCCTTCAGGAGTCTTTCATGTCCCGCGTTTCTACCGACAACACCCCCGCCGCCAGCCAAGCCGTGATGGCCCAGATCCAGAGCGCCTTTGGTGCCACGCCCCATATGTTCAAGGTGGTTGCCAACTCTCCCGCCGCGCTGCACAGCATGTGGGCCGCCTTTGGCGCACTGGGCAAAGGCAGCATTGGTGCGAAGCTTGGCGAGCAACTGGCGGTAGCCATTGCCAACTACAACCGCTGCGAATACTGCCTGGCCGCCCACATGGTGCTGGGCCAAAAGGCCGGCGCCAGCCTGGCCGATATGTCGGCCGCCCAGATTGGCCAATCGGGTGATGCCAAAACCGCAGCCGCCTTGGCGTTTGCGTTGAAGGTGGTGGCGCAGCGTGCGCAGATCAGCGATGCCGACATTGCCAGCCTGCACCAGGTCGGTTTTGGCGATGAGCAGGTCGTGGAGATCATCGCGCATGTGGCTTTGAGCCTGTTCACCAACTACATCAATGTCGCCTTGGATGTGCCAGTGGATTTTCCGAAAGTCGCACTGAAGTGAGCCCGACGCCTGCGCTGCCCATCGACCTGTTGCAAGAGGTACTGAATGAAGATCGCTGTTTTTGACACCTATGTGCTGCGGCCCGATGGGCGCAGCATGCATTTCGATATCCTCGTGCGCGACCAGGAGCCCGATAAGGGGATCGATACCGTGCTCGCGCATGGCCGCCGCTATCTGGCCGCCAAGCGGCTGCCGGCTGAATCGTTGACAGCGCAGGAATGCCGCTTTTGCCATGTCCAAGCGGCTGCGCCAGCGGTGGAGCAAGAGATCGCGCGCAGCGGCTTTGCCATCATCGAGCTGCAGCATTGCGATTGATGCACCGGCAGATTCGCACCTACGCACCAGAGAAAGCATCGGCATGAAAGCAGACACTCAGCGGACCACCGTGACCCGGCATGACCAGCATGGCCGCTGGCCACAGGCCGAATCCGTCGATGACTTTCGCCACAACCTGGCCATCGTCCATGCCCGTATCGCGGCGGCCTGCCAGCGGGTGGGGCGCGACCCGGCCGCAGTGCGCCTGTTGCCTGTGAGCAAGACCAAGCCCGAGTCCAGTCTGCGCCTGGCCTATGCCGCCGGCTGCCGCATGCTGGGTGAGAACAAGCCGCAAGAGGCCTATGGCAAATGGAAGGCAATGCAGGATTTGCCCGATCTGCAGTGGTCGGTTATCGGCCACCTGTAAACCAACAAGGCCAAGCTGGTGGCGCGTTTTGCGACCGAGTTCCAGGCGCTGGACAGCCTGCGTGTGGCCGAGGCGCTGGAGCGGCGCCTGCAGGTGGAAGGGCGCAGCTTGGATGTATTTGTGCAAATCAACACCTCGGGCGAGGCGAGCAAGTATGGCCTGCCTCCTGAGGAAGCTGCTGCTTTCATCAAAGCGCTGCCCGCGTTCTCTGCGCTGCGTGTGCGCGGGCTGATGACCTTGGCGCTGTTTTCTGCCGAGGCCGCGCAGGTGCGCCAGTGCTTTGTGCGCCTGCGTGGCTTGCGTGATCAGCTGCGGCAGGACGCGCCGGCTGGTATCAGCCTGGATGGGCTGTCGATGGGCATGTCGGGGGACTACGAAATGGCGGTGGAGGAGGGGGCCACCGTTGTGCGCGTGGGGCAGGCGATTTTTGGCGCCAGGGCTATGCCGGACGGCCATTATTGGCCGGTGGCTGGCGAGTGCGCTGCCACTTGATGCCAAGTAACTTCTGTGCAGTGATGGCCGGAATTTCAGCGCGGCTAGGCGGCCTTTCAGCGGGGTCAGCGTTGAAGTTCCCTCCGGAGAACCCGATGCAGCACAGATCGGTATGGTGTCCACGCTGATGTCGAGCATGGCTAGCGCGGCAATGCTTATTCGTTGAATTTTCAGTGATATCGATAGCTATTAACTATTTTATTCCAGGTACTGGTACTCCTGGCTGAAATACATGCTTGACTACATAAATATCACTATTTTTGGGGATGGTAAAAATAGTAAATACCCACTAAATTACGCGCACGTCAATATGCAACAAAATGATGCGTGCGCAACATTTTGCTATGTGACGATTCTTTAACCGCAAGGTCTCCCATGCGCATACCCAATGTATTACGCGATGCATCTGCAGCGAAACGCAGTGCTCCCCCTATGTCCCAGAGGGGCCTGCAAAGAGGTGCTTCATGGCTTCTCGGTCTTGCTGCTTTGCTGGGTGTCGCATCGGCCAGCGCACAGAGCTGCGCAGTAGGTGAGACGCCTGCGGCCTTCGGCTTCACGGGCGGAGAGCAGACTGTCACAGTGCCTGCCGGTGTCTTTAGCCTCACGGCCTACCTCAGCGGAGCGCAGGGCGGCTCAGGCCGTAGCGGAGCGGGCAGTATTGGTGGCAGCCCCAATTCGCCCGGTGGCAGTGGCGGACTTGGCGGGCGTGTGCGAGGCACCGTGGCCGTTACTCCCGGTGCCACCTTGTCCGTCTGGGTCGGTGGGCAGGGATCGCAGGCTGTCAACCCTGGCGGCCTTGGCCAGGGTGCTGATGGTATTGGCGGTGGGGCGACAGACCTTCGCATAGGCGGCAATGGCATCGGCAACCGGGTTGCCATAGCAGGCGGAGGCGGTGGTGGCGGCAATGCGGGCTGGAGCACCGCCAATGTCATTGCCGGTGGCAGCGGCGGTGTGGGTGGAGGTGGAACTGGCGGCGCAGGTGCCACGGTACCTGGTGGCCCAGGCCCCTTTGGCGGTGGGGGCGGCACGGTAGGTACCGGTGGCGCTCGCGGTGGAGGGTGTGGAACCTTCCCCGCTACGCCTGGCAACGCCAGCAATGGCGATGGCGGTGACTCTTTCAACTTTTCTGGTTCGTTCAGCGGCGCCGGGTTTGGCGGCGGTGGCGGTGGCGGTGCCACTGTAGGTGCAGGCGGTGGCGGCGCGGGTGTTGGTACCACAGCTTGCCAGCAAAACTGGAATGGTGGTGGCGGCGGCGGTGCCGGTGGCTCCTCCGGGGCAACCGGTATGTCGGCAGTCACCATCAACAATGGCGTGCAGGCTGGAAATGGCGCAGCACTTCTTTGTTTTGCGCCAAGTACATTCTCTGTGGGCGGAGTTGCTTCAGGGCAGACTGCCAGCGTCACATTGCAGCTCAATGCAACCAATCCTGTCAGTTCCCAGCAAGTCGTGGTGTCGCAAGCCGCTAGCAGCTACAACTTTGCCACGCGGCTTCCACAAGGTGCCAACTGGAATATCAGTGTTTCAAGTGCGCCTTCGGGGCAGCTGTGCAGCGTGGCCAATGCATCCGGTGCTGCGATCAGCAGCAATGTGGTCAACGCCAATCTGAGCTGTGTGACCGTAGCCGTCGGCGTCAATCCGGTCACCTTGCCCAACGGCGCGTTCAATGGTGCGTACTCGCAGACCTTGACGGCAACGAGCGCTAATGGTGGCACTGGCCCCTACACCTTCTCGGTAACGGCAGGCACAACGCCCACTGGGCTGACGCTCTCTCCTGCAGGCGTACTGTCCGGTACAGCAACAGCGGCAGGTTCGTTTAACTTCACGGTGCAAGCGACGTCCAGCAACGGCTTCAGTGGTTCACGGGCTTACACCGTTGCCATCGCACAAGGCAGTCAGGCCATCAGCGGCTTTGCGGCAACCCCCGGCAGCCCTGTTTATGCCCCAGGCGGCACATTTACCGTCACGGCCACTGGCGGTGGCTCCGGCAACCCGGTGGTATACAGCTCGACGACGCCAGGTGTATGCACCGTTGCAGGCAGCACCGTCACTATGGCTGCCAGCGGCGTTTGCGCGCTGCAGGCCAACCAGGCGGGTAATGCCAACTACAGCGTGGCCAGCCAGGCCGCATTGAATGTCACCATCGGCAAAGCCGCGCAAGCTATTTCCGCCTTTATTGCGACCCCTGCCAGCCCGGCGTACAGCGCCGGTGGTTCGTTCTCGGTGGCGGCCACTGGCGGCGCCTCTGGGCTGCCTGTGGTTTTCAGCGTGGCAGCGTCCAGCAGTGCAGTGTGTTCGATCAGCGGCAACACCGTCTCCATCTTGGGTAGTGGGGTCTGTGCTTTGTTGGCCAACCAGGCCGGCAATACCAATTACAACGCTGCCACTGAGGCAACTTTGAATGTCACCATCACCAAAGCTGCACAAGTGATTTCCGCGATCGATGTGACTCCCGCTGTTCCGGCCTATAGTGAGAACGGCACCTTCACGGTGGCGGCTACCGGTGGTGCCTCGGGCCTGCCGGTGACCTTCAGTGTTGCGCCGGCCAGTGCTGCGATCTGCTCGTCGGGCGGGGCCAATGGCTCGGTCATCACCATGGTCGCTGCGGGGGTCTGCACAGTCCAGGCGGACCAAGCTGGCAATGACAACTACTTGGCCGCCCCGCAAATACAGCGGAATGTGACCGTTGGCAAGGGTGCACAGGTGATTAGCTTTAGCTCCAGCGTCCCTGCGACACCCAAGGTTGGTGGTACCTACATGGTGACAGCCACCGGAGGTCAATCCGGCAATGCGGTGACTTTCGCGATTGACGCTGCAAGTGCTTCTGTCTGTAGCGTGACTGCGGCTGTGGTGGAGTTCAACGGCGTGGGTAGCTGCGTGATCAATGCCAACCAGTTGGGCAATGCCAATTTTGATGCGGCTGAGCAGGTGCAGCAGACCATTGCAGTGGGCCAAGGGGGCTCGTCGATCACGGTCTCGTCCAGCCTTAATCCCTCGCAGCCTGGTCAGAACGTGACCTTTAGCGTAGCGGTAGCCTTTGATGCTGCCAAGCGTGCTGCGCTGCAGACCAAGGCAGCGCCTGTGCCCACGGGCAGCTTGGAGGTGTTTGACGGCGCGACTTCGCTCGGCGTTGCCCCCTTGGTGGATGGCGCAGCCAGCCTGACCACGAACAAGCTGTACGCGTTGGGAGCGCATGAGATCGTGGCGCGGTACAGCGGTGATGCGAATTACCCGGCAGAGGACAGCCCGGTCTTTGTGCAGACGGTCGTCGCGCCTACGCCGGTGCCGAGCGTCAGCGCATGGGGCATCTTGCTGGTCTCCGGCCTGCTGGCGGCGATGGGCATGTTTGGTGTGGCAGGCAAGTGCCGCCGTCGCGGATAGCGGCTCGGGCTGTCGCCCTCACAAGCCGCCTTCGGGCGGCTTTTTGCTGGGTAACGCTGGTGTCGGTTCATCACGGCACGAAAGCGATGGCGTACACATGCAAGCGGCGGTTCGCATGCAACGTGCTCGCGTGTCGCGTCTGCAAAGGCGAGTCCCGTGCTTGGGCGCAGAAGGCGGGCATGATCAGCCGCAGGGCGTGGTCAGCACTCGAAGTCCGCAGACGCTGGCCCCTATCCGTTTTCTTTTGTATGATGAATGACTCTATACCACCACCGATTGCCATGTCCTTATCCTCACAGCCCGGCAGCAGTCTGCACCACCAGGTGATGGACAGCCTGGGGCGGCTGATTGCCAGTCCCGAGTACGGGCCTGGCGCAACCTTGCCCAATGAGGAGGAGCTGTGCGAGCGGCTGGGGGTTAGCCGAACCGCAGTGCGCGAGGCGATCAAGGCGTTGAGCGCCAAGGGCATGCTGGAGGCGCGGCCCCGCACCGGTACGCGCGTGCGGCCGCAGGAGCAGTGGAGTCTGTTTGATGCCGATGTGCTCGGCTGGCTTTGCAGCCAGGGGGTGGACCAGGCGCTGGGCCGGCACCTGATGGTGATGCGCGGCATTCTTGAGCCGGCGGCCGCCTCGCTGGCAGCGCGCATGCACACCGATGCGCAACTGCAGGCGCTGCAGCAGGCCTTTGCGGCGATGGAGGCCGCGACATCAATTGATGAATGGGTGGTCGCCGACCTGGCCTACCACCAGAGCATCTTGCAGGCCACCGGCAACCCCTTGCTGATCTCGCTGGGCGGTATTGTGGCCTCGGCGCTGGAGTCTTTGCTTACTGTCAATGCCCAGCAGGCCGGACAGTTCAACGATGGCCTGCTGATGCACGGCAAGGTGCTGGCCGCCATTGAGCGGCGCAGTGCCGACGATGCGCAGCTGTGGATGCGGGCGCTGCTGGCTGACACGATTGCCCGCTGGGGGGCGCCCGCCTAAAAGCCTGCATATCCAGGTTTCGCGCGGCTGTCGCGCAAAGCGCAAGGGCGGTAAATTCCTAGGGTTTGCTCTGATTTAATCATCATACAAATAAACCGATGATGGCGACTTCTGAAATTCTCAAGGTCGCCATTCCATGTCTCGTTCCCTGTTTGATCTGTCGGGCCGTACGGCGCTGATTACCGGCTCCTCGCGCGGCATTGGGCTGGCGCTGGCCCAGGGCCTGGCGGAATCGGGGGCAACGGTGGTGGTCAACAGCCGCCAGCAGGCAGCGGTGGACGTGGCCGTGGCGCAGCTGCAAGGTCTGGGCCTGAAGGTGCAGGGGGCGGCGTTTGATGTGGCCGACCAGGCGGCAGTGGAGGCGGCCTTTGCCGCGTTTGATGCCCAGGGCCTGGCGATCGACATCGTCGTCAACAATGCCGGCATCCAGCACCGCGAGCCCTTGCTTGATGTGTCGCTGGAAGACTGGAGCCGGGTCATCAACACCAACCTGACGGCGGCCTTTGTCGTGGGCCGCACGGCAGCGCGCCGCATGATCGAGCGCGGCACCGGCGGCAAGATCATCAATATCGGATCGCTGACCAGCGAGGCGGCCCGTGCCACGGTGGCGCCCTACACGGTGGCCAAGGGCGGCATCAAGATGCTCTCCAAGGCGATGGCGGCCGAGTGGGCCATGCATGGCATCCAGGCCAACTCGATCGGCCCGGGCTACATCCTCACCGACATGAACGAGGCGCTGGTCAACAACGTCGCGTTCGATGCCTGGGTCAAGGCCAGCAATCCCACGCAGCGCTGGGGCCGGCCCGATGAGCTGGTGGGCACGGCCATCTACCTGGCCTCGGGTGCATCCAATTACGTCAACGGCCAGATCATCTATGTGGATGGCGGCTGGCTGGCGGTGCTGTAAGCGGGCGCACCACCATGGCTACCTTGATTACCGACGTCAAAGTCATCGCGACGGCGCCCGAGGGCATCAACCTCCTGGTCGTCAAGATCGAGACCAACCAGCCCGGTCTCTACGGCCTGGGCTGCGCCACCTTTGCCTACCGGCATCTGGCCGTGCAGTGCCTGGTCGAGCAGTATCTGCGCCCGCTGCTGATCGGCCGCGATGCCAGCCAGATCAAAGAGCTGTGGCAGCTGATGCACCAGAACGCCTACTGGCGCAACGGCCCGATCGAGAACAATGCGATCTCGGGCGTGGACATGGCGCTGTGGGACCTCAAGGGCAAGCAGGCCGGCATGCCCCTGTACCAGCTGCTGGGCGGCAAGCTGCGCGAGGGCGTGCCCATCTACCGCCATGCCGATGGGCGGGATCTGGAAGAGCTTTGCGACAACATCCAGAAGTACCGCGAGCAGGGCATCACCCATATCCGCTGCCAAAGCGGCGGCTATGGTGGTGGCGGCTTTGGCGCGGCGCCCGTCACGGCCCCCCAAGGTGCCGCTGACGGCATCTACCTCGATGCGCGCAAGTACATGCGCGAGACGCTCAAGATGTTTGACGCCATCCGCAGCCGCATCGGCTTTGAGGTGGAGCTGTGCCATGACGTGCACGAGCGCTTGAAACCCGCCGATGCGATCCGCTTTGCGCAGGCGCTCGAGCCCTATGAGCTGTTCTTTCTGGAAGACGCCATCGCGCTGGAAGAGGGCGACTGGCTGCGCCAGCTGCGCGACAAGACCAATGTGCCGCTGGCCCAGGGCGAGCTGTTCAACCACCCGTTTGAGTGGCGCGGCATCATCGCCGAGCGGCTGATCGACTTTATCCGCGTACACCTGAGCCAGGTGGGCGGCATCACCCCGGCGCGCAAGCTGCAGCTGTTTGCCGAGCAGTACGGCGTGCGCACGGCCTGGCATGGCCCGGGCGATATGTCGCCGCTGGCGCATGCGGCCAATATCCATATCGACCTGACCTCGCGCAATTTTGGCGTGCAGGAGTGGTCGGGCACGGAGCCGCCCAATTTTGTGATCCAGGAGCTCAAGGGCCCGCGCGACGCGCTACTGGCCGTGTTCCCTGGTTTGCCCACATTCCGCAATGGCTATGTCTACGCCAATGAGCAACCCGGCCTGGGTGTGGACATTGACGAGCGCGAAGCGGCCAAGTACCCCTGCAGCAGCGCAGTGACCACCTGGACGCAGACGCGCCTGGCCGATGGGAGCCTGCAGACCCCCTGATTCCCAGCATGCCGGGCCAGCAGCGCCGGCTTTTTTCGATTGACAACAAAGACGGAGACAGACAGATGACCACTCACTTCCAACTGCGCCGCATCGTGCTGGCCACCCTGGCGGCATCAGCAATGGGCGCTGGCGCCGCTTATGCTGAAGTCAAGGCCCGCGTGGGCCATGCGATGCCCGAGAGCCACCCGCAAGCCATTGCGATGAACAAGTTCGCCGAGCTCGCCTCCACCTACACCAATGGCAATGTCAAGGTGCAGGCCTACCACAGCGCGGTGCTGGGCAGCGATGAGAAGCAATTGCAGGCCGTGCAGGCCGGCACGCAGGATCTGTACATCGGCACCCTGGCGCCGCTGTCCTCGCGGGTCAAGGAAGTGCAGGTCTGGGATCTGCCCTTTATGTTCCGCAACTCGGCCGAGGTCTATGCGGTGCTTGATGGCGCCTCGTCCAAGAAGATTTTCGAGAAGATCGCACCGGCCAACCTGGTGGGCCTGACCTGGACCGGCATGGGCTTTCGCAACCTGTCCAACAGCAAGCACCGCGTGGCCAAGCCCGAGGATGTGAGCGGCCTCAAGATCCGCGTGATGACCAACCCGGTGGCCCTTGATACCTGGAAGACCCTGGGCGCCAATGCCACCCCGATGGCCTTTGCCGAGGTGTTCCCGGCGCTGGAGATCAAGGCGCTCGACGGCCAGGAGAACCCGCTGCAGCACATGTGGGCCAACAAGATGCAGGAAGTGCAGAAGTTCATCACCATCACCAACCACGTCTACACGCCTTCCGCTCTGGTGGCGTCCAAGAAGTTCTGGGATGGCCTCTCGCCCGCCGACAAGGCCGGTGTGCAAAAGGCCGCGACCGAAGCGGGCCTGCTGCAGCGCAAGCTGCTCGATGAAGGCGACAGCCAGGCCATCGACAACTTCAAGAAGGCCGGTGTGACGGTGGACACCATGCCCGCTGCCGAGCTGGCGCGCATGCAGGACAAGGTCAAGCCCGTGCTGGCCAAGTTCTCGCCGCAGATCGGTGATGAGTTCGTCAAGGGCTTCTTTGCCGAAATCGAGCAGGCGCGCAAGGCCCAGTAAGGACCAGGAAGGGTATGGGCCCAGGCCGGCATAGGCTGGGTCCGCTCCCTGCATTTCTTTTCAAGGTTCTGGCAGCGCCCCATGGCGCGGCGCTGCCGGCTTAGACATACAAGCATTCAGGTGGCGGCACGGCACAAGGCCGCGCTGCCGGGAAAGGTGTTGCCATGGGCAAGGTACTCAAAATGCTCGCCGACGGGCTGACGCGCGCGCTGGAAATCGCCATGGTGCTGTGCATGCTGGTCATGCTGGTGATGGTGTTCGGCAATGTGATGCTGCGGCTATTTTTCAAAACCGGCATTGATCTGTCGGAAGAGGTGCCGCGCTTTGCCTTTGTGTGGCTGACCTTTCTGGGCGCCATCGTGGGCATGCGCAAGCGCGCCCATCTGGGGGTGGATCTGATGGTGCAGATGATGCCGCTGGTGGGCCGCCGCGTGTGCTGGGGCCTGAGCCAGGCCATCATGCTGCTGTGCTGCGTCTACATCGTCTACGGCACCTGGCTGCAGCACGACATCATCGCGGGCAATGCCTCGCCGGTGGCGCAGCTGAGCATGCTCTGGGTCTACGGCGTGAGCTATTTCACCGGGGCGGCCATTGGCTTTATCTGCCTGTCGAACCTGGTGCGTCTGGTGCTGGGCAAGGTGGCGGACTATGAGCTGATTGACGTGCAGGAAGAGGGCATGGAAGAGGCGCGCGAGGCCGAGCACGCCATGCAGGAGCAGACCCAATCGCAGGCCCGGTCCCAAGGAGGTCGCGCATGACCATCTTCATTTTTATCTCGTCGCTGCTGGGCCTGATGGCTCTGGGCATGCCCATTGCCTTTGCGCTGATTGGCTGCGGCCTGGCGCTGATGTACTACATGGGTTTTACCGATCCGCAGATCGTGGTGCAGAACATGTGGGATGGCGCCAACAGCTTCCCGCTGCTGGCCGTGCCGTTTTTCATGCTGGCCGGTGAATTCATGAACGCCGGTGGTATGACGCGCCGCATCATCCACATGGCGATGGCCTGGATTGGCCATATCCGGGGCGGCCTGGGCTATGTGGCCGTTGGCGCTGCGGTCATCATGGCCTCGCTCTCGGGCTCGGCCGTGGCCGATACGGCGGCACTGGCCGCCGTGCTGGTGCCGATGATGCGCAAGGCCGGCTATGAGGTCAACCGCTCCTGCGGCCTGATCGCCTGCGGCGGCATCATCGCGCCGGTGATTCCGCCATCGATCGCGATGATTCTGTATGGCGTGACCGGTGGCGTGTCCATCACCAAGCTGTTCATCGCCGGCATTGTGCCGGGCCTGTTGATGGGTGTCGCGATCTTGCTGGCCTGGCGCTGGTGCATTGGCCGTGACCCGATCGTGACCGAGCCCAAGCGCAGCACTGCCGAGCGCCTGGCCGCCACACGCCAATCGCTGTGGGCGCTGGTGCTGCCCATCGTGATCATCGGTGGCCTGAAGTTCGGCTGGTTCACGCCGACCGAGGCCGCCGTCATGGCCGCGATGTACTCGCTGCTGGTGGGCATGTTTGTCTACCGTGAGATCAAACTGAACCAGCTGTTTGCGCTGATCTACCGCGCCGCGGAGACCACGGCCATCATCATGTTCCTGGTGTCGGCCGCTGGCGTATCGGCCTGGCTGATCACCACCGCGAACATTCCGCAGCAGCTGGCCGCGCTGGTCGAGCCGCTGATGGACAACAAGATGCTGCTCACCTTTGCGCTGATGGTGCTGGTGCTGCTGGTGGGTACGGCGCTGGATTTCACGCCCACGGTGCTGATCATGACGCCTGTGTTGATGCCGGTGCTCAAGCAGGCGGGCATCGACCCGGTCTACTTCGGCGTGCTGTTCATCATGAACAATGCCATTGGCCTCGTCACACCTCCGGTGGGCACCGTGCTCAATGTCGTCTGCGGGGTCGCCAAGATACCGATGAGCGGTGCCATCAAGGGCGTGATTCCGTTCATGGTGGCCCAGACGATCGTGATGTTCCTGCTCGTGGTGTTCCCACAGATCGTCATGTGGCCGCTGGAGATGATGAGCCGCTAAGCCTCAAACCGTCACCCCAAACCCATTCATTGAAGAGCCTTGGGCGCTTGCCAGCCGCAAGCGCCAAGGGCGGGCTTTGCCCAAAAAAGACAAGGAGCCGACCATGAAACTGATTCCACGCCGCAGCCTCGTTGCAGGCCTGGCCTGCGCCACCTTGGCGATGCTGGGCCTGGCGCCCGCCCAAGCCCAGGAGGGCAAGCGCGCTCGCCTGGGCCATTCCTTTGCCGATTCGCACCCCCGCGCCATCGCGATGAAGCAGTTTGCTGCCGATGTCGCCAAGTCCACCGATGGCAAGGTGCAGATCGATGTGTACAGCAGCGCCACCTTGGGCAGCGAAGACAAGATGCTGATTGCAGTGCAAAGCGGCACGCAGGACCTGTACATGGGCGCGCTCTCGCCCATCGCCGCACGCAAGAAGGCGCTGCAGATTTTTGATTTTCCGTTTCTGTTTGCCAGCGATGCCGAGGCCGCCCATGTGCTCGATGGTCCGGTGGGCCGCCAGATGTTGGGCGACATTGCCGATATGAAGATGCGCGGCCTCGTCTGGGCGGGCGGTGCCTTCCGCAATATGTCCAACAGCAAGCGGCCGCTGGCCTCGCTGGCCGACATGAAGGGCCTGCGCGTGCGCGTGATGCAAAGCCCGATGGCGCTGGCCAGCTTCAATGCCATGGGCATGAACGCCGTGCCGATGGCCTTCTCCGAGGTCTACCCGGCGCTGGAGATCAAGGCACTGGACGGCTATGAGCACCCGGTGGTCGACATGTATGCCAACAAGATGTACGAGGTGCAGAAGTACCTGACCATCACCAACCATGTCTACACACCCGTCGCGCTGATCGCGTCCGAGAAATGGTGGTCGGGCCTGACGCCCGCGCAGCAGCAGGCGGTGCAGCAGTCTGCCGAGAAGGCCCGCACCCTGCAGCGCAGCGAAGAGCTGCGCCAGGCCGGCGAGGTGGTCGTCCAGCTCAAATCGCATGGCATGCAGGTGGGCGAGATGCCGGCTGCCGAGCTGGAAAAGATCCGCGCTGCGGTGCAGCCGGTGATCGACAAGAACCAGGCGACCGTCGGCCAGGAGTTTGCCCAGTCGTTCTATGCGGCGTTGGCCAGCTACCGCAAAACCAAGCCTTAAGCCACTCACTTATCCAAGCCAATTAGGAACTTCTGATATGGAAGCGCTTGTTATCCACGCACCCGGCGATCTGCGGGTGCAATCCGTCCCCGCGCCTGCGCCCGGGCCTGGCCAGATGCTGGTGCGGGTGCGCTGCGGCGGCATCTGCGGCTCTGATCTGCATTACTACCAGCACGGCGGTTTTGGCACGGTTCGCATCAAGGAGCCGATGGTGCTGGGCCATGAGGTCTCGGGTGTCATCGAATCGGTAGGCGCCGAGGTGACGGGCTTTGCTGCCGGCCAGCGCATCGCAGTCAGCCCCAGCTGGCCTTGCGGCCAGTGCCGCTTTTGCCAGATGGGCCTGCAAAACCACTGCCTGGACATGCGCTACTACGGCAGCGCGATGCGCACGCCCCATGTGCAAGGGGCGTTCCGCCAGCAGATCGTCATCGAGTCGCACCAGGCCCATCTGCTGGCCGCGCAGGTGAGCGACGCCGAAGGCGCCATGGCCGAGCCGCTGGCAGTTGCCCTGCACGGCGTGCAGCGGGCAGGCCCCCTGCTGGGCCGCAAGGTGCTGGTGACGGGATGCGGGCCGATTGGTGCGCTGGCCATCATTGCCGCGCGCCGCGCAGGCGCCGAGCACATTGTGGCCACCGACATGAGCGCGCACCCGCTGGCCAAGGCCTTGCAGGTGGGCGCCGATGAGGTCGTGCATGTGGGCGAGTCGCCCGATGGCCTGGCCCGCTACGCAGCCGACAAGGGCCAGTTCGATGTGCTGTTCGAGGCCAGCGGCAACCCGCATGCCTTGCGCGGTGCCTTCGATGTGCTGCGCCCGCGCGCCACCATCGTGCAGCTGGGCCTGGCCGGTGCCGAGATGACCCTGCCGATCAACACGCTGGTGGCCAAGGAATTCGACTGGCGCGGCTCCTTCCGCTTTCATGAGGAGTTCGCCACTGCGGTGGCCCTGCTCAACAAGGGCCTGGTCGATGTGAAGCCGCTGATCTCCGCCACCTTGTCCTACCGCGATTCGGCCCGCGCCTTTGCGCTGGCGGCCGACCGCTCGCAGGCGATGAAGGTGCTGCTGGACTTTGAGTGAGCCCCCGCACCAGCCCCAGTCACCACTGCTGATTCCCACCCCCATTTTTCTCAGTTCGTCCCATGAAAATCGTCAAGCTCACCACCTTTATCGTGCCACCGCGCTGGTGCTTTCTCAAGATCGAAACCGACGAGGGCATCGTTGGCTGGGGCGAGCCGGTGGTTGAAGGCCGCGCCCACACGGTGGCCGCAGCCGTCGAGGAACTCTCCGACTACCTGGTGGGCCGCGACCCGCGCAATGTGCAGGACCTGTGGAATGTGATGTACCGCGCCGGCTTCTACCGGGGGGGGCCGGTGATGATGAGCGCCATTGCCGGCGTGGACCAGGCGCTGTGGGACATCAAGGGCAAGGCGCTGGGTGTGCCGGTGCATGAGCTCTTGGGCGGCAAGGTGCGCGACCGTATCCGCGTCTACTCCTGGATCGGGGGTGACCGTCCGGCAGATACGGCCGCGCAAGCGCAAGCGGCCGTCGCCCGAGGCTTTACCGCCGTCAAGATGAACGGCACCGAGGAGATGCAGTACATCGACAGCCATGCCAAGGTGGAGCAGGCCGTGGCCAATGTCGCGATGATCCGCGAGTCGGTGGGCAAGCACATCGGCATTGGCGTGGACTTCCACGGCCGGGTACACAAGCCCATGGCCAAGGTGCTGATGCGCGAGCTGCGCGACTTCAACCTGATGTTCATCGAAGAGCCCGTGCTCAGCGAGCACCTGGAGGTGATCCCGGAGCTGGCTGCCATTGGCGCCGCTCCGATCGCGCTGGGCGAGCGCCTCTATTCGCGCTGGGATTTCAAGCGCGTGTTTGCCCAAGGCGGTGTCGACATCATCCAGCCCGACCCCTCGCATGCTGGCGGCATCACCGAGACCTGCAAGATCTCCGCGATGGCCGAGGCCTACGATGTGGCGGTGGCCCTGCATTGCCCGCTGGGGCCGATTGCGCTGGCCGCCAACCTGCAGATCGATGCGGTCTGCTACAACGCCTTCATCCAGGAGCAAAGCCTGGGCATCCACTACAACCAGGGCAATGACCTGCTCGACTATGTGCACAACCGCGATGCCTTTGACTACCAGGACGGCTATGTCGCGATGCCCGGCGGCCCGGGCCTGGGCATCGAGGTGAACGAGGCCTATGTGGTCGAGCGCGCCAAGGAGGGCCACCGCTGGCGCAACCCGGTATGGCGCCATGCCGATGGCAGTGTGGCAGAGTGGTGAGGCCAGGCGCCTCAACCCGGGTGTCTTGCCGGGTGGGGCGGCGGTTTAAGCAATGCCGCCATTGGCGCGCAGCACCTGCCCGTTGATCCAGCCCGACTCCTTGCTGGCCAAAAAGGCGACCACCGCCGCGATGTCCTCGGGCTCGCCCAGGCGCTCCAGCGGCGGCATCTTGGCAAAGTGCTCAATTTGCGCCTCGCTCTTGCCGGCAAAGAACAGCTCGGTGGCGACCGGGCCGGGAGCGACCGCGTTGACGGTGATCTGGCGGCCGCGCAGCTCCTTGGCAAACACGCGGGTAAATGCCTCGACGGCGGCCTTGCTGCCGTTGTAGATCGCGTAGCCGGGCAGGTTCAGTGCCAGCGCGGTGGTCGAGAGGTTGATGATGCGCCCGCCTGCGTTGAGGCGTGTGGCCGCTTCGCGCAGCGTGTTGAACACGCCCTGGGTGTTGATCGCAAAGGTCTTGGCAAACAGCGCGTCGCTGGTCTCGGCCAGGGTGCTGGTGGCGAGCACGCCGGCGTTGTTGACGAGCACATCAATCTGGCCCAACTGCCGCTCGACGGTGCTGAACATCGCCTGCACCTGGTCAGCCTGCGAGATATCGGCACGGATGGCGATGGCTCGGCCACCTTCTTGCACCAGCGCCTGGGCCAGTGCTTCGGCCTCTTGCGCGTTGTTGGCGTAGTTGATGGCGATGGCGTGGCCGTCCTGGGCCAGGCGGCGGGCAATGGTGGCACCGATGCCGCGCGATGCGCCGGTGATCAGGGCAATGGATGTGGGCTTGGTCATGTCTGCTTTCCTGTCGTTGATCGAATGGCTGGATTTTTCACTATTCCATTCAAAAGATCATTGTGCTGATTTGAATTTTATAATTCGGTTTACTTTAATAATATGCGCCGCATTGGGTAGGCGTTGTTGCGATGGACCGCTTTCAGGAAATGCAGGTATTTGTGCGGGTGGCCGACCGCAGCAGCTTTGCGCAGGCGTCGGACGATCTGCAGATTCCGCGTGCCACGGTAACCAACCTGGTCCAGCGGCTGGAAGCGCGGGTGGGCGCACGCCTGCTGGACCGCACCACGCGCCAGGTGCGGCTGACGGCCGAAGGTGAGGACTACTACCGCCGCTGCACCCGGCTGCTGGCCGATCTGCAGGAGGCCGAGAGCGCCTTTCGCCATGCGCCGCCGCAGGGCCTGCTGCGGGTCAACCTGCAGGGCACCTTGGCGCGCTTTTTTGTGATGCCCCATCTGGGCGCGTTTGCGGAGCAGTACCCTGAGGTACAGCTGCACATGGCCGAGGACGACCGGCTGGTGGACCTGGTGCGCGAAGGGGTGGACTGCGTGCTGCGGGCCGGCAGCCTGCAAAGCTCGTCGCTGATCGGGCGCCAGGTGGCGTCGCTGCGCCAGGTGACGGTCGTCAGCCGGGCCTATGCCGAGCGCCACGGCCTGCCGCAGTCACTCGATGACCTGTCCCAGCATGCCGCTGTGGCCTATGTCTCCAGCGCCACGGGCCGGCCGGTGGCGCTGGAGTTTTGCGTGGGCAAGCAGGTGGTGGAGCGGCGGCTCAAGCCCAGCATCACCGTCAACGGCGCCGATCTGTACACCGGCGCAGCCATGGCGGGCTTGGGGATGGTGCAGGTGCCGCGCTACCGCATTGCGCAGGCGCTGCAAGAGGGCGAGCTGCTGGAGGTGCTGCCCGATCTGCCACCGCCGCCGATGCCGGTCTCGGTGCTGCACCCCTACAGCCGCCAGCCGTCGGCGCGGCTGCGGGTGTTTATTGACTGGCTGGCAGAGCGCTTTGTGGATGCGAATTAGTGGCGCATTGGGTGGAGCCGAAAGGCAAGGCAGCCCAGCCATTGGGCCGGGCACTTGCACGAGCGGATGCGGACAGCGGACAAAAAAACAGGCCCACAGCCTGGAGGGCGGTGGGCCTGGGTTCAGCCAGCAGTGGCTGGCATCTGCGGTCGCTTAGCGGTTGGCGCGGGTTGCAATGCCGGCCACCACATGGGCAGGCGCTTCGGTGTAGCGCTTGAACTCCATCGTGTAGGTGGCGCGGCCCTGCGTCATCGAGCGCAGCTGCGTGGCATAGCCAAACATCTCGGACAAGGGAACCTCGGCCTTGATGCTCTTGCCGCCACCGGCGATGTCATCCATACCTTGCACCATGCCCCGGCGCGATGACAGGTCGCCCATCACCGTGCCGGCATAGTCCTCGGGCGTTTCGACCTCGACGGCCATCATCGGCTCCAGGATGACCGGGTTGGCCTTCTTCATGCCTTCCTTGA
This sequence comes from Comamonas sp. MYb21, assembly GCF_037479395.1. Classification (NCBI taxonomy): domain Bacteria; kingdom Pseudomonadati; phylum Pseudomonadota; class Betaproteobacteria; order Burkholderiales; family Comamonadaceae; genus Comamonas; species Comamonas sp. MYb21. Next base: position 36,153 of record NZ_JBBGZC010000008.1, on the reverse strand, counting down.
AGCCGAAGATGGCCGCCATCTTGAAGGCCTGCTCGGACGAGTCCACATCGTGGTACGAACCAAAAGTGAGGCGCACGCGCACATCCACCACCGGGTAGCCGGCCAGCACGCCGCTCGCCAGCGCCTCGCGCACACCTTTCTCAACGGCCGGGATGTACTCGCGTGGCACCACGCCGCCCTTGATCTCGTCGACAAACGCAAAGCCTTCGCCGGACGCCATCGGCTCCAGCGTGAAGACCACATGGCCATACTGGCCCTTGCCGCCCGACTGGCGCACAAACTTGCCGTCCACATCCTTGACCGTGTTGCGGATGGTCTCGCGGTAGGCCACCTGGGGCTTGCCCACATTGGCCTCCACATTGAACTCCCGCTTCATGCGGTCCACGATGATCTCCAGATGCAGCTCGCCCATGCCGGCGATGATGGTCTGGCCCGATTCCTCATCGGTGCGCACGCGGAACGACGGATCCTCGGCGGCCAGGCGCGACAGGGCAATGCCCATCTTTTCCTGGTCGGCCTTGGTCTTGGGCTCGATCGCTTGCGCAATGACGGGCTCAGGAAAGGACATGCGCTCCAGGATGATGGGCGCGCTCGGGTCGCTCAAGGTCTCACCGGTCGTCACCTCCTTGAGGCCCACACAGGCGGCAATGTCGCCGGCGCGGATCTCGTCGATTTCCTGGCGCTCATTGGCATGCATCTGCACGATGCGGCCAATGCGCTCCTTGCGGCCCCGGATCGGGTTGTAGACCAGGTCACCCTTGCTGAGCACGCCCGAGTAGACACGCACAAAGGTCAGTTGGCCCACAAAGGGATCGGTCATCAGCTTGAAGGCGAGGGCAGAGAACTTCTCGCTGTCGTCCGCGCGGCGCGTGAGCACCGTGCTGTCGTTCTCGTCTTCGCTGTGGCCAGTCACCGCAGGCACATCCAGCGGCGACGGCATGAGCTCGACCACGGCGTCCAGCAGGCGCTGCACACCCTTGTTCTTGAAGGCCGAGCCGCACAGCATGGGCTGGATCTCGGTGGCAATCGTGCGCAGGCGCAAGCCGGCAATGATGTCGGCCTCGGGCAGGTCACCATCGCTCAGGTACTTGTCGGTCAGCGCTTCGCTCGCTTCGGCAGCCGCTTCCACCATCTTGGTGCGCCACTCCTGCGCCGTGGCCTGCAGCTCGGCGGGAATCTCCCGGTACTCGAACTGCATGCCCTGCGAGGCCTCGTCCCAGATGATGGCCTTCATCTTGATCAGGTCGATCACGCCAGAGAACTCGGCCTCGGCGCCAATCGGAATCACGATGGGCACGGGGTTGGCTTTCAAGCGGTCCACCATCATCTGGCGCACGCGGAAGAAGTCCGCACCGATGCGGTCCATCTTGTTGACAAAGGCCAGGCGTGGCACCTTGTACTTGTTGGCCTGGCGCCAGACGGTTTCGGACTGGGGCTGCACGCCGCCCACCGAGTCATAGACCATGACGGCGCCGTCGAGCACGCGCATCGAGCGCTCGACCTCGATCGTGAAGTCCACGTGACCGGGGGTGTCGATGATGTTGATGCGGTGGGCCGCAAAGTTGCGTTCCATGCCCGACCAGAAGGCCGTTGTTGCGGCCGAGGTGATCGTGATGCCGCGCTCTTGCTCCTGGGCCATCCAGTCCATCGTGGCGGCGCCATCATGCACCTCGCCCAGCTTGTGGCTCACCCCGGTATAGAACAGGATGCGCTCGGTCGTCGTGGTTTTTCCGGCATCGATGTGCGCAGAGATGCCGATGTTGCGATAGCGTTCTATGGGGGTATGGCGGGCCATGTTGACCTCCTTGGGTCGGTTTTTCAGCCGGATTCAGCTGCGTGTTACAGCCCTGTGCGCTCCCACTTTGCGACATCCGGCATCCTCTCAGAGGCGCCGGCACAGGGCCAGAAAAGAGCAATATTAATAGTACGAAGACAGTCGTACTGTCGTCATGGGTATTGCCCGATTGGGGACAATAGCGTTCATCGTGCTGCCAGTGCTGCAGACCCAGGCAGAATGGCGCCCTTTGGCAATGAACCGGCTATTGCAGCCGATGCGCGCCCCTTTGGCGCATGGACCCCGGATGATTCCTCACCACCCTGAAGCTGCGCAGATCCATTTGGAAAATGTGCTCACCGCCCTGGGCAACCCCACGCGCCTGGCGGTAGTGCGTGTGCTGGCCGATGGCCAGGAGCGCAGCTGCACGGCGCTTTTGCGCGACCAGACCAAGTCGACGATGACGCACCACTGGCGCGTGCTGCGCAGCAGCGGCGTGATCTGGCAGCGCCCTGCCGGGCGCGAGAACCTGTTGTCGCTGCGGCGCGAAGACCTCGATGCCCGCTTTCCCGGCCTGCTCGACGCGATACTCTCGGCCACGCGCAGCGATGCGCTGACCGATGCCAGCACGGCCTGGGGTGAGCGCAGCTAAGCGCCTAATACAGGCTTGGTTTTTAGATTTTTGATGGATGGAGAAGCGCAGCATGCAAGACGCCAAGGCGCTGGTACTTTTTTCGGGTGGACAGGATTCCACCGTCTGCCTGGCTTGGGCCTTGAGCCGTTATGCCCAGGTCGAAACGATTGGCTTTGACTACGGCCAGAACCACCGGGTGGAGCTGGAATGCCGCAGCACCGTGCTAGCCCACCTGCGCGCGCAGTTCCCGCAGTGGGCGGCGAAGCTGGGTGAGGACCACCTGCTCAATATCGATGTGCTCGGCCAGATCAGCGATACCGCGCTGACCCGCGACGCTGCGCTGGCCTACCAGGCCGATGGCCTGCCCAATACCTTTGTGCCGGCGCGCAACCTGGTGTTCCTGACCCTCGCCTCTGCGGTGGCCTACCGCCGCCAGTGCACGGTGCTGGTGGGCGGCATGTGCGAGACCGACTTCTCCGGCTATCCCGACTGCCGCGACAACACGATGAAGGCCATGCAGGTGGCGCTGAGCCTGGGCCTGGGCCGGCAGTTGGTGGTAGAGACCCCCCTGATGTGGATCGACAAGGCTGCTACCTGGCAGCTGGCGCAGGACCTGGGTGGCGACGCCTTGACCGCGCTGGTGCAGGAAGACACCCACACCTGCTACCAGGGCGACCGCAGCGAGCGCCATGACTGGGGCTATGGCTGCGGCGAATGCCCGGCCTGTGCGTTGCGCGCGCAGGGCTTTGCGCGTTGGAAGCAAGCGGCCTAAACAACAGCGCTGGTATCAGCGCGGCGCCACCAGCTGCACCTTGCGGTTGGCCATTGCCCGCGCAAACAGCGCCATAAAGCGGGGCGCCACCTTGGCGATATGGTAGGCCTTGCCGGTCTCCAGCGCAGCCTGGGCATAGCGCTGGCGCCGGGCCGGGTCACGGCGCAGCTGCCGTATCGCCTCGATCCAGTCGTCGTCGTTGTCGGGCAGCAAGAGGCCGTTGACGTTGTGGGCAATCAGCTCGGGTGCAAAGCCCCAGTTGGAGCCAATCACGCAGCCCCCGCGCGCCAGGATCTCCATCAGCCCCCAGTTGGCCACGCCATAGCGCAGCGGGTAGAGGAAGAGATCGACCTCGGCCAGCAGCGCCGAGAACTGGTCATAGGGCAGGTGGCCGGGGAACTCGATCACATCGGCGGCGGGGTAGACCTTGAGCAGGTGGTCGCGAAAGCTTTCCACCTTGCCGCCATAGCGCCGCTCCACCCATTGCTGCTCATAGCCGTAGGTGGAGGCCTTGGCATCACCGATGGCGATAAAGCGCGTGTTCTGGCCATCGCCTTCGCGCACCATGCGGTCCACCAGCCGGATATAGGTCTCAAAACCCTTGGCACTCGACAGATCACGTGCTGAGAACGCGATCGTGAAAGGCTTTTGGGTATCGTCCGCTGCATCACCGGCAGCGCCAAAATCCCGCAGCGGCGGCTGGATATCAAAGCCCTCGAACTGCACCGCAATCCGGTCCTGCAGCAGCGGTGGGAACATGGAGCGCGCATAGGCGCTGGGCACGATGGTCAGATCGCTGCACAGCACCTGGTGGAAGCTCAGCATCTCGGTGTTGCGGTCACCCAGGCGCTGGGCCTGGTCCGGCGGGTAGGCGGCATCCCAGCCATGGGCCAGGTAGCTGGGGAACTCGATATAGCTGATGATGGCGGCTTGCAGCTCGCCATAGAGCCAGTTGGGCGCGCCCCAGAGCGAATGGGCGACGACCACATCGATCTTGCGGCCCTGAGCGGCTTCAAAGTCTTCCAGCGCCTTGAGCACGCCCCGGCAGATGCGCGCCGAGCGCTCGACCTTGTCCGAGTAGTAGTAGCTCTGGGGGCCGACGATCAGCCCATCGGGCTGGAAGGACAGCAGGTGGTCGCAGTGCTTTTCATGGTTGGCCTTGTGGCCGGGCGTGGTCATGAACCAGGCATCTGCGATGCCCTGGGCACGCAGGTGGCTGCACAGCAGGCTGTACTGGCTCGGGTAGACGGCGCCTACAAAAACGATCAGGGGTTTGTCTGTCATGGTCGGCAAGGGCTCGGCGTCAAGGGTCACAGGGGCAGGTGGTCATTGGGCTGCGCGGCGGCCGGTGCCAGGGGCACGAGCGGCTCGCCGTCCGAGATCTGGTATTTGCGCATCTTCTCCCACAGCACCTTGCGGCTGATGCCCATCTGCTGGGCGGTGTTCTGGCGCTTCCAGCTGTTGGCGTGCAGCGCTTCGATGATGCGGTTGCGCTCTTCCTGGTCCCAGTTGCCGCGCTCGGCCAGCAGCGGTCCGGCCGCATGGGATTCCAGCGGGAAGGTTGCCGCCGACAGGCTCTGGGCCTGCAGCAGCAGGCGATCGGTGGCGCCGCCGGCATGCCAGTCCTGGGTCTGGCGGGCGGCCACGCCAATGCGCTCTGCCAGATTGCGCAGCTCGCGCACATTGCCGGGGAAGTACATCTGCGCAATCGCGTCGAGAATGAACATCGGCGGCCCACCCAGGCGCTCCATCATCTCCTCGCCCACCACCTTGCGCAGGATGCTGTTGAAGATGGCCAGCTTGTCGGCCTCGCCCCGCTCTTCGAGGCTGGGCATCTGCAGCTCGATCACCGCCAGGCGAAAGAACAGATCGGCGCGGAAGCGCCCGGCATGCACCAGCTCGCGCAGCGATTTGTTGGTGGCCGCCACCAGGCGAAAATCCAGCGCCACTGGCGATGTGGCGCCCAGCCGGGTGACCGTGCGCTCTTCGAGCACGCGCAGGAGCTTGACCTGCTGGTAGAGCGGCAGATCGGCGATTTCGTCGAGAAACAGGGTGCCGCCGTTGGCCTGCTCAAAAAAGCCCTTGTGCGCCGTCACCGCACCGGTGAACGAGCCTTTGGCATGGCCAAAGAACAGCGACTCAAAGAGGCCGTCGGGGATCGCGCCGCAGTTGACCACGACAAAGGGCCCCTGGCCGTAGTGCGTGTTGCGTTCATGCAGGCGTTCGGCCACGCGTTCCTTGCCGGTGCCCGTCTCGCCAAAGATCAGCACGCTGTGCTCGCAGTCGGCAAAGGTGTCCACATCGCGCAGCAGGGCCAGCATGCACTCGGCCTCGGCGATGATGTCGTCGCCCCGCGGCTGCTTGTGCTTGGTGCTTTGCAGCCGCCGCACAATGCGCACCAGCATCGCGCGCAGCTCAGCGCCGGTAAAGTCAAAGGGCAGCACATGGGAGTACTCGGTGGCATAGGTGCCCGGCCCTTCGCCACGCGGCTTGGCGCTGACCCACAGCACCGGCATGCCGCCAAAATTGCCCTCGATCCCCTGGCGCGTAAAGCGCGCACCTTCCAGCACCGACACACTCACCACGGCAATGGCGTTGCCCCCCTGCGCCACCACGGGCGACAGGTTCAGGCCATCGGCGCGCACCACGTCCACATCCAAGTTGACCATGCAGCGCTCCACGCGCTCTGCAATGTCCGCTTGGCCTTCCCAGACGTAGATGACCAAATCGTTCTGATTCACGTTCTATTCCCTCGGTTCTTCATGTCGCTGCGCTCACTCCTGTCTTCATTGCACGATCTGGGCGGTATCGCACTGGATGCCCAGCAAATCCACGCTGGCGCGGCCCAGCTCGATGCCCAGGCCCTGCAGCAGCAGGTCCAGTGCGCCGCCAATGGTGTTGAGCAGGGGCGCTAGCAGGGCGCTCACGACCGTGACGATCACATTGAGCAGCGCATTGAGGCCGCCCAGCAAGCCGCCCAGCAGCCCCCCGAGCAGGCCGCCCAGCACGCCGTAGTACTCGGCGTTCTGCACATCGCCCACCAACGCGGGCACCTGCTTCAACAGATTGCTGACCGTCGTGCCCAGGCGCAGCCCATTGGGACCGCTGGAGCGCTCCACGTCCACCTGCATTCCGACCAGGCATTCGTCCACATTGCTGCTGTTGTAGGGGCAGGCCTGGGCATTGGGCGGCGATGTGTAGCTGGCGCCTTGCAGCAGCGATGTAGACAGCTTGCTTTGCACGCGCAGACCGCCCAGCAGGTTCAACAGGTTCAGGTCCACCAGCTCGGTCTTTTGGCAGATGCCATTGGCATTCAACTGGCCGATGCAGACATCACCAATCGCCGAGCGCACGGAGATATTGGCCCGCCGGTCATTGCGGGCTGGTGTGCATTGGATGGCTTCGAGCGTGCCGGTGCTGCGCACCAGATCGACCTGAATGGGGATGTGCACGCGGATACCCAGCAGGTTGCCCAGCAGTGCGGTCAGCAGGCCGGGCGTGCTGACATTCTTTTGCTCACCAATGTTGACGGTCAGTCGCACCTGAGCGCTGCGTGCCTTGGTCTGGCCATTGGCCGGGCCGATGGCATTGCGTGGTGGCTCCACCACGGTGAGGTTGGCGTCCAGAATGCCCGGCAGCCCCAGGCCCAGCGCCACGCTGTTGGTGCCGTTGGCAGCGACCAGATGGGTGCGTACCAGGTCGCCCAGGCCGATGGCGGCATCGAGCCCCGCGCCGATGGGCGAGGCAGCGCCCCCTGCGGAGATCACGGCCAGCAGGCCCTTGTCACCGCCCAGTGGCAGTTTGATGTTGGCAAGCTGAAAGGCCGCCAGGTAGGCGCGCAGATCGACCAGCGCGGCAATGTCGACGCCGGCATTGAGCAGGCTGTCGCTGCCGGCATTGATTGCCGCGTCGATCAGGTCGATCACCGAGGCATTCACATTGGCCAGGTCATTGGGGGTGAGCAGCGCCAGGTCGTTGACGCCAATGGGCAGGCCCAGCACCTTGAGCAGGCCCGAGGGCGTGATCTTGGCATTGGCGATGCCGTCCTTGTCGAGGATGGTGAGCCGCTGGATATCCAGCCCCACCAGCGCGGTGATGCGGCCCAGCAGGCCGTTGTTGTTGAAGCGCAGCAGCTGCGAGCCGATCGAGAACGCGGCCACCGGCTCGCTGTCCTTGGCGGCGGTCGCAGCCGCTGCCACCAGGCGCGAGCCCACAAAGGGCAGCAGCTGCAGCACCTCGCCTTGCAGCTGCACGCGCACCGCGTTCATCGGGCTGCTGCCCAGGCCAAAGCGCAGCGCATCGGCCTTGCTGTTGTCCCAGTGGCCGCAGTCGATGCGGCGCTGCTCATTGTCCAGCGACAGGCGCAGCTGGGTGGTCACGCTGTGGTTGGCTGCCGCCTGGCCGAGCCCGCAGGTGGCCGAGTTGCCATAGGTGATGGCATTGACCGCTTCGAGCGCAGCCACATCGGCGATGCGCTGCAGATCGCGTTTGGCGTAGTACATATAGCCAATCTGCACGGTGCCCAGCAAGGTGACCAGCACCGCGGCGAGCAGCGCAAACTGCAGCAGCACGGCGCCGCGCTGGGCCCAGGGCAGGGCGCGTTGGGGGGATGGGGGGCTACAGGCGGACATGGTGCAGATCCTCCTTACAGCAGCGATGCAAAGTGCACCACGCTTTTTTCATAGAGCTGCCGGGGCTCGGTGACCCACACGCCCTGCGTACCAAACAGCGGCGCGAGCTGGTAGCGCAGCTCAAAGCTGGCGCTGCCGGTGCCCGTGCTGGGGCAGGCCGCTTGCCACTGGATGGGGCTGACCGTGAGCTGGTCGGCCACCGTGCCGGGGACGTCACTGCGCTCCAGGCTGGAGCGCACCGATTGCAGCACCCGCAGCTGGATGGTGGCGCGGTTGGCTGCAGCCTGCGTGGGGTGGCAGGGGTCGCTGACCCCCGCTGCCAGCACGCCCAAAATGGCGCGTGCGCCATCCCCTGCTGCCCGCGTGAGCGACTGCTGCGCCTGGAATGCGCGCCAGTACACCGTCAGGCCCAGCAGCATGACGATCATGAAGACCGCAATCAGCGCGAACTCGATGGCCGCGACGCCACGCTGTGGTCCCAGTGCGCCCGCGCGGCGGCTGGTGCAGCAGTGCTTCATAGCATCCTCCTGTCCACTAACAAGCTGGCCTGGGCCTGCAGGCTGGCCGGCAGTATGAGACCCAGCCCGGGGATCGCCGGCGCAATCGCGCCCTGGCGGTAGTTGGCAATGCGGTAGCTGACCAGCACCAGGCATGGGGTCTCGATATTGCAGTCGAGCGCCGGATTGAGCGCAGTGTCCTGGTTGCAGGCGGTGTCGGCCAGATGGCAAAGGGTGAAGTCGATATCGCCCTCGGCTGGCCGCAGCTCGGCGGGCAGCCAGCTGAGCGCATTGGCCGTGGTGCGGCGCGCCTGCAAGCTGCGGAAGGCCCAGGTGGGCGGGTTGCTGCCAATGATCGTAGAGCTGGGGTAGCGCAGTGCCGCCCGGGCCCCTTCTTCGACCGCGTACTGCATCGACTGGCGCACCAGGAAGGTGAGGCCATAGCAGACGATGCCATAGAGCAGCACAAAAAACACCGGGAAGATAATCGCCCACTCCAGCGCATACACGCCGCGCTGCTGGCGCGAACGCCTGCAGCGGTGCATGAACGGGGTGGGGTGCGGGCGCATGGCGGGCTCCTGGGCGGCCAGTGTTACTGCTTCACATCCATGCCGGTCTCAAAGCGCTCGGGGATCTTGGTCTCAAAGCTCTTGAGGTAGCGCTGGTAGCTGCGGCTGGCCTGCTCGCCATCAATGGTGCGGGGGTGTACGCCGGGTGACGCGGTCTGCATGGCCAGCAGGCGCTCGGTGGCGTTGCCGATGATGATCGGGCGGCTGCGCCAGATGACGGGGTTCTCCAGCGAAGGATTGCTGTTCTCCGTGGCCAGCGGGATATAGGGCTGCGTGGCGGGCGAGGCGCGCTCGGGGATATCTACCACGGGGGCTTGCCGTGTCATCTCCAGGCTGGGCACCTCGGCTTCGACCGATGCCACGGCGCGGCTGGATTCGGCACGCACGGCGGTGACCGAGAACCCCGCACAAGCAGCAAGGCCCAGCAGCACGGAACGCCAGGTGGGGAGAGAAAGAGGCTGAGACATGGGGGACTCCTGGTGGTGCTAAGGCACGATGGGGCGTGCCGGGGTATCGGTGATGTGCGGGCTGCCGTTGCCGGCGGCTGTACTGCGCAAGGCCGTGGGCACGGCAGGCCCAGGGCCGGCAGCAGGCCCTGCGGATGGCGTTGCAGCCGGCGCTGCGATTGGCTCTGTAGCCGCAGCTGGAAGCGGGCTGGCCGCAAGTGCTGCGCCGTCCACCAAGGGCGCCGCCGCAGCCGGTACTGGCGCTGGCAACTCGCCCCCATTGCGCCGGCGCATGGCGGTCTGCACCGTCTGCAACTGCGCTTGCAGGGTCTGCATCGAGTTCGCATCAATCAGCGCGGGCACATTCTTGGCGGCGGGCTGGCTCAGGCGCTGCAGCAGTTGCGAGGCCTGTGCCTTCTGGTCGCTGGCCATCAGGTAGAGGGCCAGGTTCAGCTGCACCCGGGCATTGCCCGGCGCCAACTGCGCCGCCTGCAACACTGGCAGATGGGCGGCCTCGGTCTGTCCGTCCAGCATATGGGCGTAGGCCAGGTCGCTCAGCACATCGGCATCGATGGGGTTGATCTGGCGCGCCATCTCCAGCTGCGCAATGGCGTTGGGGTACTGGGCCTGGCTGGCATACAGCAGGCCCAGGCCGCGCCGCGCACGGGCCACGGTGCTGCTGTCGGGGTCTGCCAGCAGGGCCTGGTAGCCTTGCTCAGCCAATGGGCCCTGGCCGGTATTGCGCAGTGCATCGGCGCGCATCAGCCGGATCTGCGGCTGGCTGCCGTACTGGCGCTCAAAGGCCTGCGTGTGCGCCAGTGACGCATACCACTGGTTGGCCTGCTGCATCTGGCGAATCAGGTTCAGATAGGTTTGCTGCGGGTCGATCTGGGTTAGCTGCGCGGCCTTTTCCATTTGCTGCTGGGCTTGCGCTGCCGTGCTTTGTTCGGCTGCGCCATAGCCTTGCGGGCCCTTGGAGGCGCAGCCGGTCAGCAGCGCAACGGCCAAGGCCAGCAGCGGCATCGACCTTGTTCGGGTGTTGCTGAGGTGATGGCGCATAGTTATTTCCCTCCTATCGCCGACAGTGAGCGGATCACCGCGGTAAAGCCAGGCCCTGCGGTAATCACGATCAAGGCGGGCAGCAAGGTCAGCACCATCACGCCGGTCATCTTGACCGTGATCGTGCCGATCTTTTCCTTGAAATTGGCCTGGCGCTTTTCACGCAGGCGCAGGCTGAACTCGCGCAGTGGTTCTTGCACGGCGCCGCCATGCCGGTCCACCTGCACCAGCAGATTGACCACGGCACTCATGTCGTCGTCCGCGCCCAGCATCGCCAGGCGCTGCAGCGACTGTTCACGGGTGCGGCCCGAGCTGTAGAGCCGATTGGCCAGGCCCAACTCGGCACTCAGCACGCGCAGCACACTGCCAAATTCAGAGGCCAGAATATGCAGGCTCTGGTCAATGCTCAGGCCCACGCCCTGCAGCAGGCGCAGCAGGTCGACAAACAGGGGTAGCTCCTCGACCACTTGCTTGCGCCGGTTATTGGCCTTGGAGCGCAAGTACCACTTGGGCAGCATTAGGCCCAGTCCAAAAGCCACAAAGGCATAGGCCAGGGCCTTGGGCCCCTGCGGCTGCAGGAGCAGCAGCAACAGCGCAGGCAGTACCAGGCACAGAACGGTACGGGAGGCGACAAATACCAAGCCACCGCGCGCCATCTCGACACCAGCCTGCTCCATCAGCTTGCGGTCTTCGTCAGCAAACAATGCCTTGGACAGTCCGCTGTCCAGCCAGGCTGGGCGCTTGAGCCGGTCAATGACATGCTGAGCGGCATCCTGGTCTGCTTGCGATGAGGTGCTGGGTAGCGGCTGAAGACCGGGCATCGGGAATGGCTGTATGACGCCCGCTGCTGCCTCCCGCTGCTGCAGCAGTTGCGCCACGCGATGCTGGGCACGGGCGGCACGGTGTTCGCGGCGCAGCAGCAGCACGGCCAAGAGCCCCAGGCCCAGACCCGCAAGTGCCAGGCTGGCAATCCACAGGGGCTGGCTGTTCATGGCTGGCCTCCCAGGCCGTAAGAGCTCATGCACCCAAGGCCAGCCATAAGGGCTGCGCCTGCCTGTGCAGCAGGTGGAAGGTCGCAAAGAATGGTTTGCATGTTCATCTCTGGTCTCCTTACCTCAGACGTGCCAGGCGATACAGCAAAAACGAGCCAAACACCTCCAGGCCCGCTGCGGCAAAAATCATCTTCTGGCCGGTACCGTCGTTCCACATGCGCATGAAGTAACCCTGGTTCAGCAGCATGATCAAGGTGCCGACAATGATGGGCAGCAAGGCCAGCACCCAGGCGGACAGGCGCACCTCGGCCGACAGCGCATGGAGCTCGCGCTCGGCCGATTGGCGGTCGCGGATATAGGCGGACACACGTTCGAGCACCTGGTCCACCCGGCCGCCGTAGCGCGTGCTCATGCGGAAGACGGCAGCGAGCAGCCCGAACTCGGCCAGTTTCCAGGTACGCTCCAGCTGGGTCATCGCCTGGCCCAGGTCGGGCGAGACGCTGAGGGACGCATTGACATGCTGCAAGGCACTGCCCAGCGGCTCGGGCACATTGCCGCTGGCAAACTGGAAGGCGGCGTGGGGCGAGTTGCCGATGGAGATCAGGCGCACCATATTGTCCAGAAAGCCTGGCAGCAGCGAGAGCATCTTGGCGCGGCGCTTGCTCACCCGGTGCCAGATGCCAAACCAGGTCAGCAGCGCATAGACGGCCAGCACCATCAGACCCAGCAAAGCACCTGCTTGCAGTGCCACCAGAAACGCGAGTAACAGCCCCAGCCCGGCGATCATGACCAGGCCGCGCGGGCTGATGCCCCAGGCGCCATAGCCCAGATGGTCATACAACCATTGCCGCGCCGAGGCCGAGGGCGTGAGCGCAGCAGGCAAGGCTGCAGAAGCTCTGGGGTCGGCTGCCATGCCGGGCATCGGTGTGGCGGCTGAGGGGGCAAGCAGATCGCGCTGGATATCGCGGCTGCGCTGCATATGGCCGGTAATCGATTGCCGGGCCTGCTGCTGGCGCGCACGGGAGAACAGCCACAGCGCCAGGGCCAGCAGCGCGCAGGCGAGGGCGGCGATGACCAGGACGGCGGGATGGAGGTTCATCGTGGTCCTCCGCTGTTGCCGGCCTGCTGCTGGCCCCGCCACCAGGCCAGCAATTTGGGCGAATGCGGCGAGATGCCCATGGAGACCCACTGGTCCTGTTCCTGGCCGTCGGGGCCGGTCTGGGCCTCGTAGCGGTAGAGCTCCTGGGTGGAGATCATGTTGTCCGTCATGCCAGTCACCTCGGTCAGTGACAGCAGGCGCCGGCGGCCGTTGGAGAGGCGGCCGATCTGCACGATAAAGTCCACCGCATTGGCAATCTGGCGGCGCAGGCTCACTTCGCTGCCCTGAAAGCCGGCAAAGCCGGCCAGCATCTCGGCGCGGTAGAGGCATTCGCGCGGCGAGCTGGCATGGATGGTGCCCATCGAGCCATCGTGGCCGGTGTTCATCGCCTGCAGCAGCTCCAGCACTTCACCGCTGCGCACTTCGCCCACGATGATGCGGTCGGGCCGCATGCGCAGGCTGTTGACCAGCAGGTCGCGGATGCTCACATGGCCCGAGCCATCGAAGCTGCCCGGGCGGCTCTCCAGCCGCACCACATGGCTGTGGTTGAGGGCGAGCTCGGCGGTGTCCTCGATGGTCACAATGCGCTCGTTGCTCGGGATAAAGCTGGCCAGGGCGTTGAGCAAGGAGGTCTTGCCCGAGCTGGTGCCGCCGCTCACCAGGATGTTGCAGCGGGCCTTGACGGCCATCTCCAGAATGCGGCAGATGTCTTCGCTGAAGCTGCCCAGCTCGACCAGGTCTTTGGGCGTGAGCGGGTCCTTGCGGAACTTGCGGATCGAGACCGTGGGGCCGTCGATGGCCAGTGGGCCGATGATTACATTGATGCGGCCGCCATCGGGCAGGCGGGCATCGACCATGGGGCTGGATTCGTCCAGGCGCCGCCCCAGCGGCGCCAGAATACGCCGCACGATGCGCAGCACATGCTCGTCGTCCTTGAAGTGCGAGGCCTCGCGCTCGAGCATGCCGCCGCGCGAGACATAGATGTCGCGGTAGCCATTGATGAGGATGTCCTCGACGCGCGCATCTTCCAGGAGCGGCTGCAGCGGGCCCAGGCCGGTGAGCTCACGGCTGAGCGCCTCGGCCACCTGGCGGGCCTCTTGCTCATTGACTGGCACCGCATGCAGGCGGATAAAGCTGTCGAGCTCGAGCTTCACAAACTGCGCAATCGCCGCCTGGGACCAGCGGCCAAACTCCGCCCCCAGCTCCTCGATGCGGCTGAGCAGGTGCTCATAGGCATGGTTCTTGAGATCGGCAAGCAGCTGGGCATGCTGCAGGTTCTCGCTGGCAGCGGCGGCGGAGGTGGTGTAGTCCGTGGTCGTCATGGTGGTTTTCAGTGTCCGCGCAGGCGCTGGAGAAGGTGTTGCAAGGGACCGACCGCGCCGCTGCGGTGGCCCACACGCTGTGGATGGTGCGCGGCCAGCAGCTGGTCGGCGAGCTGGCCGACCGCCTTCACATAGGGCTCGCTGCGGCGCTGCGCCTGCAGCAGCAGGCCCCGGTTGACCTCCTGCATCAGTGACCGGCGGCGCTCGGGAATGCTGCCAAGCAAGGGCAGTTGCAACTGCGCCGCCATGTGGCTGGCCGCCAGCTCCAGCCGGCTGTCATGGCGGTTCACGATCAGCTCGATGCGCTCGGGCGCGATGCCGATGGCCTGCAGTTGCTGCAGGAGCTCGGCAGTCCAGACCACGCTGGCCACGCTCTGGTCGCAGACCAGCCAGATCTGGCTGGCCTGGGGCAGCACCTCGGCCATCACCGGCAGGGGCGTGTCGGCGCCCAGGTCCAGCACCAGGTGCTCAAAATACTGGCCCAGGCGCTGGACCAGCGCGTCGATCTCTCCGGCCGCTGGCAGCGCGGCATGGCGGGGCATGGTCAGCAGCCGCAGGCCGCTGGGGTGTCGCGACAGCGCGCTGGCCGCCATGCGCTTGTCCAGGCGCCGCTGCTGGCTGAGCGCATCGGCCAGGCTGAACTCGCCCGGGGTGTTGAGGTAGATGGCGCAATCTCCGCCCGAGGCGCCCATGTCCAGCAGCAAGGCATGCAAGCTCTGCGCATCGGCTGTGTGGCTGGCAGGCACAGCAGCCTTGCCGCTGCGCGCAGGGCTCAGGCCCTCTTGCAGATGCCAGGCCAGGTGCGATGCCAGCAGGCTGCAACCCAGGCCGGCACGCGCCGAGAGCAGCGCGGTGAGGGGCGCGGCATCGGCACGGCGCTGGTCTAAGGCCGCCGGGCGGGCCAGCAATTGGCTCACCACGCGCTGGGCCGGGTCCAGCGGTGCATCCAGATCCAGAAAATCCTGCACGCCAGCGCGCAATGCTGCCAGCAGGCATGGGGCGTCTTGTGCATGGCCAATCGCCAGGCGCGGGATATGCGGAAAGGCTTGCTGCAGCTGGGCCACCAGCGCCGTGGCGGCATCGACATTGGCGCTGTCGAACTGCACCAGCACCGCCTGGGGCTGCAGCTGCTGCACTTGCTCGGCCACCGTATACAGGCTGGGGGCGACATAGGGCTGGGCACCGCCCAGCAGCCGCTGCATCCAGACCAGCGCCAGCGCGCCTTGCGGCGCGGGCGCCTGCACCAGCAGCAGTGGCACGGTGGCCGGGCTGTCGCCTGCGGGGTTGGCGGTGGCAGGCACGGGGGTCAGTGAGGGCGGCACGGCGCGCAGGGCCGGGCGCTCGCTGGCATCTGCCGGCGCAGGCCGGACCTGCCCGGGCCTGGGGGTGAGCAGGTCGGCCAGCGAGGGGCTCTCGGGCGCGGAGCCTGCGCTGTGGGGGGCGAGCGAGTCCTTGTTCATGGCATCAGTACGAAAAGCCGGGCAGGGGGGAGTCGGCATAGGGCGCGCCCACGGCATACGGTGCCCAGACGCGGCCCGCATTGGGCAGCTCCTGCTGCGCGCCGGGCAGCAGCGCCTCCAGGTTGGTGCCGGCCGGCAGCGGCTGCACCAGGCGGGGCGTGACGATGATCACCAGCTCGGTCTCTTCCTGCGAGTAGTTCAGGTTCTTGAAGAAGGTGCCCAGGATGGGCAGGTCACCGAGCAAGGGCACCTTGTTGACATTGGACAGGGTCGAGCGGCTGACCAGCCCGCCAATGACAAAGCTCTCGCCATCGGCCAGCTCGACAAAGGTGTCGGCACGCCGGGTGCGCAGCGCGGGCACCGAGATGTCATTGATCGTCACGCCCTGGGTGTAGTCCAGGTCGCTCGCTTCGGGCGCCACCTTGAGGGCGATGCGTTCGTTGGACAGGATGGTTGGCGTCAGCTGCAGCTTGACGCCAAACTCCTTGTACTGGATGGAAATATTGTTGCTGCCGCCGCTGGGCACGGGGATCGGGATCTCGCCACCGGCCAGAAAGCTTGCGGTTTGGCCGCTGTGGGCCACCAAGGTGGGCTTGGCCAGCACGCGCGCCAGGCCATTGCCCTCCAAAAAACCCAGCTGCGCGGTAATGCCCCGGCCGCTGAAGGCCCGGCCAAAGCCAAGCACCAGGTTCATCGCGCTGGCGATGGCTGAGGTGCCCCCGTCGGTACCGCTGCCACTGCCACTGCCACTACCACTGCTGCCACTCGACGAGCCACTGCTGCTGCCATTGCTGCCCGGGGTGTAGACCCCAAACTGGAAGCCATGGTCATTGGCGCCGCCGCTGTTGAGCTGCACGCCCGCGCGCCGCATGGCCGACTTTTTGAACTCCACGACCTGCACATCGACCTGCACGGTATTGCTGCGCACATCCACCTGGGCGCGGTCGGTCAACGGCGTGCCTTTGGGCGCAGTGGCCGCCAGCTCTGCCGAGGCGCGCGCATGCTCGGGCAGAGACTGCAGGCGCCGCTCCAGCAAGAGGCGCGGGCCGCTGACCACAACGCTCCAGGTCTGCGGTTCGCCCTGGCTAGGCCAGACCATCAAGGTGGTGCTGCCAGCAGCCTTGGGCGTCAGCAGCAGCTCGGCCGGCCGGGCGGGGCGCGGGGTGGCAGCCTTGCCAGCGGCGGGATTGCCCGTTTGGGGCAATTCGCCCAGCACCTGCACATCCAGCACGGCAGGGTCGCCAATGGCGATGCGTGCAATCGCGATGCCAGGTTTGAACAGCTGCTGCTGGCCTTGCACCAGCGCCAAGGGTTGCGCGCTCAGGGCAGCGGTGGCCAGAGGCTGGGCCTGCACGGCCAAGGCGCTGGCCAGCAGCGGCAGCCAGGCGGCGGATGCGAGTGCGGTGGTTCTCATAGTCGGTTCCCTCGTCTGTCTCGTTCTGGTTCCGGGCCTTGCGGGCCCGTGTGCGCCTGTGTGGCGCGGTCAACCGGGGCTGACAACCCCGGCGCCGCCGTCAATAACGTACGGTCTGCACGCTCGCGCCTTGGTAGACCTCCAGCGTGCGTGGTGGCGCCAAGGGCGCGGCCGGCGCTGGCGCCCTGGCCTGCGTGACGGTGGCAGGGCGGCGCACTGGCTTGCTATCGGCGCCGGTTGCCAGGTCCTTGAAGCGCAGGCCGGCAAAGGAGCGGTCCATGTCCTGCAGTTGTTCGCCCTTGGCCAGCTTGCCTGCCACTGGCTGCAGCACCGTGGGCAGCGTCGCGAACAGCGCTGGATCGGGCACGCGGCTGTCATCGGGGTGGCGCAGTGCCAGGCTCAGCTGGCCGTATTTCTCGGCCAGGGTCAGGCGCTCCACATCCTGCAAAGGCACGGCCAGCACGGCGGTGGCGGCATTGCGCGCCGCCTGGGTATCCTGGGTATTGCGCCTGGCCGCATTGGCGCTGCTGCCGGTCTTGGCCGCCTCTTGCTCTTCCTGCTGGCGCTGGGCCTGGGTGAGTGGGGGGTTCTCCACACTGGCTGCGCCATAGGCCAGCACCCGGGTGCGCGCCAACAGCAGCCGGGTCTGGCTGTCCACCTCGGCCGCGTCGGTCTTGCCGTCCAGCGTAAAGAACACATCTACAAAATCGCCGGGTCGCACATGGTGGCCGGCGGCCATGGCCTCGCGGATACCGACAGACACCGCGCGTTGGCCGGGCTCGACCTGCAAGGCCAAGCCGCTGATCAGCTGCTGCTCAAAGAGCGGTGCATCGGCCACCAACGCCATCGTGGTCGTGCGGCCCAGCAGTGCATCGGTGTTGGAGAAGCTGGAGGCCACGGCGACTGGCAGCTGGGCGATCTTGAGGTCGTCTGCCACCAGGCGCTGGCCTGCCGCAATGGACTTGGCTGCGACCACGACGGCATGGGTGGGCGCTGGCTTGCCGGCATCACCGCTGCTGGCATCTGCTATTGGCGTAGTGGGCCGGTTGGCTGATTGGCGGCCCAGCAGCAAGGCGCCCAGGCCCAGGGCCAAGGCAAGGACCAGCAGCAGGCCGGCCAGTATCTTGGTGAGGTTCATGGTCGAGGGCTCCTAGAAGTTGACAGCTGCATATGCTTTGCTGTCGCGGCAGCGTGTGCGGCCCAGGGGGCGACAGCAAAGCACATGGAATATGGAAAGAGGTGGAGGGACATCGCTGTCATCCTTTAGCCGGTGATGGGGCCTGCATTGCGCATCAACAGCACGATGGCGACCAGGGCCATATAGCCTGCATAGGGGATGCTGCGCGCGGGGCCCGATGAGCGGCTGGGTGCAGCGGTATCCGTTCCAGTTGCAGTAGCGGGTTGCAACAGCGGCGCCCAACGCAAGGGCAGCTTGGCCTGCAGCAGAGCCCCTTGGGGGCTGCGCACCAGGTTGCGCCATGCCAGCACCGCCATGCCATGCAGACCGGCCAGCACGCTGGCGCCGAGCCAGATCACCAGCAGATGGGCAGACAGACCAAACCAGAGCCCAGCCACCGCCGCAAACTTGACATCGCCCGCGCCCATCCAACGGATGGCATAGAGCGGCAGCAAGGCGGCAAAGGCCACCGCCATCCCCGTCAGGCCTTGCCAGGCCAGCAGGTCGAACGGTTGTGCACCTCCGAACAGTGCTGCCAGGCCGGTCGCCAGGCCCAGCAGCACCATCCAGTTGCGCACCTTGCGGCTGCGCAGGTCCATCACTGCTATGGCGATAAGCCATAGCAGCAGGATCCAGGTGAAGGCAGCGGATGCCATCTCTGTGCGCTTAAGCAGGTACCAGCGCAGCCAGCTTGTCACCGATCAGATCAAATAGATTGCTCAAATTGGTACCCATGGTGGTAAGCACCCCGATGATCGCCACCGCAATCAGCCCCGCAATCAATCCATACTCAATGGCGGTCGCGCCTTCTTCATCGTTCCAGAAGTTCTTGATGATGTTGGTCATGATGCTCTCCATTTACATAGCCCAGCTGAAAAACAGTGGCAGGCGTGGGCAAGCGCCTGTCGCTGTGGAAACCGGTACCTCTTACCAGCGCAGAGCGCGCGGCGCACCAGGGCCTTGCGGCTGGCTGAGCAGCAGCGTGTCCCATCGGTGGTCCAGGCGCAGCGGCAGGTGCTGCGCAGTCAAAACAGGGGCAGAGGTATACGTTGTTCCAGGCCGGGCGGGGGCTGCGCGGCTGCCAGCCAGTGGCGCGGGGCCAGGGCCGGTAAAGGGGCGCTGCGCAGCGGCAGGCGCGGGGGCATTCGCAGAGCGCTGGGCAAAGAGCTGGTCCAGCCAGTGCTCGGGCAAGTCGCGGGGCAGCAACTGGCCGGTGGTGCGGGTCAGGCGCAATTCATTGATGCGCTGGTCATACATGGCGTCGGCGGCGTCCAGCATCAGGCGCTGTACGTCGAGCTGGGCATCGAGCACCTGCGAGAGGTTACCCCGGCCCACTTCCAACAGGCGCCGGTAGCCCTCAAAGGCAGCACTGGCTTCGCGCACGGCATCGCGCAGCTGGGCCTCGCGGGCGCGGCCTGCCTGCCAGCGGCCCCAGGCGGACGACGCAGCCTCATGCACCTGGCGGCGCACGGCCTCTTGCTGGGCTTGCTGGGCCTGCAGCTCGCTGATGGCCTTGAGGATGCGGTCGCGCAGCTCAAAGCCATTGCCAAAGTTCCAGTTCAGCTCCACACCGTAGCGCGTGCCTTCGGTGTAGAGCACGCTCTTGGGATCGCGCGTGTGCGAGACCACCGCAGCCACCGTGGGCCAGCGCTGGGCCTTGCTGCGCTCGACCTCGGCCTGGGCGCGCTCGATCAGGTGGCCGATCTCGCGCAGCTCGGCGCTTTGGTCCTCGGCGGCCAGCAGCGCCGCTTGCTCATTGGTCGGCACCCAGAAGCTGGGCACCTGGGGCTCGGGCAGCCAGGACAGGCTGGGGATGTAGTTGAAGTAGCGGGTAAAGCGGGCCTGCGCATCGATGCGCTGGGCCTCCAGCGCATTTTGCTGGGCCAGTGCGCTGGCGCGGCGCGATGCAGCCTGGCGCAGGTCATTGCGGCCGACAGCGCCCAACTCGGCGCGACGCTCTTCCACCCGGGCCAACTGGCCGATGATCTCAGCCGACTCGGAGGCAATGCGGGCCTTGGTTTGGAAGCGATGCAGCTCCAGCAAGGCCGACAGCGCATCGAGCAGCACATTCTGGCGCGTGGTGTAGAGGGCGCTGCCTTGCGCCGCTTCCATGGCCTGGGCCGAATCGATGCCGGCGCTGATGGCGCCGCCATCGAGCAGGTTCATGCGCACCTCGGCGTTCACTGCCGTGTACGAGCTGCGCCTCCCGCCCTGGGGCAGGGCCGCATTGCCGGCCGAGGTGCCCAGTTTGAAGCTGGGCCAGCGCGCGCCCTCAGCCGTGTGGGTGTCGTAGCCTGCTGATTCCACGGCGGCACGTGCCTTGCGCACATCGGGGTGGTCCCTCAGCATCGTGTAGAGCGCTGTGAGCAGCTGCTGCTGGGACGCGTTGCCCGCGAGTGTGCCGGGCATCAGCTTGGGTGCCAGCTGCAAGGCGGCGGCAGGTGCCGTGCTGGCGGGAATGACAGGGGCGGCCGGCGTGGGAGCAGCCATTTCTGCGCTCGCGGTGGGCGCGTTGCTGCTGGCAAGCGCAGGCGCGCTATCGCGGCTTTCTGGCGCAGCTTCGGCCATCTGCACGCGCAGCGGCATCTCCAGCACCGGCGTGGCATCGGACTGGCTGGCCTCCTGCGCCGGCACGGTGCCATCGGAGAAGCCCTGCGCCTGCAGATCGCTGCTCGCCCAGGCCATGGTGAGCGCGCAGACAATCCCCCAGACCGAGGCGCCCTGCGGCTCGGCGCGCCCGGGGCAAGCCAGGCGCGGCTGGGCCGCCAGGTAGCGCGCTGGCAGGCTGGCCGCCTGGCCAAGCGGCATGCTGCTAAGGGGTGCGGGGGCAAAGAGGCGCATCGCTCAAGGCTCCCGGAAAGCTTCGCTCTGGATATGCAGCACGGGGCGCAGCAAATACCAGATAAAGGGCTCACGGCCCAGCAACAGATCGAGCTCGGCCTGCATGCCGGTGGTGATGCGGTTGTCCTTGCGGCCGACCCAGGGCTGGGCCAGGCTGGCCTGGATGCGGAAATACGAGGGCGCATCAGGCACGTTCGGGTCGTGGTCGGCGTCGGCCGAGACCAGGGTGACCTTGCCGGGCACAAAGCCATAGCGCAGGTAGTCATAGGCGCTGACCTTGGCCTTGGTTTCCTGGCCTGCGCGCACATAGCCCCGGTCGGCCGGGTTCAGGCGGGCTTCGACGATGACCTCATCTTTGTCGGGCACGACTTCCAAGATCGCCTCGCCAGGCTTGACCACCCAGCCGGCGCCCGAGCTGCGCAGCCCTTTGACGACGCCATCGGTCGGGGCCAGCACCACCGTGCGGCTGCGCTGGTTGCGGGCGCGGGACAGGTCTTCGCTCAGGCTGAGCAGTTCGCGCTCGGTCTGGGCCAGCTCTTCGGAGGCTCGGCGGCGGAACGCGCCCTGGGTCTCCAGAATCTTGGCCTGGGCCTGCTCGACCTTGGCGCGGTTGCTGACCAGGCTTTGCACGGCGGCGGCCAGATCGGTGCGCACCAGGGTCAGGGCACGCTGCTTGTCCAGCACTTCGAGCTGGCCAATCAGCTGCTCAGCCGCCAGTTGCTGGGCAATGCCGGCCTCTTGCTCGTGCAAGGCCAGGCTGCTGCGCAGGCCGTCGATACGGGCCTGGCTTTGGGCCACATCGCCCCGGGCCTGCAGCAGCATGGCCTGGCTGGACGCGAGACTGCCCTGGTATTCCAGCGCCCGTGAGGAGAAGGCGCCCAGCTCGGCGCGCACAATCTTGTTCTCGAGCTCGCGCGGGAAATCCGTTGCCTTGAGCGCCAGGCCCTGGCTCTCGGCCGTGAGGCGCGTGCGGCTGGCCTGCGCGGTGGCGCTGCGGGCCGTCAACTGCTCCAGGTTCAGGCTGCTGCCGCCCAGGTCAATTTCGAGCAGCGGCTCGCCCTTGTGGACTTCCTGGCCTTCCTTGACATGGACGGTGGTAACGATGCCGCCTTCCAGATGCTGCACGGTCTGCACGCGGTCGGAGGGAATCACCTGGCCGCTGGCAACCACGACATTCTCCACCGGGTAGAACAGGCCCACCAGCACCAGCACGCCCAGGGCCGCCAGCACGATGCGGCGCTGGTTGCGGCCGGGCTGCGGCGTGCCGGGTAGCGCTGGCCGCTCCAGGTTTTGCAGCACCTGGGGCAGGTGGTGAAGGGAGCGGGCCGTCATGATGCCAACTCCTGGGCCTGCGCCGGGCCGGATGCGGCCGATGGCTTGGCGGCAGCCGCTGGCTTGCTGCTGACGCCAAAGAGCAGCGGCAGCATCTGCTCGGGCTGGCCCTGGTCCACCTGGCCGTCACCACGCACATGGTAGATATGCTGGGCAAGCGATGCGACGCGCAGCGAATGGGTGACGATGATGACCGTGTGCTTGGTCGCAATCTGGCGCAGGGTTTGCAGCAGCGCGGTTTCGCTCTCGAAATCCAGGTCGTTGCTGGGCTCGTCCAAGATCAGCACCGAGGGGTTGCGCAAGAACAGCTGGGCCAGGCCGAGCTTGCGCAGCTCGCCGGCCGACAGGCCCGCGCCGCCTTCGCCCAGGATGGTCTGGTAGCCCTGGGGCAGGCGGCTGATAAAGCTGTGCGCGCCCGACAGCTGGCAGGCTGCCAGAATCTGGCCGTCATCGGCATCGGGGCTGACCATGCGCAAGATATCGACAATGGGGCCGCTGAACCAGTAGGTTTGCTGGGCCAGGCAGCCCACCCAACGGCCCAGGTCATTGCGCGGGAACTGCGCCATGTCGTACTCGTCGATCGAGATCGTGCCCTGCGTGGGCTGGTACAGGCCGGCGAGCAGCTTGGCCAGGGTGGATTTGCCCGCGCCATTGCGGCCCAGGATCGCATGGATGCCGCCGGGGCCGATCTGCAGCGACACCTGGTCCAGCGCCAAGTGGCCTGAAGGGTACTGGAAGCTGGCCTGCTCCAAGCGAAACACGCCGCGCGGGCGGGGCAGCGCAATGCGCTGGCTCTCAGGCTCCAGCGGCTCTTCCAGTGCTTCTTGCAGGCGGGCTGTGGCTTCGTTGGCACGGGCGAGCGAACGCCAGTTGCTGGCCAGCTGGGCAATCGGGCCCAGGGCCTTGCCCGACAGCAGATTCACCGCCATCAGGCTGCCGATGCTCATCCACTGCGCATTGATGGCCAGCGCGCCCACGGTGATGACGGCGACCGAGAACAAGGTCAGCAGTACATGGCTGGTTTCCTTGGCGTTTTCCATCTCGCCGTTTTTGTCAAAGCTCTCGGCCAGCCAGCGGTCATAGCCCGATTGCCAGGCCTGCTGGGCCGCCGCGTCATAGCCGAGCACCTTGAGCGTGCCGCGCGCATTGCAGATCTCGGCCGTGCCCCGGTCGAGCTGGCGCGCCTGCTCGACTTCTTCGACCCGGCCACTGCGCACCTCATCGGCCCACCACCAGGCCAGCACGCCCAGCACGACCATGGCCACCACGATCACCGGCAGCACGGGCCAGGCGATGATGCCGATCACGATCAGCGCGAGCAGGGCCATTGGCAGATCCAGCACCGAGGAGGCCACGCCGCCCGAGATGCACGAGCGCATCGAGCCGACATCGCGAAACAGCTGCAACCACTGCGTGGCCGAGCGCTGCTCCAGGGTGAGCAGCGGGTGCGCCAGCATGGAGCGCATCAGGCTTTGTGAGACTTCGCGGTCGATCGTGGCGCCCGCTTCCCGCAGCGCACGGGCGCGCTTGCGGCGCAGGTACAGCTCGAGCGCCAGCATGCACAGCACGCCGGCCACCATGGCGGTGAGCGTGGCGGTGCCGCCGCGCGAGATGACACGGTTATAGACCTGCAGCAGGAAGATCGAGGGCAGCAGCCCCAGCAGGCTGATGGGCAGTGACAGCCAGACGGCCTGGTGCAAATGGCCTTTGGCATGGGCGAACGACGTCGCCATAGCAGCAGCGAACGGGCTGGCCGTCGCCGCTTCGGCCTCCTGGGCCTGCGCCGTGGCTTCGGTGCGTGACACCAAGGCGCGGGGTAGCAGGTACTCGATCATGTTGGTCTCTCCCAATTCCTCTCAGCGATCCACTGTTGCGCTGCACAAATACACTATTTATTTATTGGTTTTTCTTATTAACTCGGAAACTCGACTGCGGTTTAGTCCGCCATTTCTTGTAATTTACTTTGATTTTTATCAAACATAGCGCGGATCGGTGATGGTAAGAAATTGTATTTTTTTATGACAAATGTCTCCCGCCCAGATACTAAATATAGGGGTTGTATAAATATTGGCAGAGCGGGAGTCTTAAAGCTTTTTTCTATGTAAATGTTCAACAAATTGTGGGTATTTGCTAATCAAAAATTAATTAATTGCGGAACAGCAATATGGTGAATCCACTGGTAAATACGCCAGCTGTTGGCCTGTAAAGGGTCTGCGCCCGTAAATGGCTCAATAAAAGCGGCTTGCTCTCGCGCATCGGGCGCCATAAACATGGCCGCTTCGGGGTGGAGGTATTGCGGCAGCTGGGCTTGCAAGGTTTTGCGCAGCGCAGCCAGCCAGCTGCAGCTTTGCAGGTGGCTGCGGGCCTGGGCCAAGCCCGGTTGCAGGGCCAGCTCGGCCACTGCCACCACAGACCAATCGGGCTGCGCCGAGGAGGCGCCCCCATGGGCCAGCAGGTGCCACTGCAGCCAGTGCCGGGTCAGCGCTTCGAGCGCAGCCATCTCAGGCGTGGCCATGCTGGTGGTACTGGTGCTGCTGCCTAGGGCGGCGCCGGGTGGGGGGGCTGGCGCATCGCTGGGCGCTGCGACCGCAGTGGATGCGCAGCCCAGCGCACTCATGCCATCGGCATAGGCGGCCAGCGCCACCAGGCGCCAGGCAGGCGCCAATGCGGCCGGTTTGGGCGTGGGCAGTGGCGGCTGCAAGTCGCTGTGCGCGGTCTGGCCCTTGCCGGGGGCCAGGCGCTGGGCCAGTTCGGCCATGACTGGCAGCACGGCGTCCAGCGGCTCGCTGCGCTGGCTTTGTGCATAGCGGGCCAGTACCAGCAGGCACAGCGCGTGGTGCAAGCGCTGCGTCCCTTCTGCCTGGTGGATCTCGATCTGCTGGCACAGCTGCAGCGCAGCACGGCCCAGCAGTTGGGACAGGCCGCGCTGCTGGGGGGGCGCCTGGCCCGTCTGTTGCTGGCAGTGCTGCTGCACCAGCAGCAGTGCATAGATGCGCGCGCAAAAGGCCTCCAGGCGCTCGTTGCTCCAGGGGCTGTTTGCCGGCTCGGGCACGGCCAGCGCCTGCAGCATCGCGATGCTGGCCTCGCTCTGGGGCAAGGCGGCGCCGCTGGCCTGCAACGGGGGCAGGTCAGCGCGCGGCAGCTGCGTCAAATAACCTTCGCTGTTGACAAACAGGCCTTGCAGATGCAGCAGCCAGTACGCACGGGGCAGGCGTTCCGGCTGCTCGCCCATGCCGGGCAGCCATGCGCTCGGTGCCGGGGCCGTGCTGGACCAACGCTGGGGCGGCACCAGTTGCACCTGCTCCAGGCTCTCGTCGGCCAGCGCCCAGGCCGAAACCGCCGGGCGCGGGCTAGCCGGTGCAGCACCGCCTTGCAGCGCACTGATATGCGAGGGCCAGTCAATGCGCAGCTCCAGGCAGTCGAGGCTGCGGCTCCAGGCCCATTGCCGCACCTGGGTGGTGCCGGCGCGCCAGGCCGCCTCCAGCGTGGCGCGGCGCACATAGAAGGTCGCCACAGGCTCTCCTGGTGTCGCCACGCTCAGCAGCAAGATGCAGTCGCCAAACGGCTCGGGCAGGGGGCTGGTGCGGGTTTTCAAATAGTCCAGGCCCAGGCCCAGTTGCTGGACCAGGCTGGGCTGTTTGCTCCAGCGGTGGGGTGCTTGGTGCGCCAACACATGTCCTCCAGGGGCTGAGACAAGGGAAGCGGCATGGCGATGCAGGGCGCCATGCCTTGCCAGGGCATGGGGCACTCAGCGGTATTCGAACTCGACCCGGCGGTTGCGCTGGTGGGCCTCTTCGCTGCTGCCGGTATCGGCCAGGCGTTCCTTGCCATAGCTCACGGCCTCGACACGGGCGGGGTCCACCCCCAGGGTCTGCAAGCTGCTGCGCACCGACTCGGCCCGTTTTTGGCCCAGCGCCAGGTTGTATTCGATGCCGCCGCGTGCATCGGTGTGGCCCTGCAAGGTCAGCGACTGGCCAGGGTGGCTGCGCATCCAGCGTGCATGGCTCTCCAGCACGGGGCGGTCAGCCGGGCGCACGGTGTAGGAGTCAAAGTCGAAATACACGGTATGGGCCGTATCGGCCGGCCCTTTGTTGCCCGGCTGTGCGGTGGCCACGACCGGCGCCACGCCCGATTGGGCGGGCTCGGCCGCAGGTTTGGACAGTGCGTAATGGTGCTCCTCACGTTTGGAGGTGGTGGAGCTGCTGCCGCAGGCTGCCAGGCCCAGGGCCAGAGCGGCGGCGACAGAAAGAGGGAGAAGTTTGAACATGGCAATCCTTGATGGGGCCCCGCGCTTGCCTGGAAACCAGGCAAGCGCTGCAGACCCATGGGGATGGAAGCGGGTCACTGATCAGCGCAGGGCGCGCTGTGCATCAGGCCAGTTGGTGGTGCAGCAGGTCTTGCGGCAGCACGCTGTGTGCATCGCCGCTGGCCACACTGCTGATGGCAGTAGCCACCGGCTGCAGCGCGCTGCCGGCCGTGCTGGCCACGAAGTGCGGCGCTGCCGTGCCGCCCAGCAAGCCACCCAGCCCGCCGCTGCCGCCCAGCAGACCCCCTACGAGGCCGTGCTCACCGGTGATGCCCGAGAGCAGACCGGTGCTGCCGCCGAGCAGGCCGCCGACCACGCCGCTGTCACCCAGCAAGCCGCTGACCAGGCCCGTGTTGCCGGTCAGGCCGCCCAGCAGCCCCCCCGTTGCGCCGCTGCTGCCCAGCACGCTGCCCAGTACGCCCTGGTCACCGAGCAGGCCGTCCACCACACCGCCCAGGCCCGCTGCTGCGCCGCCCGAGGTGGTGCCACTCAGCCCGGCCAGGACATCGTGTACGGCCGAGACCACCGGCTCCAGTGCCTGACCCGTCTCCTGCGTCAGGCCATTGACCGCCGAGGTCACGACGCCCAAGGGGCCGCTGCTGGTGCTGGTCAGGTTGTCGACCACACTCGTCACCGGTGCCAGTACGCCGCTTTGCGGATCCAGCAAGGTATCGACCACCGCGTTGACCGGCGCTGCGACGGTGCCGCCGACCAGATCACCGACCAGATTCTGCGCCGTGGTCACAACACCGCTGCCATCGGCGCCGCCGGAGCCATTGCCCAGCAATCCGCCCAGCAAGCCGCCGTCACCGGTCAGGCCACCGAGCAGTCCGCCTTCGCCAGTGATGCCACCCAGCAAGCCGCCATTGCCGCTGATGACGCCACCCAGCAGACCACCGTCACCAGTCAGACCGCCGAGCAGGCCAGCTTCGCCGGTGATGCCGCCCAACAGGCCGCCATTGCCGCCGACGACGCCGCCCAGCAGACCACCGTCACCGGTCAGGCCACCCAGCAGGCCGCCTTCTCCCGTCAATCCGCCCAGCAAGCCGCCGACCGCACCACCGGAGGTGCCGCCGCTCAGGCCCGCAATGACATCGTGCACGGCAGAGACGACCGGCTCCAGCGCCTGGCCAGGCACTTGGGTTAGGCCATTGGCCACCGAGGTCACGACGCCCAAGGGGCCGCTGCCGCTCTGGGTCAGACCTTCGACAATGCTGGTCACTGGCGCCAATACGCCGCTTTGTGGATCCAGCAGGGTATCGACCACCGCATTGACCGGCGCTGCGACGGTGCCGCCAACTAGGTCACCCACCAGGTTCTGTGCCGTAGTGACTACACCGCTGCCATCGGCCCCGCCGGAGCCGGAGCCCAGCAATCCGCCGAGCAGACCACCGTCACCGGTCAGCCCGCCGAGCAGTCCGCCTTCGCCGGTGATGCCACCCAGCAAGCCGCCATTGCCGCCGACCACGCCGCCCAGCAGACCGCCTTCACCAGTCAGACCGCCGAGCAGACCGCCTTCGCCGGTGAGGCCACCCAGCAAGCCGCCATTGCCGCCGACAACGCCGCCGAGCAGACCGCCTTCACCGGTCAGACCGCCGAGCAGACCGCCTTCGCCGGTGAGGCCACCCAACAGGCCACCATTGCCGCCGATGACACCACCCAGCAGACCGCCGTCACCGGTCAGGCCACCCAACAGGCCTCCTTCACCAGTAAGGCCGCCGAGCAAGCCGCCGACTGCGCCACCGGATGCGCCGCCGCTCAGACCTGCGACAACATCGTGCACGGCAGAGACGACCGGCTCCAGCGCCTGGCCAGGCACCTGGGTCAGGCCATTGGCCACCGAGGTGACAGCGCCGAGCGGGCCGCTGCCGGTATGGGTGAGGCTTTCCACCACGCTGGTCACAGGGGCCAACGCGCCGCTTTGTGGATTGAGCAGGGTATCGACCACGGCATTGACCGGTGCTGCAGCCGTGCCGCCGACCAGGTCGCCCACCAGGTTCTGTGCCGTCGTCACTGCGCCGCTGCCATCGGTGCCGCCAGAGCCGGAGCCCAGCAGCCCGCCGAGCAGACCGCCGTCACCGGTCAGGCCTCCCAGCAGGCCGCCATTGCCGCCAACAACGCCGCCAAGCAGACCACCGTCGCCGGTCAAGCCGCCCAGCAGACCGCCTTCACCAGTGAGGCCTCCCAGCAGGCCGCCATTGCCGCCCACAAGGCCTCCCAGCACGCCGCCGACCACGGTACCAATCAGGCCGCCGCCCAGTCCGCCGCCGGCACCACCGTCGCCGATGCTGCCCAGGCCGGCAATCAGCTCGTTCAAGGTACCGATGACGGGTTGCAGCCCTTGGCCTTCCACCTGGGTGAGGCCGCTGACCAACTGGGTCAATACGCCCAGCGGGCCGCCTTCGACCGAGGTCAGGCCTTCGAGGACCGAAGTCACCGTGGCCAGGGTGCCCGTGCCGGGGTTGAGCAAGCTGTCGAGCAGCTGGCCCACTGGCTCGGCGACCGTGCCGCCGAGCAGGCCATCGACCACATCCTGCGCCGTGGTCACCAGGCCGCCATCGGTCGCGCCGCCACCAGGGACCAGGCCGCCCAGCACACCGCCGACGATGCTGCCGATCAAACCGCCGCCCAAGCCACCGCCCAGGCCGCCTTCACCGATGCTGCCCAGGCCGGCAATCAGCTCGTTCAAGGTGCCGATGACGGGCTGCAGGCCTTGGCCTTCGACCTGGGTCAGACCACTGACCAGCTCGGTCAGCACGCCCAGCGGGCCGCCTTCGACCGAGGTCAGGCCTTCGAGCACGGTGGTCACCGTGGCCAAGGTGCCCGTGTCGGGGTTAAGCAGACTATCGAGCAGCTGGCCGACCGGTTCGGCCACGGTGCCGCCCAGCAGGCCATCGACGACATCCTGCACCGTGGTGACCAGGCCGCCATCGGTGGCGCCGCCTCCGGGCACCAGACCGCCCAGCACGCCGCCCACGATGCTGCCGATGATGCCGCCGCCCAGGCCGCCTTCGCCCACATTGCCCAAGCCGACAATCAGCTCGTTCAAGGTGCCGATGACGGGCTGCAGCGCCTGGCCTTCGACCTGAGTCAGGCCACTGACCAGCTCGGTCAATACACCCAGCGGGCCGCCGTCTACCGAGGTCAGGCTTTCGAGCACCGAGGTGACGGTGGCGAGGGTGCCGCTGCCGGGGTTGAGCAGGCTGTCGAGCAGCTGGCCGACCGGCTCGGCCACGGTACCGCCCAGCAGGCCATCGACAACCTCTTGTACCGTCGTCACCAGACCGCCGTCGGTCGCGCCACCGCCAGGCACCAGACCGCCGAGGATGCTGTCGACGATGGAGCCGATCAGGCCGCCACCGATACCGCCTTCACCAATGCTGCCCAAGCCGGCAATCAGCTCGTTCAAGGTACCGATCAGCGGTTGCAGTGCCTGGCCGTCCACTTGGGTGAGGCCATTGACCAACTCGGTCAAAACACCCAGCG
Organism: Comamonas sp. MYb21; assembly: GCF_037479395.1. Lineage (NCBI taxonomy): Bacteria > Pseudomonadati > Pseudomonadota > Betaproteobacteria > Burkholderiales > Comamonadaceae > Comamonas > Comamonas sp. MYb21. Next base: position 6,342 of record NZ_JBBGZC010000008.1, on the reverse strand, counting down.
GGCCGCCTTCCACACTGGTCAGGCCTTCGAGCAAACCGGTCACGGTTGCAAGCGTGCCATCGCTGGGGTGCAGCAGGCTGTCGATCAGCTGGCCCACCGGCTCTGCCACGGTGCCGCCCAGCAAACCGTCCACCACTTCTTGCACCGTGGTCACGATGCCGGGGCCGTCCGTACCACCGGGAGGCGTGCCGGAGCCGCCGCCCAGCAAGCCGCCCAGCAGACCACCAACGCCCGCTAGCAGCTCACCCAGCGGGCTGTTCTCACCGAGCAGGCCGCCCAGCACCTGGTTCACCAGACCGGGAATGCCTTCGGTCGATGTGGGATCGCCCAGGCCTGCGATCAGCTGGTTGAGCGTGGAAACCAGCGGCTCCAGCCCTTGGTCCTGGATATTGACCAGGCCATCGACCAGCTCGGTCAGCACACCCAGAGGACCACCATTGGTGTTCGTCAACTGCTCCAGCACGCTGGTCACCACCGCGAGGGTTCCCGTCGATGGGTTGATCAGCGAATTGACCAGGTCCGTGACGGGCGCCACCAAGGTGCCACCGCCCAGCGCCCCCAGTACGTCCTCGACCGAGGTGATCAGCCCATGGCCGTCCGTCGGATCGGTGGGGTTGGTTGGATCCGTAGGGTTGGTCGGGTTGGTTGGATTCGTCGGATCCGTGGGGTTGGTTGGATTGGTTGGGTTCGTGGGGTCCGTTGGGTTAGTCGGATTGGTAGGGTTGGTCGGGTCCGTGGGGTTCGTCGGGTTGGTTGGATTGGTGGGATCCGTAGGGTTGGTCGGGTTCGTCGGATTGGTGGGATCCGTGGGGTTGGTTGGGTTGGTCGGGTTCGTAGGATTCGTCGGATTGGTAGGGTCCGTCGGATTCGTAGGGTTGGTGGGGTTCGTCGGATTGGTGGGATCCGTGGGATTGGTTGGATTGGTCGGGTTCGTAGGATCCGTCGGGTTGGTGGGGTTCGTAGGGTTGGTTGGATTCGTTGGATCCGTAGGATTGGTTGGATTGGTCGGGTTCGTAGGATCCGTCGGATTGGTCGGATTCGTTGGGTTAGTCGGGTTCGTTGGATTGGTGGGGTTGGTCGGGTTCGTTGGGTTCGTGGGATTGGTAGGGTTGGTCGGATCCGTGGGATTGGTCGGATTCGTTGGGTTGGTTGGGTTGGTTGGGTTGGTGGGATCGGTGGGGTTGGTCGGATCCGTAGGACTGGTGGGGTCCGTCGGGTTGGTAGGGTTGGTCGGATTGGTCGGATTGGTCGGATTGGTCGGATCCGTGGGGTTGGTAGGGTTCGTTGGATTGGTGGGGTTGATGGGCGGCGTGCGGTCGTCGTCGTCATCGCCGCTGTCCAGCGCCGCAGCGATCAGCGCGCCGCCACCAATGCCGACCAGGCCGGCGAGCAGAAAATCGCCCAAGGTGGAGCCACCGGCTTCGGCCGTTTCCTGGGTCACCACCAGGCCCAAGGCGTCGGTGTCGTCACCGGCAGGGGCTACATCGACCTTGCCCGAGGCGAGGTCCAGCGCCATCGCGCCTGTGCCGTCGGCGCCTGCCTGGTAGCCCAGCGTGGCCTCGGTGCCACCTGCAAATGTGCCCACCAGCTTCTGGCCACCGGCACCGCTGAACTGCGCCTGCGCGCTCCCATCGGCTGGCACGATGATCTTGTCGCCCACTTGCAAGGCCGTGCCTGCGGGGGCCGCCATCGTCTGGCCGTCACGCACGATCTGCACGCCGGCGCTGGCCTGGGATAGCGTGGCAGGGGTGCCTTTGGCCGATGCGGCCATCGCTGCGCCACTGCCGGTTTGGGATGCCATGCCGTGGGTGGCCAGTGCAGCAGCTGCGGTATTCGAGGGGAGGGCGGTGGAGGTGGTCATTTTCTCTGTCCTGTAGAAAATTGAAATATCAAACGCAAGGGCTCCGACTTGCCTCGCGAGGCTTATCTGGGCGGAGACTGTGCAACTTGCGTGCCATGGATTTGTTTTTTATCTGCGTTCATTTGGTATTTCATAAGTCATTGAAATTTATGAATAAATATATTTGCTTGCGGATGGATTGCAGTTTAAAAACTATGGTTTGATCTGGCGTTTAAGCAATGTCCAATGTTGTTCCCTCAGGCGTTACGTAACGTTCTGCGGTTATGGCGGAGCATTTCTGTAAATATTTGCTGCTTGGCGTATAAATAGGATTTAAATCATGATCCTGTGGTATCCATAAAAATTTACATAATGAATCGGGTGGCGGGCTCGCATACTATTTCTGCTGTCTCTTGCCGCATCCGTGTTTCTCCTGGTCACTGCGGCGCCGGCTTAAAGAAGCTGTTCAAAGAAATTCGTTGTATTTCCCCTGATTCCATGACTTTTAAAAAGCCATCTATGCGCATCGCGTCTCGTCACTTCTCTCCCCCTCTCTGGTTAAGGCAGGCACGGTTGCCAAAGTTGGTGGCTGCGCTGTGCGCAGGCGGTGCGGCTGTATTGCTGGCACTGCCTGCCCATGCCGCACGCGAAGTGGATGCGGTGGCCCAGCTGCTGGAGCAGGGCCAGACCGAGCAGGCGGCGGCGCAGGCCGACCAGTTTTTGCAGCTGAACCCCCAGGACGCCGAGATGCGCTTTTTGCGCGGCGTGATCGCCACCGAGCAAAAGCAGCAGACGCAGGCCATCCAGATCTTTTCGGCGCTGGCACGCGACTACCCGGCCATGCCCGAGCCCTACAACAACCTGGCCGTGCTGTATGCCGCCCAAGGCCAGGACCGCAAGGCCGTCGATGCGCTGGAGCAGGCCATCCGTGCCCAGCCCGGCTATGCCACCGCCTATGAAAACCTGGGTGATCTGTATGCGCGCATGGCCAGCCAGTCCTATGGCAAGGCCTTGGAGTTGGACAGCGCCCGCCAGGGCATTGCGCCCAAGCAGGCGCTGATCGCGCAGATTGCGCCGGGCAGGCATGGGGCTGCGGTGCCAGTGACAGCGGTGGCAGCAGCCGCGCCGCCCGCCCAGGGCTTGACCCCGGTGCAAGCTGCGGCTGCGGTACCTGCACCCGCACCTCCAACTGCACCCGAGCCTGTGCTGGCAGAGCGCATATCCTCGGCAACCCCGCTGCAGCTGGCCGCTGCAGAGGCGGCACGGTCATCGGCCAAGTCATCGGACAGGCCCGCAGCCAGTGCCGCCGCCAAAGCAAGCCCGGCGCCGGACGCCGCACCTGCCGCGACGGACTTGCAGACGCTGGATAGCTCCCCTGCCGCGGTGGAGGCCGCCGTGCAGGCCTGGGCCCAGGCCTGGGCCCAGCAAGACATGGATGCCTACCTGGCCGCCTATAGCCCCGCCTTCAAACCCGCCGATGGCAGCAGCCTGGCAGCGTGGAAGCAGTCACGCCGCCAGCGCATTGTGGGCAAGTCTGAGATCAGCGTGGCGCTCAGCGATGTGCAGGTGGCCGTTGACGGCGCCCGCGCCACGGCCCGCTTTGTGCAGGCCTATGCGGCAGGCGCGCTCAAGAGCAACTCCCGCAAGACCTTGGTGCTGCAGCCCGAGCAAGGGCAGTGGCGCATTGTGCGTGAGACCGTGGGGCGCTGACACCCCGTTTGAACAGAACAAGGCGCCTGCCCTTTTGGAGCAGGCGCCTTGGTTTTGAGGGTGCAAAGGGCCGTTACGCCAGGCGCTGCGGCTGCCGGGTACCTATAGCGCTTATGAGCGTGCCTGCGACAGGTTGGCGAAGCTCACCGCCGCGCTGATGGTGATCAGCAGCTGGCTGGCCACGCGGCAGTCGGTAACGGGCGCCTGCAGCGCGCCGCTGCTCCAGCGCTGGCGGCTGGCCTGCGTATGGGGCAGCTTGGGCCAGACCATGCGCTGGTAGCAGGTCTTGAACAGCGACTGCATGCCTGAGAAAAACTGGCTGCGCTGGGCATGGCTGGCAAACAGTGGTTTGCCGTGCTGCAAAGAGCATTCCATCAGCGCGGCCGACACCCAGGGCTCGGGGTGCAGCTTGCTGTGTTCCTCGTCCTGCGCCAGGGCCTGCAGCTGCTGCCAGGCGGCATGCAGCCATGGGCTGTCGCCGTCTGCAGCGGGGCTGCCAGTGGCAGCTTGCAGGTCCGAGGGCTGCTGCCCACTCTTTTGCAGGCTTTGCAAGGCCAGCTGGGCCCAGGGGGCGGTGGCACCTGCGCCGCGAGCGGCCTTGCCATGGAGCTGCTGCGACAGCAGGCCGATCAGGTCGCGCAGCGCGGTGGCGCAGCCGGCGCCCGGGTAGAGGTGGACATACTGCACCAGCACGATCAGGCTCATGGCCTTGAGCAGGTCGCTGCCGCATTCATGCAGGCTCCAGCGCTGCATCTGCTCGGCCTGGTAGGCAATGGCGCGGTGTATGGTCATCGACGCGCTTGGCGTCGGTGCGCTTTGGCGCTGGGTGAGCAGCAAGGCGTAGGTGATGCCCAGGTGGTCGACCAAGGTGCTGGCTTCGGGCCAGCTGCCGTCTTCGCTTTGGCTGCGGGCCAGCAGCTCCTGCGTGGCCTGGTAGATGGCCGAGGCCGCGCTGCCGTGGCTGCCCCGGGGTGCCGAGGGGTCGGGGCGGGGCAGGGTGCGCATCTCGCCGAGCGGGCTGATGTGCAGGCCTTCGAGCAGCAGTTGCCAGCGGCCCTGCGTGCTGGCGGGCACCGGATCGCTCAGCAGCTGCAGGCGGGCGAGCGAGCGCGTCATGCGGTGGCTGAGCAGGGCGAGCATCTCGGCGCGCTCCTGCGCGCTGTCGGCCAGGCTCCAGGACTGGCGCAGGTCGGACAGCGCATCCTGCGGGTCATCCCCGGGCAGCGGCAGCACGGCGGTCGCCCAGTCAATGCGCAGCTCCACGCCGGTGGCATTGAAGGCCCAGGCCCATTGGCGCATGCGCGCAGCGCCTTCCGTCCAGGCATCGGCAACGCTGGGCTGCTGGATGCTGAAGCTGGTGATGGGCAGGTTCTGCGCGGTGATGGTGAAGAACATCAGGCAGCCGTCATAGGGCTGGGGCAGATCCACCGCCTGCTGCGCCACAAAGCGGGCAGCCAGGCTCAGCTGGTGGGCCAGGCCGGGTGCGCAATGCACCTCCATGCACAGATGGCGCTCCTGCGCTTCGTCGAACAGCGTCTCGCAGACCTCTGGGCTGAGCAAGGGGGCGTTGTGGGTCATGTGCAGGTCTCCGGTCTGGGGGCTGGCCTCAAGGGCAAATGCCCAGGCCTTGTTTTTAAGAGTGCAACTCCTGTGCCAGCCTGCGAACCCGTTTTTGTTACATCTGTGAAATTTGGAAGTTTGTTGTTTTAAATGATTATTTTTAATTTCAGTAGCCTTTGGGTGCGGCGCAGGAGGCAGTTTTTCGGCCACTTGTTACGGAGGTGTTACGTAACGTTCTTGCTTTGTGCGGGGAGCGTTCCACCGCCCGGCAGCCGGCCGCTGGCGCAGGCAGGGTCTGTATAATCGGCCGGTTTTTGGCGCGCGCCAGGCGGGGCTTTTTCTGCCAACGGATGTGTGTACAGATACGCAAGATTTCTGGCTGTTTTCTGCGGCTTTGGTCCACTGCAACGAGAAAATCCCCCATGCAAAGTGCTTTCCCAGCGCGCTCTACCCTGCGATCCCTGGTGCCCGTCCTTTTTCACCAGCGCTGGGCGGCGGTCTGCGTAGGTGTGCTGATGGGGGGCGCAGCGCTGCAGGCGCAAGCCGCGCCCACGTCGCCTGCATCGCCTGCTGTGGCAGAAGTGAGCCAGTTGCTGCAGCAGGGCAAGGCAGCGCAAGCGGCCAAAGAGGCCGATGCCTACCTGCGCAAGCAGCCCGGCGATGTGGAAATGCGGTTTTTGCGCGGCGTGATCGCGACCGAGCAAAAGCAGCATGCGCAGGCGATCAAGATCTTCCAGGAGCTGACCCGCGATTACCCCGGCATGCCCGAGCCCTACAACAACCTGGCCGTGCTGTATGCCGCTGATGGCCAGGACCGCAAGGCCGCGCAGGCGCTGGAGCAATCGATGCGCACCAACCCCAGTTACACGACGGCGCATGAGAACCTGGGCGACCTCTACGCCCGCATGGCCAGCGATGCCTATGCCAAGGCGCTGCAGCTGGAAGGCGCGCCCAAGCAACAGGGCCCCCAACTGGCGCTGATCACGCAGATTGTTCCGGCCTCACTCGCCAATGGAAAGAACGCGCTGGTGCAGGCCCGAGCCGATGTGCCGCCCAAACCGCTGGCACCGCCGCCCCCGCCGCCACCACCTGCGCCTGCGCCGGTGCCAGCGCCCGCCCCAGCACCAACCCCGGTTGCCGCGCCCAAACCGCCTGCGCCTAGCCCTGCACCGGCTGTCATTGCCCAAGCGGCATCCACGCCGGCGCCGGCTCCCGCCAAGGCGGCCGCGGCG
>NZ_JBBGZC010000007.1:30800-312419 GCF_037479395.1 Comamonas sp. MYb21 | reverse complement strand
GCGCTCGGCCTGTTTTGGGGGCCGAGCGCAGCGATGGCCTGCGTCTGCTCAGTTTCCCTTCTGAATGCGCCGAGGAGCACAGGGTATGGGCTGGGCAGTTGCACCGCAGAGTGCAACTGCATCGTGAACTGACTCACCGCGTCTGTTTGAACGGAGCGCCCCCGGCGCCTAGTGAGTTTCGCGGTGCAGCACATACCCGAGCACCACAGGTTGCCCGCAGCGCAGCGAAGGGACGCAGTCAGCAGGGGCAGCTTTCTTTTGGGTACTTTTCTTGGCTGCGCAAGAAAAGTACCTCGCCCGCCGGGCGAACTCCGGCCAGCAAAACTAAGTAGCGCCGCAGGCATATGCATAAGCAAGAGCTGCACTCTGTCAGTTGTGGGCCGAGCGCAGAAATCGCCCATCGAGCGAAATCCGGCCAGCAAAATTCAACCAAACAGCAGTCGCTAAAAAGTGTCAATAAAGCAGAGCATCCAGCTCAACGAGCAGAACAAACCACATCCCAATTCAACCCAAACTTCTGCAAATACTTCCTCAACCGATCCGCATCATTCACCACCGCCCTTTGTGCCCGCGAAGCCTGAAACAACTGCCGCCCCGCCTCCGACAAACTGCCAGAGGCACGACACACCCCCACCACCGCCGCCAACTGCATCCGATCAAACAAATCCATCGCCGCAAGAGCATCACCAGGCAACAATGCCTCCAACGCCACGTCAGCAGAAACGTCGGAAGAAGCAGCCACAGCATCCGGCCGCTGCCACAGCCACTGCAAACGCCCAATCTCCGCCTCCACCTGGTCCTCGGTGATACGACCACTGGTCGACAGCGTAGCCAGCCGCGTCACGCTGGCATGCAGATCGCGGAAATTGCCGCTCCACAGGGCTTGCGGGCTCTGGGCGAACTGCAGGTAGCGTTTGCGCGCTTCGGCGTTGAAGCGCTCGGTGCGGTGGGTTTGCTGGGCGTGCTGCACCAGCAGGTGGTCGATATTGGGCTCGATGTCTTCGCTGCGCTGGGCCAGGCCGGGCAGGTTGTAGGTCCAGAGGTTGATGCGGGCGAACAGGTCTTCGCGAAAGCGGCCGGCGCTGACTTCCAGGCGCAGGTCGCGGTTGGTGCCTGCGATCAGCTGAAAGTCGCTGCTCACCTCCTTGTCCGAGCCCATGGGATAGAAGCGCTTTTCCTCGATCGCCATCAGCAGCATGGCCTGCTCGTCGGCGCCCAGCTCGCCGATTTCGTCGAGGAAGAGCAGGCCCTGGTCTGCGGTGCGCAGCAGGCCAGCGCGCTCAGCGGCGGCGCCGGTGAACGCCCCTTTCTTGTGGCCAAACAAGGTGCTGGCGGCGCTGTCGCCGCGCAAGGTGGCGCAGTTCACTTCGACAAAGGCACCGCTGATCTGGTGGCGCGCCTTTTTCAGCTCGTACATGCGGCGCGCCAGAAAGGACTTGCCCGCGCCCGTAGGCCCCACCAGCAGCATGGGGGCCTGCGAGCGGCCTGCCACCTGCTCGATCTCGGCAATCAGCTGGTTGAAGCGCGGGTTGCGGGTGGGGATATGGCTCTTCAAAAAAGCGACCGCATCCTGCTGGGCCTGCGCATGGCGGGTGGCCAGCGCGTCGTAGCGTGACAGGTCCAGGTCGATCAGCGCATAGTTGCCCGCCGCGCCATCGATCTGCCGCTTGGGTGGCGAGGCCTGCAGGATCACACCGGGGATCGCGCGCGATTCGGCCAGCAAAAACAGGCAGATCTGCGCCACATGGGTGCCCGTGGTGATGTTGAGCCAGTACTGGGCGCTGTCGCTGTCGAAGTGGTAGCTGCTGGTCCAGTCGTAGAGCGCGCCGTAGACCTCTTCAAAGTCCCAGGGGTCGCGGATCGGCAGCTCCACCAGGTGGACTTCGGTCTCGGGGCTCACGGTGGCAATGTCCTTTTGCACCAGCCGCGCCAGGTCCACATGCGCGCGGGTGTAGAGCAGCTCCATGCGGGCCACCACCATGTCTTCATGCTGGGTGATGGCCACCGAGGGCCGCCATTTGCTCCAGCGGCCTGCGCCGCGCCCGCTGTCGAGCTGGGTGCCGAGAAAGCCGATGACGGTGATGGGTTTCATAGGGATGGAATCAAATGAATTAGCTTAAATTCTAGTATGACTAGCTAAATCAATATATTTCTAAAAATTTTTATTGCATGTCCAAAACGAAGTTTTGAAAAAATTCCATTTTATTCAACAGCTTGATGATAAATTTTAGTGGCGGCGCATAGTTGGCACACTTCTGGCAAATAAGATGGCAAGCGCCACGTGGCGTGAGTCGGGGAAAGCAGGGCGAGGATCCTGCTTTCCCACCGGACGGGGCCAAGACGCAACTGCGCAAGCCCGCACAGATACAGAAGAAAGAACAGGGAACAACATGACCTACGAACAACGACAAGTGCCCAATGGCGTGCCGATCAAGATGTGGACCAATGGTGTGCCGGTCGAGGCCGAAGCGCAGAACCAGCTGGCCAATATCTCGCGCCTGCCTGTGGTGTTCAAGCACGTGGCGGTGATGCCTGATGTGCACTTGGGGATTGGTGCCACCATCGGCTCGGTGGTGCCTACGCTGAAGGCCATCATCCCGGCGGCGGTGGGGGTGGACCTGGGTTGCGGAATGATGGCCTGCAAGACCACGTTGACGGCCAGCGATCTGCCCGACAACCTGGCGCCGATCCGCGCTGCGATCGAGCGGGCGGTGCCGGTGGGTATGACGCCCAAGCGCTATGGCCGCGACAAGGGAAGCTGGGAGACGCCGCCTGAGGAAACCGATGCCGCCTGGACGGTGCTGGTGAAAGAGTTCGAGGAGATCTGCGAAGCGCACCCGCGCATGAAGAACACCAACAACTACAAGCACCTGGGAACCCTGGGGTCCGGTAACCACTTCATCGAAGTCTGTCTGGACGAGAACCAGGCCGTGTGGATCATGCTGCACTCGGGCTCGCGCGGGGTGGGGAACGCCATTGGCACCCACTTCATCGAGCTGGCCAAGAAGGATGCCGAGCTGCACCAGCGCAACCTGCCCGATAAGGACCTGGCCTACTTTGAAGAAGGCGCCGCCTACTTTGGCGACTATGTCAAAGCGGTGGGTTGGGCGCAGAAGTTTGCGCGTGCCAACCGCGAGGTGATGATGGTCCGCGTGATCCATGCCTTGAAGAAGGTGATCAGCAAACCGTTCGAGACGCACCTGGAAGCGGTGAACTGCCACCACAACTATGTGCAACGCGAGACCCACTTTGGCCAGGAGGTGTTTGTGACCCGCAAGGGCGCCGTGAGCGCCCGCCAGGGTGAGCTGGGCATCATCCCGGGAAGCATGGGGGCCAAGAGCTTTATCGTGCGCGGTAAGGGCAACCCCGAGAGCTTCAACAGCTGCAGCCACGGCGCCGGTCGCACGATGAGCCGGACCAAGGCCAAGAAACTGTTCACCGTCGAGGACCAGATGCGCGCCACCGAAGGCGTGGAATGCCGCAAGGACGCCGAGGTGATCGACGAGATCCCCATGGCCTACAAGGACATCGACGCGGTGATGGCGGCGCAGAGCGACCTGGTGGAGGTGGTGTACACGCTCAAACAGGTGGTGTGTGTGAAGGGGTAGACAAGGGGGCGGCCATGGGGCCGCAACCCTGAGGAGAAGGGTGATGAAGAGCAATAAGCAACGCAAGACAGAGATCAAGCAGCGCCGTTGGGCGCGCATGGAGGCGCAGCGTGAAGCAGCGTTACGCCCAGCCATGCCGCATGGCGCCTTGGCTGCCGATGTGCAGCGTCTTGAACTGATCCATGGCGAGCCTTTTTGGCTCCCGGGCTATTACGTCGATACCAGCTACCGCTGCTGTGATTGTGGCGCCGCCTGTGTCTGGACCGCGCAGGACCAGAAATGGTGGTACGAGCAAGTGCAAGGCAGCCTGTATGCCAGTGCCAGCCGCTGCAAGGACTGCCGTACCCGGCACCGCGCCTGGCGCCAAAGCCATTGTGATGCGGCGGAGATGGCAGCCTTGCGTGCGCTATGGCGTGCCCGCCCCGATGCGTCTGCCCGTGCCCGTGTGCATGCGGCCTTGCAGGCCAAGGCGCCGGATTTGCGCAGCCTGGCAGCGCAGGCCCTCGCCTGGTGGTGGGTGCAGTTTGGTGACAAGCCAGCGCATGCGCAGCTGGAGGCGCTGAGCCTGGAGCGCAGCTGGGCGCCGCGTATCGACCGCATCTTGCGGCGCGAGCTGGAGCTGCGCCCCGGCGTGCATCGCGTCTGCCGAGTAGTTACCTATCCCCGCGTGACCATGGGCGCTGTGCTGTCCGGCCATTGAGCCCAGCCAATTGAATCAGAAGAAGAACACAGAGAGAGGGAACGATTCCAATGCAAATCGCAAGCCAATTCATAGAAAAGGGCTAATCGAGATCGACGGCTCGCAAGGCGAAGGCGGCGGCCAGATGCTGCGCACGGCGCTGGCGCTGTCGGTCATTACGCAAAGGCCGCTGGCGATGCACAGCATCCGGGCCAGGCGCTCCAAGCCGGGCCTGATGCGCCAGCACCTGGCCTGTGTGCAGGCAGCGCAGACCATCAGCGATGCACAGCTGTCGCCCATCGCTGCGGGCGTGATGGAGCTGCAGTTTGCGCCGGTGACGCTCAAGGCCGGGGACTACCGCTTCCCGATCTCAGGCGCGGGCAGCGCCATGCTGGTGCTGCAGACAGTGCTGCCGGCGCTGCTGATGGCTGATGGCGCGAGCACGGTGCAACTGTCGGGCGGCACGCACAATCCGCTGGCGCCCAACTTCCACTTCATTGAACGCGCCTATGCGCCCCTGGTGGCACGCATGGGGGCGGGGCTGGACATGCGCCTGCGCCGCTATGGCTTTTACCCGGCGGGCGGTGGCGAGGCGCTGGCCTGCATCAGCCCGGCAGCGCAAGGGCTGCAGCCTTTTGACCTGCTGGCGCGCGGCATGCTGCAGCATGTGTCGGTGGAGGCGGTCTGCGCGGCCGTGCCGCGTGGCGTGGCGATGCGCGAGTTCGATGAGCTGGCGCGGCTGACCGGTTGGGACCGGCGCGCGATGGAGCTGCTGCCGGTGGGCCAGGAGGAAGGCCCGGGCAATCTGCTGCAGGCCACCTTGCGCTATGACCATGTCACCGAGCTGTTCTGGTGCCTGGGGGCGCACGGCGTATCGTCCGAAGCGGTGGCGCGCAAGCTCTGCCAGGACCTGCGCGATTACCAGAAAAAGCCCGATGCCGCTGTCTGCGCCTACCTGGCCGACCAGCTCTTGCTGCTGCAGGCGCTGGCCGTGTGGCAAAGCGGCCAGCCTGCAGCCTTCAGCTGCAGCGAGGCCAGCGCGCACCTGCACAGCAATATGGCGGTGATTGCGCAGTTTCTGCCGCTGCGCATGTCCATCGAGACAGCCAGCGCGCCAGTGGTGCGGATTGCTCCGCTCTAGCACCGCTCTAGCGCAACGCATGGGGCGCTGGGCGGGCTGGCTAGTACAGCCCACCTTCGAGCGCCTGCATGCCATGGCGCAGGCGGGCCTTGTTGCAGGCCTCGCTGCCGGTGGCAAACTCCCGGCAGGGCGAGGGACGCCATTCATAAATACCGCAGGCGGCTTGCTGGCCAATGGTGCCGGTCAAGGCCGCGCAGCGTGGGCGGGCATAGTCGGTGCCGCGCATGCGGCAGGTCGAGTCGTTGACCTCTTCGGCCAGGCCCGAGGGCACACGGCCGCCGTTGCTGTCGCATTCATGGACGGAAAAATCAACGCGAAAGCTGGCGCAGCAGGCGCCGCAACTGAGGCAGGGATGGGGCATGGGGCATGGGCGTTGTTTGGCGGCTATTGTAGTTTTGCGCCGCTGAACGCCACAAAAAAGCCCGCTGGGTGAGCGGGCTCGGGCTGCGGTGCAGAAGGCGCCAGGTTTACTTGGCGGCCAGCGCTTGCTTGATCCAGCCGTCAAACTTGGCCTGGTGGTTCTTGATCCAGGTGTCGGCATGGCGCTGGATATCGGCGGTCTTGTTTTCGCCATTGCGCATCAGCAGGTTCTGCGCGGTGATGTCCTCGATGGGCACCTGCATCAGCGCAAACAGCTTGGCGGCGGCCGGGTTGGCGTCGGTCCATTTCTTGTTCGCGAGGATGTACTGGTTGTTCACCTTGAAACCATAGTTCTTGCCGTTGGGCAGGCGGGTGTCGTCATCGCCCTTGGCATTGGGGATGTTGGGCACCTGCAGCCAGACGACATCCTGGCCGGGCTTGAGCACGCCGTTGACCCAGTAGGGGGTCCAGACATAGTAGAGCACCGGCTTGCCCGATTGGTAGCGGGCGATGGTGTCGGCAATCAGCGCCGCATAGTTGCCCTGGCGGTGGGTCACGCTGCCTTCCAGGCCCAGGCCCTTGAGGTGCTTGTTGATCGCCAGCTCGCAGCCCCAGCCGGGGTTGCAGCCGGTCAGATCGGCCTTGCCGTCGCCATCGGTGTCAAACAGCTTGGCGATCTTGGGATCCTTGAGCTGCATGATGTCGGTGATCTTGTACTTCTCGGCCGTGGCCTTGTCGATCAGGTAGCCCTGCGCCGCATTGGTCGAGAACATGCCCTCACGGTAGAAGACCTTGGCGCCGCCATTGCGCTCATAGAACTCCTGGTGCAGCGGAATCCAGTGGTTGGCCATAAAGGTGGCATCGCCCTGGCCGACCACCACGTGCTCGGTGCCGTTCTCCAGCCCCTTGGGGTCCTTGACGGTGTAGCCGAGCTTTTCCAGCGCGCGCGAGACGATCAGGGTCTGGAACATCTCCTCGTCCACGGTGCCCAGCAGCGGCAGCACATCCTTGCCCTTGCCGGGCAGGTCTTGCGCCTGGGCGACGGGGCCCCAGGCCATCAGCGCGATGGCGGCGGCGCAGGCCAGGTGGATGGGGCGATTGAGGCGGTTTTTATCAGTCATGGTCTTCTCCTTGGATGGATACGCGATGCACCCGATGTGCACCGAGAGGGAACATGGGCAGCCCTGGGGCAAGACGGCGCCCGGCCGGTGGTGCCGGCTGGTCTGTGTGCAGCTGGCGGGGGGGCTTGGGGCTGCGCAGCACTGGCGCTGCAGCGGTGGGCATGGCGGCATGCCCAGGGGGAAAGGCACCGGCCCGGCAAGGTCCTGCCAGGCGGGTGCTGCAGGCAGGCTTATTGCGCCTTGGCGGCGTCCAGCGCCGTCTTGATCCAGCCGTCAAACTCGGCCTGGTGGGCCTTGATCCAGCCGTCGGCATGGCGCTCGATATCGGCTGGCTTGTTCTGACCGTCCTTCATCGCCAGGTTCTGCGCGTTGATGTCCGCGACCGGCAGCTTCATGATTGCAAACAGCTTGGCGGCCGCTGGGTTGGCTTCGGCAAACTTCTTGTTGGCGACGATCTTCTGGGTGTTGAGCGGGAAGCCGTAGTTCTTGCCGTTGGGCAGCGCGGTCTTCAGATCGGCCTGGTTGCCGGGCAGTGCGGTAAACGGCACTTGCAGCCAGACGACATCACGGCCAGGGCGCAGCTCGGCGCTGACCCAGTACGGCGTCCAGGTGTAGTAGAAGATGGGCTTGCCGGACTTGTAGCGGGCGATGGTGTCGGCCATCAGCGCGGCATAGGTGCCTTGCACATGGGTGACGGTGTCGCGCAGCTTGTAGGCCGTCAGCTGGTGCTCGATCGCGCCCTCGCAGCCCCAGCCGGGGGTGCATCCTGTCAGGTCGGCCTTGCCGTCCCCATCGGTGTCAAACAGCTTGGCGATCTTGGGGTCCTTGAGCTGCTCGATATTGGTGATCTTGTGCTCGTCGGCGGTCTTCTTGTCGATCAGGTAGCCCTGCACGGCGCTGGTCGAGTACTCGCCTTCGCGGTAGAGCTTGTCGGCGCCGCCGGCATTCTTGTAGAAGTCGGCCTGCAGCGGATCCCAGTGGTCGGCCATGTAGGTGGCATCGCCATTGCCGATCGCCACGTGGGCGGTGGCGTACTCCACCTCGCGGATGGGCTGCACGTCATAGCCGAGCTTTTGCATGGCCTTGTTGACCAGCAGGGTCTGGAAGGTCTCTTCGGCGATCGAGCTTTGCAGCGGCTGGACCTTGATGCCCTTGCCGGGCAGGTCCTGGGCCACAGCATGGCCGGCGGCGGCCAGGCCAGCGGCCAGCAGGCTGGTGGTCAGCAGGCTTTTGACCATGCGGGTGGGGGCCGCGAAGGCCTGCCAGGAATGGGGGGTGGATGTCATGGATGCTCCTTGTTAGGGGTTCGGCGCGGGCGCAGTGCGCGCCGCCGATCAATGTGCAAATGGGGCCAAGCGGGTGGGCAGGGCAGCGGGCGGTGGCGGCTGCCCTGGCTGGGCTTAGGCGGCAGGCACGGCGTCCTGGCCGGGCTGCGTGGGTGCCTGCGTCTGCTTTTGGGCGACTGCCTGGGGCAGGGGCTTGGGCGCAGGGCTGGCTTCTGGCTTGTGCAGGGCGCGGGCGATGAGGCCGGCCGGGCCGGTCTGCCACCAGTGGCGCACGCCACGGCGGGGCTGGCCCATGGCCTGGGTGATGCGGTCGAGCAAAATAGCCAGCAGCACAATGCCCAGGCCGCCAACAGTGGCCAGGCCCATGTCCAGGCGGCCAATACCGCGCAGCACCATCTGGCCCAGGCCACCCACGGCGATCATCGAGGCAATCACCACCATCGACAGCGACAGCATCAGCGACTGGTTGATACCGGCCATGATCGAGGGCATGGACAGCGGCAGCTGCACCTTCCACAGCAATTGCAGAGGCGAGGCACCATAGGCACGGCTCGCTTCGATCAGGTCAGGGCGTACCTGGCGGATACCCAGGTTGGTCAGGCGCACCAGCGGTGGCAGCGCAAACACGATGGTCACCACGACGCCTGGCACATTGCCAATGCCAAACAGCATCACCACCGGCACCAGGTAGACGAAGGCCGGGGTGGTCTGCATGGCGTCCAGCACCGGGCGGAAGAACTTCTGCGCCCGGTCGCTGCTGGCCAGCAAGATGCCCAGCGGCAGACCGATGATGATGCAGAAGGCCAGCGAGGTCAGCACCAGCGACAGGGTGACCATGGCCTCGTGCCAGATGCCCAGCATGCCGATGATCAGCAGCGACACCACGGCCCCAATGGCCAGGGCGCCGCCGGCAAATTGCCAGGCGATCAGCGCCAGGATCGCCACCATCGCGAGCATCGGGATGGCGGTCAGAAAATGCTCCACACCGGTGAGCGTGGCGTCAATCGGCGCGCGCACGGTCTGGAAGAAGGGGCGGAAATTGGCCACCACCCAGGTCAGGCCGCTGTTGATCCAGTCCTGCACCGGCAGGCTGCCGTCCCAGAGCTGGCTCAGGTGGAAGCCGCTGTCATGGGCGGCCTGCGCATGCTGCGCCGCAGCCTGGGCGGCGTCCGCGGTCTGGCCCACGGCGTCGGGGCCGCCCAGCCAGTCGGTGTTGCCCGAGACATTGCCCACGGCAACCCAGGGGTCGTCCACTGGTGCGGCCTGGGCGGGTGCTGCAGCGGCGTCCGTAGCGTCGGTGGCGGTCCATGCGGTGGCCGCACTCGAGCTCGTCGATGCGGTATCGGCCCAGGGGTCGGCCGCAGCAGTGTTCTGGGCGATGGTCAGCGTGTTGTCGGTACTCATGCGGCACTCCTGTTGTCGTTGTTGTCGGTATTGGCGGCTTCAGCGGCAGCGGCCTCGGTGGCCGCCTGCATGGCGATCACCGCAGGGTCGGTCGGCGGCACCGGCGGCGTGTCGCGGTCCAGGAAGCGCAGCAGGGTGTTCTTGCTGATTGCGCCGACAAAGCGGCCATCGGCACGCAGCACCGGCAGCGGGCAGGGTGCCTGCGCAACCTGTCCAAACAGATCGGCCACCAGCGCGTCTTCGGCAATGGGCTCGACCTTGTCCAGGTAGGCATGCTGCAGACCCAACGGGCCGACATGGCCCTTCAAGGCATTGCGCAGGGATTCGGTCGAGACCGTACCCAGGTACTGCTTGCGGGGCGAAACGACATAGGCAAAGTCCCGGTCCTCGTCCTGCAGCAGTTGCATTGCGGCGCGCGCACCGCGCTGGTCGCTTTCCTTGACGATGGTGATGCCACGGCGCGCGATATCGGCGGCCTTGAACACGGCTGCGGCATCCACGCCCTGGATAAAGGCGCGCACATAGTCGTTGGCAGGGTTGCGCAGAATGTCGTCAGGCGTGCCGACCTGCTGGACCATACCGTCCTTCATGATGGCAATGCGGTCGCCAATGCGCATCGCTTCGTCCAGGTCGTGCGAGATGAAGACGATGGTGCGGCGCTTGATCTCCTGCAGGCGCATCAGCTCGGACTGCATTTCGGTGCGGATGATGGGGTCGAGCGCCGAGAAGGCCTCGTCCATCAGCAGGATCGAGGGGTCCGATGCCAGCGCACGGGCCAGGCCCACGCGCTGCTGCATGCCGCCAGACAGCTCATCGGGGTAGCTTGCGCCCCAGCCGGCCAGGCCCACCTGCTCGAGCGCTTGCTCGGCAGCGGTCAGGCGCTCTTCGCGGGCCACGCCGGCCAGCTCCAGGCCGAACGCGGTGTTCTCGACCACGGTGAGGTGGGGCATCAGCGCAAAGGACTGGAACACCATCGAGATGTCCTTGCGGCGCAGTGCGCGCAGCTTGCTGTCCGACAGCTGGTTGATGTCCTGGTCATCGACGACGATGGCGCCGCTGGTGGGCTCGATCAGGCGGTTGAGCATGCGCACCAGGGTGGACTTGCCTGAGCCCGACAGGCCCATGACGACAAAGATCTCACCGGCTTCGATGGTGAAGTTGGCGTCAAAGACGCCGATGGAGTTGCCGGTCTTCTCCATGACTTCTTGCTTGGTGGCGCCTTTGCGCACCAGCTCGAGCGCGGCTTTTGGGGAATCTCCGAACACCTTGAAGACGTGCTCGATACGGATTTGTTTGGCCATGTGTGGCTCCTCCCTAAGTTGTAGTGGCTACAACGCTGAAGACGCCCCTGAAGGGCGTCGTCCAGCACGGGACCGTCAATCTCTCAACCCTGATGCCGATAGCTGCGCCTGGCTGTCGAAGCGACAACCATGGCAAGCCCTCGTGGTGTGGGCAGGACACGCAATGTGACCAACAATTTCTGCCTGTACCGGGCGTGCATGCCAGCAGCGATGGGCTCCAGGGTCGAGCCAGGTACAGGGTCTCTCGTGCGCATTGAAACCCGATCGTTTCAATCACGCGAGCGCGGCGGACACTGTAAAAAGGCCACCACGCCGGGGCATCAGGGCCGGGAATATTCCGGCCTGTTGACGGACTTTGGCGTGGCGCCAAAGACCCGACGGAGACGATCCGCACCTGTCAGAAAGGCACGGATTACCTGCGTTGCAGGTTGTAAAACATCCCTTAAGTATACGTATTGGAAATATAGAAGTCAAAAAAAGCGGGTTTCATCCGGGCGAATTTAGCGCTCAACGCGGCCATTTGCAGCATCTGATTTCTGTTTTGCTACTTTTTTAATAGCAATAAAAAACCAAATATGGTCGGATCAAGCGGTCAGGGCTTTGCATGAGAAGGAAACATCTAGTTTCAATTTTATGCGAAGCCAATGCAGAAAAGACCCCAATTTTGGCAATTACGCACCGATCGCGTTGCTTGTACTGTGGATGCTGTCTTTTAAGGGTAAATGACTACTGATATCTGAAAACCAAAGGCTGCCATGTAGGAATTTTTCGCCAATATGGATCGCCAAAGCGCCCATGAAAAAGCCCCGCACGGGGCGGGGCTGGAGGGGGCGCGTAGCGGCTGCTGGATCAGTGGCTGTCCTTGTGCGCAGGGCCTGCGGGGTGCAGGATGCGGTCGGTCCAGGCGATGGCCAGCGCGGACAGCAGGAAGACCACATGGATGATGGTCTGCCACATCAGCACCTTCTCGCTGTAATTGGGCGCATTGATAAAGGTCTTGAGCAGGTGAATGGAGCTGATGCCGATGATGGACAGGCCCAGCTTGACCTTGAGCACCGAGGCGTTCACATGGCCCAGCCATTCGGGCTGGTCCGGGTGGCGGTTGAGGTGCATGCGGCTGACAAAGGTCTCGTAGCCGCCGACGATCACCATGATCAGCAGGTTGGAGATCATCACCACATCGATGAGGCCCAGCACCACCAGCATGATGATGGTCTCGTTGAGCGCCGTGATCTGGACGTCGGGCGAGTAGCCCACCGAGGTGACGAGGATGCGCAGCGCGGTATCGCTGCCAAAGGCCGCTTCAACCAGGTGCAGCAGCTCGACCAGGAAATGCCAGACATACACCAGCTGGGCAACGATCAGGCCCAGGTAGAGCGGCAGTTGCAGCCAGCGGCTGGCAAAAATCAGCGCCGGCAAGGGGCGCAAAGGAGCATTTTGAGGGAGAGACATGGTGGAGGGGGTAGTGGAGAGAGAGCCCTGCAGCAGGTTTGGAATCTGTGTTTCGGCCGTCCATCGCTGAGGTCCGTGCCAGCCTGTCTGGATGCTGGCTCAGCGCGTGCGGAAATGCCGCTAAAAGAGCGTCGCGCATTGTAGCCAGCGCCCTGCGTCTGCAGTGTGGCGATTGGGAAAATTCCTCGCCCCGATCGGGTGGTTGGTTTTGTCTATCGCAAGCGGTGGCAGCCACTGCTGCCTTGTCAGATGCCTGTAAGTGCGCCGGTCCACAGTAGCAGCGATTTTCATACCTACAATGTTTGCAAAGGAGACCCACCCATGACAGCCCCAGCCCAAGGAACCATTGAATCCGTTCTGGTCGAAAACCGCGTATTTCCCCCACCCGCCAGCCTGTCTGCCACGGCCCGCGTCGGCAGCATGGAGGCCTACCAGGCGCTGTGCGCCGAGGCCGA
Organism: Comamonas sp. MYb21; assembly: GCF_037479395.1. Lineage (NCBI taxonomy): Bacteria > Pseudomonadati > Pseudomonadota > Betaproteobacteria > Burkholderiales > Comamonadaceae > Comamonas > Comamonas sp. MYb21. The sequence continues at coordinate 299,612 of NZ_JBBGZC010000007.1, read as the reverse complement.
GTCCGACTTTGAAGGTTTTTGGGCGAAACGTGCCCGCGAGCATGTGCAGTGGACCAAGCCCTTCACCGAAGTGCTGGACCAGAGCAATCCACCGTTCTTCAAGTGGTTCCAGGATGGCGAGCTCAACGTCAGCGCCAATTGCCTGGACAAGCACATCGGCACGCCGGTGGAGAACAAGACAGCGATCATCTTTGAAGCTGATGATGGCCAGGTGACCAAGATCACTTACCGCGAGCTGCTGGACAAGGTCAGCGCCTTTGCCAATGCGCTCAAGGCCCAGGGCGTGCAAAAGGGGGACCGGGTCCTTATCTATATGCCGATGACCGTCGAGGGCATTGTGGCGATGCAGGCCTGCGCGCGCATTGGCGCGACCCACTCGGTGGTGTTTGGCGGCTTCTCGGCCAAGGCGGTCAATGAACGCGTCATCGATGCCGGCGCGGTGCTGATCATCACGGCCAACTACCAGATGCGCGGCGGCAAGGAGCTGCCGCTGAAGGCGATTGTCGACGACGCGCTGGCCATGGGGGGCTGCGACACCGTCAAGAAAGTGCTGGTGTTTGAGCGCACCCAGACGGCTTGGAACAAGGTCGACGGCCGGGATGTGAGCTTTGGCGAGGCGCTGGCCGGCCAGAGCAAGGAATGCGCGCCGGTGCCGGTGAATGCCGAGCACCCGCTCTTCATCCTGTACACCAGCGGCTCCACCGGCAAGCCCAAGGGTGTGCAGCACGCCAGCGGCGGCTATGTGCTCTGGGCCAAGATGACGATGGAGTGGACCTTTGATCTGAAGCCCAGCGATGTGTTCTGGTGCACGGCCGATATCGGCTGGATCACCGGCCACACCTATATTGCCTACGGCCCGCTGGCCGCTGGCGCGACCCAGGTGGTGTTCGAGGGCGTGCCGACCTTCCCCAATGCCGGGCGCTTCTGGCAGATGATCGAGCGCCATGGCGTCTCCATCTTCTACACCGCCCCCACGGCGATCCGTTCGCTGATCAAGGCGGCTGACTCGGACGACAAGGTGCACCCGCGCAACTGGAACCTCAGCAGCCTGCGCATTCTGGGATCGGTGGGCGAGCCCATCAACCCTGAAGCCTGGATGTGGTACTACCGCAATATCGGCGGCGAGCGCTGCCCGATTGTCGATACCTTCTGGCAGACGGAGAACGGCGGCCATGTGATCACGCCGCTGCCGGGCGCGACGCCGCTGGTGCCGGGCTCCTGCACCCTGCCGCTGCCGGGCATCATGGCCCAGATCGTCGATGAGACCGGCAAGGAGCTGCCCAATGGCACCGGCGGTATCCTCGTGATCAGCAAGCCCTGGCCGTCGATGATCCGCACGATCTGGAACGACCCCGAGCGCTTCAAGAAAGCCTATTTCCCCGAAGAGATGGGCGGCAGCATCTACCTGGCCGGCGACGGCGCGGTGCGCGATGCTAAGACCGGCTACTTCCGCATCACCGGCCGCATCGACGATGTGCTGAACGTATCGGGCCACCGCATGGGCACGATGGAGATCGAATCGGCCCTGGTCGCCAAGACCGACCTGGTGGCCGAGGCGGCCGTGGTGGGCCGGCCCGATGACATGACGGGCGAGGCGATCTGCGCCTTTGTGGTGCTCAAGCGCTCGCGCCCCACCGGCGACGAAGCCAAGCAAATTGCCAAGGAGCTGCGCGACTGGGTGGCCAAGGAGATCGGCCCGATTGCCAAGCCCAAGGACATCCGCTTTGGCGACAACCTGCCCAAGACCCGCTCGGGCAAGATCATGCGCCGGCTGTTGCGCTCGATCGCCAAGGGCGAGGCGATCACGCAGGACACTTCCACCCTGGAGAACCCGGCGATCCTCGACCAGCTGTCCGATACGCACTGACCGGTAAATGTCAACAAATGGCGCGCTGAAGCCTCCCAGCGCGCCAAGTCGTTGTTAAAGCTGAAGAACCGCTAGGAAATTGCCAGCATTGGCTGACAAGCGCTGGTGCATGGACCGTGCTATGGTCTATGCGTTCCACTATTGCCATCAAAATCCACTATGCGCAGCATTCTTCTTCTCATCATCGCCGTGCTCATCGGCGGCCTGGCGGCCCTCAACTGGGAGGTGCTGTCCACCCCGTCCGAGGTCAACCTGGGCCTGACCACCATCCACGCCCCGCTCGGTGTGCTGATGCTGGCGCTGACGGTGCTGCTGTGCGTCATCTTCATCGCCTATGTGCTGTCCTTGCAGGGCTCGGTCATGCTGGAGGCGCGCCGCCACAACAAGGAGATGACGGCCCAGCGTGAGCTGGCCGACAAGGCCGAGGCATCGCGCTTTACCGAGCTGCGCCAGGTGCTGGAGAGCCAGCACGCCGCTGGCCAGTCGGCACTGCTGGCCCGCCTGGCAGAGCTGGAAGCCCACCTGGTGGCCCGTGCCCAGGAGTCGGACAACAGCAATGCCGCTTACCTGGGCCAGATTGAAGACCGCATGCGCCATGTCGAGCCGCCGCGCAATACGTTCTGAAGGACGCACTTGCGCAGCCAGCAAAAAACCACCTCGCGAGGTGGTTTTTTCATGGGAGTGGGCCGGCAGGCCCGACCTGCATGCGAGGCGCTCTTTACTTGAGGGTCAGCACCCAGTCGGCCAGTTTCTTGGCATCGGCTTCGCTGACCTGGGTGTTGGCGGGCATGGGCACGGGGCCCCAGACGCCGGCGCTGCCCTTGATGATCTTCTGGGCCAGCATGTTGGATGCGCCGGGCTGGCCTGCAAACTTGGCGCCAATATCTTTGAATGCGGGGCCCACTACTTTCTTGTCGACCGAATGGCAAGCCATGCAGTTCTTGGATTGGGCCAATGCCTGATCAGCCCACGCAGGTGCGCTGGCCGACAAGGCCAGTGCCGTGGCAATCAGAATACGGTTCATCGTGTTATCTCCTTAGCGCATGAGGTACATTAATTCTAATGGCTCGCTGCAAGCGCAGATTCTTTGGACTGCGCGGCGGCCATGATGTTCCGCAACCGAGAACACTTTACGAGCCCGATACCCAAGTGGCCAAGCGAGCGAGAAGAGGGAGAGACCATGTATTTTCTGATCCTGGGGATCATTCTGCTGTTGTTGAAGTACCTGGAGATAGGCCCGGTGGCGGCTTGGTCCTGGACTGCCGTGCTGGCCCCTTTTGGCCTGGCTGCGCTGTGGTGGGCCTGGGCCGACTGGTCGGGCTACACCAAGCGCAAGGCGATGGAGCAGGAGGTGCTGAAAAAAGAGCGCCGCCTGCAGAAATCCAAGGAAGCGCTGGGCCAATCGGCCCGCCGGCGCCGCTGACAGCGGCTGCTGGGGCACCAACCGCCGACGAGGCGGTTTTTTTCTGCCCGCCCGCTGCCCCTACGGCCTTTACTGGCTGGAACCCGAGTGTCTCCGTCATTTGCCCAGCTGCGCGATAATCATCGCTCACATCGGCGTGCACTCAAGAGGTTCTCGCCAACTTGCCCGCTGGCCCTGGCGTATATCCAGGCCCGCACTATGCAAGACAGGCCGCATTCTTATTGTTTACTGATTCGTACACCACGATGCCCGCATACCGTTCCAAAACCTCTACCGCCGGTCGCAACATGGCAGGTGCCCGCTCCTTGTGGCGTGCCACCGGCATGAAAGACGACGACTTCTCCAAGCCCATCATTGCGGTGGTCAACTCCTTTACCCAGTTCGTTCCGGGCCATGTGCACCTGAAGGACCTGGGCCAGCTCGTTGCCCGCGAGATCGAAGCGGCAGGCGGCGTGGCCAAGGAGTTCAACACCATTGCCGTCGATGACGGCATTGCAATGGGCCATGACGGCATGCTTTACTCGCTGCCCAGCCGCGAGGTGATTGCCGATTCGGTCGAATACATGGTCAACGCGCACTGCGCCGATGCCATGGTCTGCATCTCCAACTGCGACAAGATCACCCCCGGCATGCTGATGGCTGCGATGCGCCTCAATATCCCCGTGGTGTTTGTCTCGGGCGGCCCGATGGAAGCGGGCAAGGTGCGCCTGGCCGTGCCGGCGGCTGACGGCAGCAAGACCATCCAGATCAAGAAGCTCGACCTGGTCGATGCGATGGTGATGGCCGCTGACAGCAATGTGAGCGATGCCGATGTGGCCGAAGTCGAGCGCTCGGCCTGCCCGACCTGCGGCTCCTGCTCGGGCATGTTCACCGCCAACTCGATGAACTGCCTGGCCGAAGCGCTGGGCCTGGCCCTGCCAGGCAATGGCACCGTCGTGGCCACCCACTCGGACCGCGAGCAGCTGTTCAAGCGCGCAGGCCGCCTGATCGTGGAGCTGGCCAAGCGCTACTACGAGCAAGACGAAGCGACCCTGCTGCCACGCGCCGTCGGCATCAAGGCCTTCGAGAACGCGATGACCTTGGACATCGCGATGGGCGGCTCGACCAACACCATCCTGCACTTGCTGGCGATTGCGCAAGAGGCGGACATCGATTTCACGATGACCGACATCGACCGCATGTCGCGCACCGTGCCGCAGCTGTGCAAGGTGGCGCCCAATACCAACAAGTACCACATCGAAGACGTGCACCGCGCAGGCGGCATCATGGCCATCCTCGGTGAGCTCGACCGCGCCGGCAAGCTGCACACCGATGTGCCCACCGTGCATGCCAAGACCATGAAGGACGCGCTGGACCAGTGGGACATCGTGCGTACCGAAGACGAGGCCGTGCGCACCTTCTACATGGCGGGCCCTGCCGGCATCCCCACCCAGGTGGCTTTCAGCCAAAGCACGCGCTGGCCCAGCCTGGATCTGGACCGCGCCGAAGGCTGCATCCGCTCCTACGACCATGCCTTCTCCAAAGAAGGCGGCCTGGCCGTGCTGCGCGGCAATATCGCGCTGGATGGCTGCGTGGTCAAGACCGCCGGTGTTGATGACTCGATCCTGGTGTTCGAAGGCTCGGCCCATGTGGTCGAGTCGCAGGACGAGGCGGTGGAAAACATCCTGAGCGACAAGGTCAAGGCTGGTGATGTCGTGATCGTGCGCTACGAAGGCCCCAAGGGCGGCCCCGGCATGCAAGAGATGCTCTACCCGACCAGCTACATCAAGTCCAAGGGCCTGGGCAAGTCCTGCGCACTGCTGACCGATGGCCGTTTCTCGGGTGGTACCTCGGGCCTGTCGATTGGCCACTGCTCGCCAGAGGCAGCGGCTGGCGGCGCGATTGGCCTGGTGCAAAACGGCGACCGTATCCTGATCGACATCCCCAACCGCACCATCAATGCGCTGGTGAGCGACGAGGAATTTGCCAAGCGCCGCGAAGCGCAAGATGCGCTGGGCTGGAAGCCTGCCAAGCCCCGTCCACGCAAGGTGTCCACCGCGCTCAAGGCCTATGCCAAGCTGGTGACCTCGGCCGACAAGGGCGCGGTGCGCGATATCTCGCTGCTGGACTGAGCGTCCTTCGCCTTCCATGAAGAACCGCCCCAGGCGCAAGCCGGGGGCGGTTTTTTCATGGGGCAAGTGGGACAGATGGGGCAAACAGGGCGGACATCAGCGCACTTGCCCCGCCGCCACCAGTTACCAGTGCAGGCAGATCTTGCCAAAGTGCTGGGCGCTGATCTGGTGCGCAAAGGCATCGGCGATTTTCTCCAGCGGGTAGCTGCTGTCGATGATGGGGCGCAGCGCCAGCTGCTCGAGCGCACGCACCAGGTCTTGCTGCTGCTCGCGGCTGCCGACGATCAGGCCTTTCAAGGTCTGCTGCTTGCGCATCAGCTCGACGGTGGGCACAGCGCCGGCAAAGCCGGTCAGCACACCAATCAGCGCAATATGGCCGCCAGGCGCGCAGGCGCGGATGGACTGTGGCAGCGTGCCGGGGCCGCCCACTTCCACGACGATATCGGCGCCGCGACCGCCGGTGGCCTGCAGCACCGCATCGCCCCATTCGGGCTGGTCACGGTAGTTGATGACGGTGTCGGCGCCCAGGGCACGCAGGCGCTCTGCCTTGGCGGCGCTGGAGGTGGTCGCAATCACCTTGGCGCCCATCGCATGGGCCAGCTGCAACGCAAAAATGGAGACGCCGCCGGTGCCCAGCACCAGCACGGTTTGCCCCGCCTCGATGCGGCCGTCAACCACCAGCGCGCGCCAGGCCGTGAGGCCGGCGGTGGTCAGGGTGGCGGCTTCCTCATGCGTATAGCCCTTGGGTGCATGGGTAAAGGCCGTGGCGGCCATCGTGACCTGCTCGCGCGCAAAGCCGTCCACACCATCGCCGGGCACGGTGGCAAAGGTGGAGGGCACCTGCTTGCCCGATTGCCACAGCGGGAAAAAGCAGGACACCACGGCGTCGCCGACGGCAAACTCGGTCACGCATTCGCCCACGGCCGTCACCACACCGGCGCCATCGGCCATCGGGATGCGGCCATCGGCCGTGGGCGAGCGCCCAGCGGCAATGGCCAGGTCGTGGTAGTTGAGCGAGCTGGCATGCAGGCGTACCTGGATTTCGCCGGCGCGGGGCGCGGCAGGTGCTGGCAGGTCGACCAGCTGCAGGTGGTCCAGGCCACCGGGGGCGGCAACTTGTATGGCTTTCATGGCGTTTCTCTTTCCTGGGTTGCTATCACGTTGAAGAGCGGTGAAGGCTGCACGGCGCAGCCACCCGGCCATCATGCAAGCGCCGGGCGCAGAAAGCCAGAACCAACATATTTGTGGTCTAGTATTAAAAATGTAAGCAATGCATGGGCATTGGCTTGGCGCTAGGATGGCGCCCTGGTCGTCTGGCTCGGTGGAGAGAATATGAAGCGTTTGAACAGCAAAAGTGGTTGCGCGGTGGAGGTGACCTTGTCCGTCATGGGCGGTACCTGGAAGCCGATTGTGCTTTTCCATCTGCTCCATGGCACCAAGCGCTTTAGCGAACTGTCCCGGGCCATTCCCAATGTCACCCAGCGCATGCTGACCTTGCAGCTGCGCGAGCTTGAAGAGGCCGGCATTGTTGCGCGCACCGTTTATGCCGAGGTACCGCCGCGCGTGGACTATGCGCTGACCGACATGGGGCGCAGCCTCAAACCGGTGCTGATTGCGATGCGCGACTGGGGCATGGACTATGCGCAATCCCAAGGGCTGGAGGACGAGGCGCCAGGCGTGCAGGCCAGCTGCGCGGCCTAGTCCTAGGTCCCCGCTCGGGAGGATAATTCTCCTCTCTGATGTTGCGTGCCCACCTGCCATGATGTCCCGCTTTCCCATCCTGCGCGCGTTTGCGCTGCTGTCCGCGCTGTTTTGTCTGGGCCTGGCGTTGGCCGGCGCTGTGACGGCGCAAGCGCAGGAGCGGCCCGTCTACCCGAGCCAGCCGGTCAAGCTGGTGGTGCCCTTTGCGCCGGGCGGCTCGACCGATATCGTGGCGCGCCTGCTGGCCGATGCGATGCGCGAGCCGCTGGGCCAGCCGGTGGTGGTGGAAAACAAGGCCGGTGCCGCCGGCCTCATCGGCGCCGAGGCGGTGGCCCGTGCCCAGCCCGATGGCTACACCGTTGGCGTGGGAACCATCAGCACCCTGGCCGTCAATACGGTGATGCTCAAATCGGTGCGCCGCGATCCGCTGCAAGCGCTGGCACCGGTCATTGCACTGGCGCAGATTCCGTCGGTGTTCTCCACCCACCCCAGCCTGGGGGTACACGATCTGCAGGGCCTGGTGGCTGCGTTGCGCGCCAAGCCCGAGCACTACACGATCGGATCGGCGGGTGTGGGCTCCATCGGCCACCTGATTGCCGAGGCGATGAATGAAGCGCTGGGCGTGCGCCTGCGCCATATTCCCTACAAAGGCCAGGGCCCGGTGATCAACAGTGCGCTGGCCGGCGAGACCCAGGTGCTGAGCGACCAGTACCCTTCGTCGAGCAGCCTGGTGCAATCGGGGCGGCTGGTTCCGTTTGCCGTGGCCGCGCCCCAGCGGCTGCCGGCGCTGCCGGGCGTGCCGACCCTGGCAGAGGCCGGCTTCCCCGCGCTCAACCGCCTGGCCATCACCTGGTTTGGCTTGGTGGCGCCCGCTGGCACGCCGCCGGCCGTGGTCGACACCCTCAACCGCGCAGCGCAAGAAGCGATGCGCCAACCGGCCGTGCAGGCGCGCCTGGCGCAGTTGGGTGTTGTGCCCATGGGCGGCAGCCCGCAAGATTTTGCGCTGCTGATCAGCGATACGCGTGCCCAGATCCAGCAACTGGTGCAGCAGCGCAAGCTGGTGCTGGACTGAGCGTTTTGAAAAGCGCAGGTAAAGCGTGATTCGTGCTTTCCAAACCACTGGCAGTTTCAGGAACGTTGATCTACAATCGGCCAACTTTTTTATCAGGAGTAACCCTGTGGACTTACCGAGTTGTTGGCCAGCGGCCAACCGACCACAGGCAAGGTAATCGCAAACGCCCCAGCTTTGCGCGCTGCCTTGCCCAACCAGGCGGGCAGCTGTCAGGCGCCGTAGTTTTTTAGACCTACGCGCCTACGGCATCCCATTCGATCTTCCAGTCTTGCCCCGTGGCGAGTGCCTTTGTTGCGCGCTGCCACGCCGGGTGTGGGAGCTTTTCATGCCACTGCGTATGTCTTCGCTGGCCCCCTTGCGCGCACTGCGGCGCAAGGCTGCGCCATGGGCCATCACGCCTTGCTGCGGTCTGGGCTTGCCCTGCCGCCTGCAGCGCCAGCTCGCGACCATGCTGCGCCGCCGCGCCCCGGTGGGCAAGGGCGCAGCGCAGTCCTGCTCGGCATCGGCTGCGCTGGACCCCTTCAGTCGCTGACCTTTCTTCTGTCTGAGGTGCATATGTGCGGCCGCACTGCAGCGGCAGCGCAGCTGCACGCCTGTATTGCTTGCAGACGCCATGCGGCGCGGATCAGCCGCGCCCCTGGCTGGGAGATTGGTCATGTTGAACCTGCTGAAGAATGGATTCGTCAACTTTTTGCGCTCGCGCCACTGGGGCGTGCATTTCCGCCGCTTGCCCATGTTGGAGCAACTGGCCCAGACACCGGTGGATGCCGGTATTTCCAAGGCCATGGGCGAGCGGCTGCGCGACGCCGCCCATGCCCCTGAACCCGCATTGCTGCACAGCCTGAACACCAGCCGCCAGGGCCTGGACGATGCACAGGTGCAGCAAGCCCGTGCGCAAGCGGGCTGGAACAGCATTGCGCAGGACCAGGCCATGACCCGCAGCGAGCACCTGTGGCTGTGCTTTCGCACGCCTTTCAACCTGCTTCTGACGGTGCTGGCCGCCGTCTCCTGGCTGACCGGCGATACCAAGGCCACGGTGGTGATCGGCAGCATGGTGGCGCTGGCCACCGGCCTGCGCTTTTGGCAGGAGGGCCGCGCCAACAAGGCCGCTGCTGGCCTGCAGGCGATGGTCTCCAACACCGCCGCTGTGCTGCGCCGTACGGCGCAAGATGAAGAGGGACGGGCGCTGGATGCACCACCCTCGCGCCTGTCGGCACTGCAGGCCGTGCGCGAGCTGCCGGTGCGCGAGCTGGTGCCAGGCGACATCATCCAGCTGGCTGCCGGCGACATGGTGCCCGCTGACTGCCGCCTGCTGAGCGCCAAGGACCTGTTTCTGGCGCAATCGGCGATGACCGGCGAATCCATGCCGGTGGAGAAATTCGCCCAGCTGCCCGATGGGGCACAGCACAACCCGGTGGAGCTGTGCAACCTGGTGTTCATGGGCACGAACGTGGTCTCGGGCGCTGGCCTGGCCGTGGTGCTGACCACCGGCAACCACAGCTACCTGGGCGCGCTGGCCGGCAAGGTCTCGGCGATGGACCGCAGCCCCACCGCGTTCCAGATGGGCGTCAACAAGGTCAGCTGGGTGCTGATCCGTTTCATGCTGGTGATGGTGCCGCTGGTCTTGCTGATCAATGGGCTGACCAAGGGCGACTGGACCGAGGCCCTGCTGTTTGCGCTGTCGGTGGCCGTCGGCCTGACGCCCGAGATGCTGCCGATGATCGTGACCGCCACCCTGGCCAAGGGCGCGGTGTTCCTGTCGCGCAAGAAAGTGATCGTCAAGCACCTGGATGCCATCCAGAACTTTGGTGCGATGGATGTGCTGTGCACCGACAAGACGGGCACCCTGACCGAGGACCGCATCTCGGTCGAGCGCCACCTCGATGCCTGGGGTGATGTGTCGCAGCATGTGCTGGATATGGCCTACTTGAACAGCTACTACCAGACGGGCCTCAAGAGCCTGCTCGATGTGGCCGTGCTCGCCCATGCCGAGCACGCCCCGCTGGTCGATGCCTATGCCAAGGTCGATGAAGTGCCGTTTGACTTCGTGCGCCGGCGCATGTCGGTGGTGGTGAGTGACGCTGCCGGCATCGGCAAGATCATCACCAAGGGCGCGGTCGAGGAAATCCTGCAGGTCAGCAGCACGGTGCAGGCCGCAGGCGGCGTGCTGGACCTCGATGCGGGCCTGCGCAAGCGCATTGTGGCGACGGCCGAGGCGCTCAATGCCCAAGGGCTGCGCGTGGTGGCCGTGGCCACGCGCGCGACGCAGGCGGGCCAGAGCAACTTTGGCGTGGCCGATGAGGCCGGTATGGTGCTGTGCGGCTTTCTGGCCTTTATCGATCCGCCCAAGGAAAGCGCAGCGCCGGCGCTGCAGGCGCTGGCCCGGCATGGTGTGCAGACCAAGGTGCTGACGGGCGACAATGCCGCCGTCACCGCCAAGGTCTGCGCGCAAGTGGGCATCACCGCGCAGCACATCGTGCTGGGCGGCGATATCGAGCAGATGGACGACCAGCGCCTGGCCCAGGTGGTCGAAGAAGCCCATATCTTTGCCAAGCTGAGCCCCGCGCACAAGGAGCGCATTGTGCGCATGCTCAAGGCCAATGGCCATGTGGTGGGCTTCATGGGCGATGGCATCAACGATGCCGCAGCGCTGCGCACGGCCGATATCGGCATCTCGGTGGACACGGCCGTCGATGTGGCCAAGGAAGCGGCCGACATCATCTTGCTGGACAAGAGCCTGATGGTGCTCGACCAGGGCGTGCAGGAGGGCCGGCGCACCTTTGCCAACATGCTCAAGTACATCAAGATGACGGCGAGCTCGAACTTTGGCAATGTGTTCTCGGTGTTGATTGCCAGTGCCTTCATCCCCTTCCTGCCCATGCTGCCGATGCAGTTGCTGGTGCAGAACCTGGTGTATGACTTCTCGCAGTCGGCGATCCCGTTTGACCATGTCGATCCCGAGCTGCTGACCCAGCCCCAGCGCTGGAACCCCGCCGATGTGGGCCGCTTCATGCTGTTCTTCGGCCCCATCAGCTCGATCTTCGATATCACCACCTTTGTCGTGATGTGGAAGGTGTTTGGCGCCAACACGCCTGAGCGCCAGGCGCTGTTCCAGTCCGGCTGGTTTGTCGTGGGGCTGCTCACGCAGTCGCTGATCGTGCACATGATCCGCACCATGCGCATCCCGTTCATCCAAAGCCGCGCTGCCTGGCCGGTGAGTCTGATGACCCTGGTGGTGGTCGCCATCGGCATCTACCTGCCCATGGGCGCGCTGGCCCCTTATTTCAAGCTGGAGCCCCTGCCTGGCATGTACTTTGTGTTCCTCGTTGCCGTGTTGCTGGCCTATATGGGTCTTACGCAGGTCATGAAAAAGTGGTACATCCGTCGCTACGGCTGGCAATAAGCGCCATGAAAAATAACCATCTGCTAAGGAGGGCGCGATGCTCGAAGCGCTGAACTACACACAAGCCAATTCGCTGATCAACACGGCCATCAGCCTGGTCACCGCCTTTGTGCTGGGCACGGTCATTGGCCTGGAGCGCCAGTACCGCCAACGCACGGCCGGGCTGCGCACCAATGTGCTGGTCGCCGTGGGCGCGGCCATCTTTGTCGACAGCGCCAACACCATTGCCGGGCCGGATGGCGCGGTGCGCGTGATGGCCTATGTGGTCTCGGGCATCGGCTTTCTGGGCGCCGGTGTCATCATGCGCGAAGAGGGCAATGTGCGCGGTCTGAACACCGCCGCGACGCTCTGGGGCTCGGCCGCAGTGGGCGCTGCCGCAGGCGCTGATCTGATCGTGCAGGCGGCCATGGGCACCGTGCTGGTGCTGGCGGCCAATACCTTGCTGCGGCCGCTGGTCAACGCCATCAACCGCAAGCCGCTGGATGTGGCCTCCGCCGAAATGACCAATGCCGTGTTTGTCGTGGCCGAGCGCCTGCACCAGCGGCTGGCGCTGGCCATGCTGCAGGATGTGCTCGAGCGCGGCGGCTACCCGCCTGGCGACATCGACATCCAGCCCTTTGGCGAGGGCGAGGTCGTCATCGAAGCGACCTTGGCCGCGCAATCGGTGGAGGGCGAGGAGCTCGATGCGATGGTGCAGCAGCTGGCGGCCAAGCCGGGCGTGCGCCAGGCGTTCTGGAGCCCCAGCACGCGGGATTGATGAGGGCGCCAGGGCAGGTGCTCAGGCCGCCCAGACCACCACAGTGCGGTGTCTGGCGGCTTGCTCAGTCTTCAAACGCAAAGCCGACGCCATAGATCGAGCGGATGCAGTCCGCATCATCGCCCATCACCGTGCGCAGCTTCTTGCGCAGGTTCTTGATATGGCTGTCGATCGCGCGGTCGCTCACCTCCAGCGCATCGGCATAGGCCAGATCCAGCAGCTGGCTGCGCGGGTAGATCTTGCCGGGGTGGCGCTGCAGGATGTGCAGCAGTGCAAACTCGCGCCGCGTCAGGCCCAGGTCCTGGCCGCGCCAGCTCGCCTGGCTGGTGGTCTCGTCCAGCTGCCAGTCGCTGGCGGCCAGGCTGGCTGGCGCACCAGGGGCGGGCGGCGCGTGGCGGCGCAAGATCACCTTGACGCGGGCAATCAGCTCGCGCGGTGAAAAGGGCTTGCAGATGTAGTCGTCGGCGCCCATCTCCAGGCCCACCAGGCGGTCCACCTCCTCGACCTTGGCAGTCAGGCAGATGACGGGGCAGATCTGGCGGGCCCGGCATTCGCGCAGAATGCTCAGGCCATCGGTGCCGGGCAGCATCAGGTCAAGAATGGCCAGCTGCGGCGGGCGTGCGCGCAGCGCGGCCATGGCCTGGCTGCCATCGGCAAAATGCTCGACCTCGAAGCCGGCATGGTGCAGGTAGTCGATGACCACCGAGGCAATATCGGCCTCGTCTTCGGCGTAAAGAATGCGGGGTTTGGCGGTGTTCATGCAACAGGGTCTATCAAGGGCAGGATCAAGGTAAGGCGCAGCCCGCCCAAGGACGAGATGGAGGCCTGCAATTGTCCTCCATGGGCTTGCACAATGCTTTTGCAAATCGCAAGCCCCAGGCCGGAGCCGCCGCTGGCGCGGCTGCGCGAAGTCTCTACGCGGTAAAAGCGTTCAAAAATGCGGGGCAGCTCCGCAGGCGGCACGGAGGGGCTGCTGTCATCGAGGTGCAGCTCCAGCCAACGCTGGCCCGACGCGGGCGCGGGCCCGTGCAGGCTGGCGCTGATGCTGAGCCGCCCGGGGGCATCGGTGTAGCGCAGGCTGTTTTCCAAAATATTGCTCAGCACCTGGTGCAGCTGCTGGGCATTGCCCTGCACCCAGGCGGGCGGCAGCGCATGCAGCAGCTCTTGCACCGTGGGCAGCGCGATGCCGGCCTGGCCAAAGCGGATCTGCACGGCTTCCACGGCCTCGATGGTCAGCGCCCGCATATCGAGCGGGCGCGCGGTGGCGGGCAGGTGGGCGGTCAGCTGCAGTGCGGGTGCGGCCTCGGGCGCATGCACGACCAGGGCTGTGGGAATGGTGGCGCGCATGTCGCTGACCAGCTGGGTCAGGCGCAGAATCTGGCGGTGCAGGCGCGCAGCCGTCTGCGCATCAAAGCTGCGGATGCCGTCTTGCACCGCTTCGATCTCGGCCCGCACTGCGGCCAGCGGCGTGCGCAGCTCGTGGGCCACCTGGGTCAGCCATTCATGCTGCTGGGCCTGGGCCTGGGAGAGCTGCTCGGCCATGTGGTTGTAGCGGTCGGCCAGCTCCACCAGCTCGTCGTGGCCCGCCACGGCGATGCGGTAGTCGAGCTGGCCGCTGGCAAAGGCCTTGGCGCCTTCGCTCAATGCCTCGATGGGGCGAATCCAGCGCCGGCTCAGCCACCAGGACAGGGCGCCGGCCAGCAGCAGGCCCAGCAGACCGGTAATGGCCAGGAACACCAGGTGCTCCTTCAAAAAGGCATTGTCGATCTGGTTTTTCAGGTCTTCAGGCTGGTTCAGCGTCAGGGTGCCGATCAGCATGTGCTGGCTGTCGAACAGCGGGTTTTTGGCGCTGCCTGGTGTGGGCGCTACACCAGCGATCAGCTTGCCCTGGTTGTCGAGCAGGCCCAGGCGCTGGTGCAGCGGGTGGCGTTCAATGGGGCGCAATTGCTGGGTCAGCATGGGGCCAATCGTCGCGCGGCGCGGCGCCTCGCTCTCCGCTGGGGGCGAGACGGGCACGGCCGCCTGGCTGCCAAAGCGGGTCAGCGCGTTCCAGCGCTCCGGCGTCAGCGAGACCCAGTGCGGGTCCTTGGCATACTCGCGCCGCAGCTGGCTCTCCAGGTATTCCAGCCGTCCCAGCTCGATCTGCGCGACATAGCCGCCCAGGCCGCGCTGCAGGCTCCAGTACGAAAAGCCGAAAAACCCCAGCAGCAGGCCCAGCAGCAGCAGCACCATGGCCAGCAGCACCCGTGTTTGCAGACGGGTAAAGCGAAACAGCTGAAGGCGGGGCGTGGTCACAGGGGGCAGGTGGGCAAATGGACGGAGAGGGCCAAACGGCAAAAACGGGCAGGCGCAATGCCTGCCCGGCTATTCTCTTACACAGTGCGTGGGTGTGTAAAAGTGTTGCTTGATCGGCGCAATGCCAGCGGTCTTATCAAGGCCCGATGGTGGCGCCGCGCTGCGCCACCAGCTGCTTGCCCACCAGGCGGCAGGTGGCCTTGGCTGTTTTCCCGTTGTCCAGCGTCAGCTGCACGCTATCGCCGGCCTTCTTGCCCTGGCAGGCCTCAATGGCTTGCTTGGACGGCGCGGGCTTGGCGGGGCTGGCCGCGTAGGCCTGGGCGGCGGCGATCCAGAGGGCTGCAGTCACGGCGGTGCTGCACAGCAGCCGGTGGCGAAGTGGTTGAGAACTCATGGCATTCCTTGTGTAAAAAGAGGCTCTGCGGCCAGGCCGCGATCTGGTGTGGGACAGAAAGAAGCGGGTGAAACAGAGAAACTGGAGTGTGTTTACGCCTCTCCGCAGAGCCCATGACTGAACTATAGGAGCCAAATGTGGAGGAAGTTGGGCCGGCTTTGTGGCAGGTGTGACAAAGCGAAAACCGCATGCCCATTGGGTTTGGGCGGGGTCAGGCCGATTTTGCAGCGCCGCAAAGTTATGCAAAGCGGCCCTGGCTTCAGGGCAGCGGCGCGGGTGGCGGTGGGCTGTCACCCAGTGGGCGGCGTGCCGCAATGCGCTGCACCACCCGCTCCGGCGTGCGCAGCAGGCCCGCTTCATAGGCGATGACGGACCAGCCGGCACAGACTTGCAGCAGCTCGCCGGGCTGCAGCAGGAAGTCGGGCCGGGAAGGCTTGCCATAGGCGGCATTGCCTTGGGCAAAGGTCTCGTATAGCAGCAGACCGCCGGGCGCCACACTGGCCAGAATCTGCGGCCACAGCGGGCGCCACAGATAGTGCGTGACGACCACCGCATCAAACACCCGGCCCTCGAGCGGCCAGGCCCCGTTTTCGATATCGGCCAGCAGCCATTCGCCCGCCGTATCTGCTTGCAGCAATTGCAGCGCTGCGCCATCGCGGTCAACGCCTGTCACCCGCAAGCCCTGTGCTTGCAGGTAGCGGGCATGGCGGCCCTGGCCGCAGGCCAGGTCCAGCACCTGGCCGCCTGCAGGTAGCAGCGGTGCAAAGCGGGTGATCCAGGGCGAGGGGGCGGGGCTATGGGACATGCGCTAGAAACAGGCCCAGACATGATCGGCCATCTGCACCATGAATTCCGGTTGCGTGTAGAGCATGAACACCAGCGTCAGCAGCACCGCCACCAGCAGCCAGATGGCGGCGCGCTGCCAGCCGCGCAGCGGCGCGGCGCCAGCAGTGGGGAGTGAGGGTGGTGCAGGCTGTTGCATGAAAGTTCGCTTATCAGGCCGTCAGCGGCAGGCGCTGCACGGGCTCTTCCTTGACCGGCAGATTGACCAGGCCGGCGAACACGCCCAGGCCAATGGCCACGTACCAAACCACATCATAGCTGCCGGTGTGGTCGTAGAGGTAACCGCCCAGCCAGATGCCCAGGAAGCTGCCGATCTGGTGGCTGAAGAACACAAAGCCGCTGAGCATGGACAGGTGCTGCACGCCAAAGATCTGCGCGATGGCGCCATTGGTCAGCGGCACGGTGGACAGCCACAAAAAGCCCATCACGGCGGCAAAGACATAGACCGACCAGGGCGACAGGGGCACCAGCAGGAACACCACGATGGCGATGGCGCGGATGAAATAAATGCCCGAGAGCAGGTAGCGCTTGGCCATGCGCTGGCCGAGCGACCCGGCCAGGTAGGTGCCAAAGATATTGAAGAGGCCGATCAACGCCAGCGAATAGCTGGCCACATGGGGCGGCAGGCCAAAGTCCTTCAGGTAGCTGGGCATGTGTACGCCGATGAACATCACCTGGAAGCCACAGACAAAATAACCGGCGGTCAGCAGCAAAAAGCTGGGGTTGCGAAAGGCTTCTGCCACAGCCTGGGCAATGGTTTGCTGCGCGCCAGCGCCAGCACTGCGCTTGAGCGCATGGAAGTTGGGCTCGCGCAGCGCAATGGCCAGCGGCACGATGGTCAGCACCAGGATGGCGCAGACCAGCAGCGCGTTCTGCCAGCCCAGGCTGGCGATCAGCTGGCCCTCGACCGGCACCATGAAGAACTGGCCAAAGGAGCCTGCGGCCGCGGCCACCCCCATGGCCCAGGAGCGTTTCTCAGCGGGCAACTGGCGCCCGATGACGCCATAGATCACCGCATAGGTGGTGCCCGTTTGCGCCATGCCGATCAAAAGGCCGGCGGTGAGCGCAAACATCAGCGTATTGGGCGCCCAGGCCATGCCGGCCAGGCCCAGCGCGTACAGCAGCGCGCCGCAGACCAGCACCTTGCTGGCGCCAAAGCGGTCGGCCAGCATGCCGGTAAAGATGCCGATCAGGCCCCAGCTGAGGTTTTGCACCGCCAGCGCCAAGGCGAAGGACTCGCGCGTCCAGCCCATCTCCTGGGTGATCGGCTGCAGCCAGAGGCCAAAACCGTGGCGGATGCCCATGGACAGGGTCACTACGGCGCCGCCACAGAGCAGCACGCGGGCCATGGACAATCGTTGTGCGTTGTTTTGCATAGTCTAAGGATGTCTCGTTATCCAAGAATTGTTACTCCAACGCCAAAAACCGGCTGTCGCCCGCATATTGCCCGGTGGCCGCCCAAGCCCATTGCAGGCTTTTGCGGCCAAGCGTCGTGAATCGTCAACAAGTTCCACCTGTTTATCTATACAGCTATTTACAATGGCAGCCGCTAGAATGGAAAGTTATGGCAAGCAAAAACACGTCTACCAGTGAATACGCAGAGGGCTCGATACGGGTCCTCAAGGGGCTTGAGCCGGTCAAGCAGCGCCCGGGCATGTATACCCGCACCGACAATCCGCTGCACATCATCCAGGAGGTGATCGACAACGCGGCCGACGAGGCGCTGGCCGGCTTTGGCAAGAAAATTCGCGTCTACCTGCACACCGATGGCTCGGTGAGCGTGGAGGACGATGGCCGGGGCATTCCCTTTGGCCTGCACCCCGAAGAACATGCGCCCGTGGTGGAGCTGGTCTTCACCCGCCTGCATGCGGGCGGCAAGTTCGACAAGGGCCAGGGCGGTGCCTACAGCTTCTCGGGCGGTCTGCACGGCGTGGGTGTCTCGGTGACCAACGCCTTGGCCACCCGCATGGAGGTGACGGTGCACCGCGATGGCTCGGTCGCCACGATGGCCTTTGCCGGTGGCGATGTGGTCGAGCCCCTGCAGGTGCGCGCGATGGTCAGCGGTGACCGCAAGCAGGGCACGACGGTGCGCGTCTGGCCCGATGCCAAGTATTTCGAATCCAGCCACCTGCCGATGGGCGAGCTGGTGCACCTGCTGCGCAGCAAGGCCGTGCTGATGCCGGGCGTGAGCGTGCAGCTGACGCAGGACAAGAGCCGCGAGACGCAGACCTGGCTGTACAAGGGCGGCCTCAAGGACTACCTGCTGCAGACCTTGCCGGTGGACCCGATCATTCCCGTGTTCGAGGGCGAGGGCTTTGCCGGCCGCAGCGATGACCATTTTGCCGAGGGCGAAGGGGCATCGTGGTGCGTGGCCTTTACCGACGAAGGCCAGCCGGTGCGCGAGAGCTATGTCAACCTGATCCCGACCACGGCGGGCGGCACGCATGAAAGCGGGCTGCGTGATGGCCTGTTCCAGGCGGTCAAGAGCTTTATCGAGCTGCATTCGCTGCTGCCCAAGGGCGTCAAGCTGATGCCCGAGGACGTGTTTGCCCGTGCCAGCTATGTGCTCTCGGCCAAGGTGCTCGATCCCCAGTTCCAGGGCCAGATCAAGGAGCGGCTGAACTCGCGCGATGCAGTGCGCCTGGTCTCGGGCATGGTGCGGCCGGCGCTGGAGCTGTGGCTGAACCAGAACGTCGAGTACGGCAAGAAGCTCGCCGAGATCGCGATCAAGGCAGCACAAACGCGCCAGCGCGCTGGCCAGAAGGTGGAAAAGCGCAAGGGCAGCGGCGTGGCCGTGTTGCCCGGCAAGCTGACCGATTGCGAAAGCCGTGACCTGGCCTACAACGAGGTGTTTCTGGTCGAGGGCGATTCGGCCGGCGGCAGCGCCAAGATGGGCCGCGACAAGGAAACCCAGGCCATCCTGCCGCTGCGCGGCAAGGTGCTCAACACCTGGGAAGTGGACCGCGACCGCCTGTTTGCCAATACTGAAATCCACGATATCTCGGTGGCCATCGGCGTGGACCCGCATGGCCCCGATGACGAGGTCGACCTGAGCGGTCTGCGTTACGGCAAGATCTGCATCCTGAGCGACGCCGACGTGGACGGCTCGCACATCCAGGTGCTGCTGCTGACGCTGTTCTTCAAGCATTTCCCGCAGCTCATCGACAAGGGCCATGTCTGCGTGGCGCGGCCGCCGCTGTTCCGCGTCGATATTCCTGCCCGGGGCAAGAAGCCTGCGGCCAAGGTCTACGCACTGGACGAGGCCGAGATGCATGCCATCTTTGACAAGGCCGCCAAGGATGGCGTGCCGCGCGAGAAATGCCAGGTCAGCCGCTTCAAGGGCCTGGGCGAGATGAATGCCGAGCAGCTGTGGGAAACCACGCTGAACCCGGACACGCGCCGCCTGCTGCCGGTGCGCCTGAGCCAGACCGATGTGCTGCAAACCCGTGAGGTCATGACCCAGCTGATGGGCAAGGGCGAGGCTGCGGCCCGCCGCGACCTGATGGAGCTGCACGGCCATGAGGTCGAAATTGATATCTGATGTCCTGCTGCCCACGCCGCTGAATAAACAATCGAACCCAAGCCAGCCGCGCGCAGCCGTGCCACAAGCAAAGAAAGCTGAACCCCTATGAGTGAAGAGAACGGTCAGGACCTGCTGTCCAACCCGGTGCCCGACGACGGCGACAGCCTGGACCTGGGCAATTACGCGCAGCGCGCCTATCTGGAGTATGCGCTGTCGGTGGTCAAGGGCCGCGCGCTGCCCGACGTCTGCGATGGCTTGAAGCCTGTGCAGCGCCGCATCCTGTTTGCGATGGAGCGCATGGGCCTGGGCTACAGCGGCCCCAACCGCGCAACGGCGGCCAAGCCTGTCAAAAGCGCCCGTGTGGTGGGCGATGTGCTGGGCCGCTTTCACCCGCATGGCGACCAATCGGCCTATGACGCGCTGGTGCGCATGGCCCAGGACTTTGCCCAGCGCTACCCGCTGATCGATGGCCAGGGCAACTTTGGCAGCCGCGATGGCGATGGCGCTGCGGCCATGCGTTATACCGAGGCGCGCCTGTCCAAGATCACCAGCCTGCTGCTCGACGAGATCGACATGGGCACGGTGGACTTTGTGCCCAACTACGACGGCTCCACCCAGGAGCCCAGCCAGCTGCCCGCGCGCCTGCCGTTCTCGCTGCTCAATGGCGCGAGCGGCATTGCAGTGGGCCTGGCCACCGAAATCCCCAGCCACAACCTGCGCGAGGTGGCCGATGCCTGCGTGGCGCTGATCAAGAAGCCGGCGATGACCGACTTCGACCTGCAGCAGATCATCCCCGGCCCGGACTTCCCCGGTGGCGGCCAGATCATCAGCAGCGACAAGGACATTGCCGATGCCTACCGCACGGGCCGCGGCTCGATCAAGGTGCGTGCGCGCTGGACCATCGAAGAGCTGGCGCGTGGCCAGTGGCAGCTGGTCGTCAACGAGCTGCCGCCTGGTGTGTCCTCGCAAAAGGTGCTCGAAGAGATCGAGGACCTGACCAACCCCAAGATCAAGACCGGCAAGAAGACCTTGACGCAGGAGCAAAGCCAGCTCAAGGCCACCGTGCTGTCCTTGCTCGATGTGGTGCGCGACGAGTCGAGCAAGGATGCGGCCGTGCGCCTGGTGTTCGAGCCCAAGACCGGCAAGACGCCGCAGTCCGAGCTGATCACCTGCCTGCTGGCGCATACCAGCCTGGAGAGCTCCTCGTCGGTCAACCTGACGATGATCGGCATCGACGGCAAGCCCACGCAAAAGTCGCTGCGCCTGATGCTGGAAGAGTGGATCGAGTTCCGCCAGACGACGATTACGCGCCGCTCCGAGCACCGGCTCGCCAAGGTGCTCGACCGCATCCATATTCTGGAAGGCCGGCAGACCATTCTGCTCAATATCGACGAGGTGATCGCCATCATCCGCGCCAGCGACGAGCCCAAGGCCGCGCTGATGGCGCGCTTTGACCTGAGCGAGCGCCAGGCCGACGACATCCTGGAAATCCGCCTGCGCCAGTTGGCCCGCTTGGAAGCGATCAAGATCGAGCAGGAGCTGAGCGAGCTGCGCGCAGAGCAGGGCAAGCTCGAAGACATTCTGGCCAACCCCGCCTCGCTCAAGCGCCTGATGGTCATGGAGATCGAAGCGGATGCCAAGCAGTTTGCCGATGCGCGCCGCACCCTGATCCAGGAAGAGAAAAAGGCCGTCGCCGAAGTCAAGGTGGTCGATGAGCCGGTCACCGTTGTGGTGTCGGAAAAAGGCTGGGTGCGCGCCCGCACCGGCCACGGCCATGCAGCCGACAGTTTCAGCTTCAAGTCGGGTGACAGCCTCTATGGCACCTTTGAATGCCGCACGGTCGACCAGCTGCTGGTCTTTGGCAGCAACGGCCGGGTCTACTCGGTCGCCGTCGCCAACCTGCCCGGCGGGCGCGGTGATGGCCAGCCGGTCACCACCTTGATGGAGCTGGAAGCGGGCACCCAGATCCAGTACTACTTTGCCGGTCCGCTGTCGGCCCATTTGTTGCTGGCCAGCAGCGCGGGGTATGGCTTCACGGCCCTGGTGGAAAACATGGTCTCGCGCCAAAAGGGCGGCAAGGCCTTTGTCAGCCTGGACGATGGCGATACGCTCTGCGCCCCCTCGCATATCTCGGGCAGCAGCGGCAGCCTGCCGCTGGCCGATGCCAGCCACGTGGCCTGCGCCTCGGTGGGCGGCCGGATCCTCACGTTCGAGATCGGCGAGCTCAACCACATGGCCAAGGGCGGCAAGGGGCTCAAGCTGATTGACCTGGAAGACAAGGACCGCTTGGCCGGTGTGGCCGTCTACACGCGCAGCATCCGTATCGAAGGTGTGGGGCGCGGCGGCAAGGCCCGTGAGGAAACCCTGGAGATCCGCAGCCTCAACAACGCCAAGGCCGGGCGCGCCAAAAAGGGCAAGCTCGCCGATCTGGGCTTCAAGCCCAGCGCCGTGTTCCGCGTCGAATAAAGCGCGCGGTTCATCACGCCCCAGCCCTGCCTGGCATCGCCCGGCAGGGCTTTTTTACGGCCTGTGCTTGGGTATCCGATCAGCGCTGCGCCGGCAGCAGCGCCCGCAGATGGTCGACAAAGGCGCGCACGCCCCGGGGCAGATTGCGGCCCGTCAGCGTTTGCAGCTCGATGGAGCGCGCATGCATGCCGCGCTCACGGATGGGCACGGTGTGCAGCAGGCCCCGGCGCACATACTCGCGCACGGTGACCTCGCCGCCCAGGGTGAGCCCGCCGCCATGCAGCACAAAGCGCACCAGCGCATCAAACTGCCCGCTCTCGAGCACCGGGTCAAACACCAGGCCGCGCTGCCCGCTGGCAATGTCAAACAGCTGGCGCGCGGTGTTGCCGTCGTCCAGCAGCGCGAGCGGGTAGGGCTGCATCTGTGCCAGGCTGACGCTGGCAAAGCGGGCCAATGGGTGGCCGGGCGGCATGATCAGGATGACAGGAGAGTTCTGGCGGTGCTGCACATCGATATCGCGCACGGCAGCGCGGCTGTAGGTCAGGCCCACATCGGCCTCGCCATTGCGCACCGCCTGGGTCACCTGGGCGGGTGAGGCCGAGACCAGCTGGAACTGCATGCCCGGGTGCTGCTCGCGGAACGTGGCCATTGCGAGGGGCAAAAACTCAAATGCAAAGCCGGCCGATGCGCAGACCCGCACCTGGCCCCGGCGCAGGCCTTGCAGTGCCTCGATATCGGCGACCACGCGCTCGGCATCCAGCGCATGGCGCTTGGCATGGGTGGCCAAGAGCTCACCGGCCGCACTGGCCACCATGCCGCGCGGGCGGCGCTCGAACAGCGGCACCTGCAGCACTTCCTCCAGCGATGCGATCTGGCGGCTGACGGCCGAGGCCGAGACATTGAGGCGCAGTGCGGCCTCGCTCACCGAGCCGCTGCGCACGACCTCCAGAAAATAGCGGATGGCGGTGTCCTGGAGGTGCTGCGAGGGTGTCATGGTCTGCTTTGCAAAAAACGCAACGATAACCGCAAAAAATTGTGATTGTCGAAATAGGCCGCATTGCCTATGCTGGATTTTTCTGACATCCAAGAGACATACCTCCCATGCCATCCCAGCCTGTTCCTGCCGACCACAGCATCGTCGAGTTGAGCGCCGTGGCGCTGTCGGCAGCCATCCAGCGGCGTGCGCTGTCCTGCACCGAGGTGCTGCAGGCCTTCTGGGGCCAGATCGACCGGCTCAATCCCCAGGTGAATGCGCTGGTCGCGCCCATGCCGCGCGAGTCCCTGCTGGCCCAGGCCGCGCAGCTCGATGCCGAACTGGCCCAGGGCAAAAGCCGGGGGCCGCTGCACGGCTTTCCACAGGCGCCCAAAGATATTTCGCCGGCCGCCGGCATGGTCACCACCAAGGGCTCGCCGATCTTCCAGGGTCAGATCAGCAGCAGCGATGCGGTGATTTTTGAGCGCATGCGCGCAGGCGGCGCGCTCTTTGTAGCGCGCAGCAATTCACCGGAATTTGGCCTGGGCGGCCACACCTACAACCCGGTCTACGGCACCACGCGCAATGCCTTTGACCAGAGCCGCTCGGCCGGTGGCAGCAGCGGCGGTGCAGCCGTTGCGGTGGCCTTGCGCATGCTGCCCGTGGCCGATGGCTCGGACATGATGGGCTCGCTGCGCACGCCGGCGGCCTTCAACAATGTCTACGGCCTGCGCACCTCCGTGGGTTGTGTGCCGCATGGCCCGGGCGACGAGGTGTTCTTCCAGCAGTTCAGCGTGGCCGGGCCCATGGCACGTGATATTCCCGATCTGGCCTTGCTGCTGTCGGTGCAGGCGGGCTTTGATGCGCGCTTGCCGCTCACGCGCCGCAGCGAAGGCGCGCAGGACTGGGGCCTGGGCCTGGAGCGTGACTTCCGGGGCCGCAAGATCGCCTGGCTGGGCGACCTGGGCGGGCACCTGCCGACCGAGCCGGGCCTGCTCGAGACCTGCCGCGCGGCGCTGGGCGCCTTTGCTGATATCGGCTGCACGGTGGATGAGGTGCTGCCCGACTTTGACCTGGAGCAGCTGTGGCGGGCCTGGATCGATCTGCGCAGCTTCAGCGTGGCAGGCGCCAATGCGGCGCTGTATGACGATCCGCAAAAGCGGGCGCTGCTCAAGCCCGAAGCGCTGTGGGAGATGGAGCGCGGCCGCGCGCTGTCGGGCATGGATATCTATGCCGCCGCCAAGGTGCGCAGCAGCTGGTACGAGGTGCTCCGCCGCCTGTTTGAGCGCTATGACTTTGTCGTGCTGCCCGCCGCGCAGGTGTTTCCGTTCGATGCCGAGCTGGACTGGCCCCATGCCGTAGGCGGCCGCAGCATGGACACCTACCACCGCTGGATGCAGACGGTGGTGGGCGCCACGATGGCGGGCTTGCCGGCCTTGTCGGTGCCGGCCGGCTTTGGCCCCAACGGGCTGCCTGCCGGTCTGCAGATCATCGGCCCGGCCCAGGCCGACAAGGCGCTGCTGCAGATCGGCCATGCCTACGACCAGGCCAGCGGCCATGCCCGGCTGCGCAGCCCTGTGCTGGGCTGACAGCACGCTGTTGATCGTTGACCCGGCGCGTCTTCTAAGGCTGCGCTCCCACCCAGACAGGCGTTGCTGCAACGCCTGTCTGGTCCCTCCCTTGCCCCCGTTTTCCGCAAAAAAGGTAGATCCCATGTCCATGCCGATATCCCGTCACCGCTTTTTGACCTACCTGGCCGCAGGCGCTGCCGGCCTGGCCTTGCGCCCTGCGCTGGCGCAGGGCTACCCCGACCGCGCGATCAAGCTGGTGGTGCCTTTTGCACCCGGCGGGGCCACGGATATCCTGGGCCGGCTGCTGGCCTCGCAGCTCAGCGAGAAGCTGGGCCAGTCGGTGTTTGTCGAGAACCGCCCTGGGGCCGGCACGGCCGTTGCTGGCGGCCAGGTGGCCAAGTCGGCTGCCGATGGCTATACCTTGTTTCTGGGTGCCAGCTCCACCTTGGCGATGAACCCGGTGGTGCGCAAGGCGCTGCCCTATGACCCGATGCGCAGCTTCAGCATGCTGGGCCTGGTCGCAGACATGGGCCTGGTGCTGGTGGCGAACCAGGCCGTCAAGGCCACATCACTGCAGGACCTGGTGGCGCAATCGAAGGCCGCACCAGACCGCTTTTCCTACGGCTCCTTCGGCCCGGCCTCGTCGGTGCACTTTGCCGGCGAGATGCTCAAGACGGCGACCGGCATGCGCATGCTGCATGTGCCCTTCAACGGCAGCACGCCGAGCCTGACCGCGCTGATGGGGGGCCAGGTGCAATTGGCGGTGGACACCGTGGTGGCGACCACGCCGCTGATCAAGGCCGGCAAGATCAAACCGATTGCCGCGCGGGGCGCCCAGCGCCTGGCCTTGCTGCCCGAGGTGCCGACCGTGGCCGAAAGCGGCTTTCCCGGTTTTGACATGAGCACCTGGTTTGCCTTTTTGGCGCCCGCTGGCCTGCCTGAGCCGGTGCGTGCCAAGCTCGAAGCCGCCTTGGCCGATGTGATGGCCCAGCCCGCTACCCAGCAAAAGCTAGAAAGCATTGGTCTCACGCCCGCCTGGGGCAATGGCCGTGCGCTGCAGGCACGGGTGGAGCGCGAGCTGCCGCTGATGCGCGATGTGGCGCAGCGCGCCCAGATTGAGGTGGAGTAAGCCTTGGTTTGAGCGGCTGGGGAAACTTGGGAGCGGCGCTTAGCGCAGCGCTTCCCACCACTGCTTGTTGCTGCGCGGCTGGCCCACGGTCAGCACCTCGCCGATCTCGGGCGTGGCCAGTTGGATGCCCTGCTGCTGCGCCAGCGCCGCGAGCCGGTCCAGCGGCTCACGCCAGCCGTGCATGGCCAGCGCAAAGGTGCTGTTGTGCACGCTGTAGAGCACCTGGCCGCGCACATCGCTGAAGGCCTGGATGGTCTCTTCCGGCGTCATGTGCACGGAGGGCCAGTAGGCGTCGTAGGCGCCGTTTTCCATCAGTGCGAGGTCCATCGCGCCAAATTTGTCGCCAATGGCCTTGAAGCCGGGGAAGTAGCCGGTATCGCCGCTGTAGTAGATGCGCTGGCCACCGGTCTGCAGCACCCAGGATGCCCAGAGCGTGCTGTTGCGGTCATTGAGCGTGCGGCCCGAGAAATGCTGGCTGGGCGTGGCGGTGACTTCGACGCCGGCGTGCTGCTCCTGCTGCCACCAGTCGAGCTCGACAATGCGCTCGGGCGCCACGCCCATGTCCCGCAGGCGCGCGCCCACGGCCAGCGGCACAAAGTAGCGCTCGACCTTGCCCAGCAGGAACTTGATCGTCGGCTCATCCAGGTGGTCGTAGTGGTCGTGCGACAGGATGAGACCGGCAATCGGCGGCAGGTCCTGCAAGGGCAGTGGCGTGGGGTGGAAGCGCTTGGGGCCGATAAAGCTGAATGGCGATACGCGCTCACCAAACACCGGGTCGATGAGCCAGTACTGGCCCTGGAGCTTGAGCAGGTGCGAGGAGTGGCCGAGCCGGATCACATGGTTGGCATCGGCGGGCAGCGCTTGCAGCTGCGCCGGGGTGACGGTGTGGACCGGAATGCTGTCCTGCGGTGTGGTGCCGCTCTTGTCACCAAACAAAAAGCGCGACCAGATCTGAAAGCCGCCGGCATGGGGCTTGGCCGCCGGGTTGGGCGGGTTCTGAAAGCGCTTGTCGGCCGATGAATACTGGGGCGATGCCTGGTAGCGGCGCTGGCTGTCCTCGTCGGGGGTGGAGGCGCAGGCCACCAATGAGCAGGCAGTGGCCACCAGCCAGCCGCTGCGCAGGCGCTGAAAGCCGCCGTTGCCGCGGGTGGTGTTGCTGGAGGAGGGCGCGGGGCGGGGCTCTTGCATGGGGTGTGTCAATCAGGCAGGGGGGCGTTAGCGACTGCCATGATACGGCGCCCATAAGAAAGCCGCATGGCTGCGGCTTTTGTAGGGATTTAGCGAAAAATCTATTGATTAATCGACAGATTTATTCCACTTCGGCGATGAGTTCGATCTCGACACAGGCGCCCCGTGGGACCTGGGCCACGCCAAAGGCGCTGCGTGCGTGGGCTCCCTTGGCGGGCCCAAAGACCTGGGCCAGCAATTCGCTGGCGCCGTTGGTGACCAGATGTTGCTCGGTGAAGTCTTCGGTGCTGTTGACCAGGCTCATCAGCTTGACAATGCGCTTGACCCGGTTCAGATCGCCGCCCACTGCCGCCTGCAGGGTGCCCATCAGGTCGATGGCGACCGCGCGCGCTGCCTGCTGGCCTTCGGCGGTGTCCATGGTCTTGCCCAGCTTGCCGGTCCAGGGCTGGCCGTTCTTGCTGGCCGTGTGGCCGCTGATAAAGACCAGCTGGCCGGTTTGTGCAAACGGTGCGTAAGCCGCAGCCGGTGTGCGCACGGGCGGCAGTTCAATGTTCAGCGCTTTGAGTTGGTCGTAGATGCTCATGCCGGTGTTGTCCTTGCTGGGTGGAAGACAGGCATCTTAGAGCCCCCGCCGGGCGTGGATGCATGCAAAAACAATGCGGCGCCATACCCGCAGGGCATGGGCGCCGCATGGCGGGTTGCGTGGGTTAGGCCAGTTCGGCGATCAGCTCGATCTCGACGCAGGCACCCATGGGGATCTGGGCGACGCCAAAGGCGCTGCGGGCATGGGCACCCTTTTCAGGGCCAAACACTTCGGCGAACAACTCGCTGGCGCCATTGGTCACCAGGTGCTGCTCGGTGAAGTCACCGGTGCTGTTGACCAGGCTCATCAGCTTGACCACGCGCTTGACACGGTTCAGATCGCCGCCAGCTGCATGCTGCAAGGTGCCCAGCAGGTCGATGGCCACCGCGCGGGCCGCGAGCTTGCCTTCTTCGGTGTTGATGTTGCGGCCAAACTGCGCCACCCAGGGCTTGCCATCCTTGCGGGCGATATGGCCGCTCAAAAACACCATGTTGCCGGTCTGTACATAGGGCAGATAGGCGGCTGCGGGTACCGCCAGTGGCGGCAGGCTGATGCCGAGGGCCTGGAGTTTGTCGTAAACGCTCATGGAGTCCTTTCAAAAGTGGAGGCGGGGCAAAGCGCCAAGTGTGGCACAAATGCCCTGCCAGGGCGCCATGTCCCATGTCGCCTGAGAGGGGCGGCGGTGAACTCTAGGGCAAGCCCTGATCGGGCCTGCAGGCAGCGCTACCTAGCATGTGGAGATGATGGAGACCTCTTCCTGCAAGCGGGCAGACCAGCGCAGTGTGGGGCCGGGCTGGGCGGGCTATTGGCGACCGGCGGCCTGGCTCTGGGGCATCCTGGCGGGCACGGCGCTGCAGCTGCAGCAGGCCAGCCTGGCGCCTGTCTGGCAGTACGCGGCATTGGCGCTCTTGGGGGCCGTGGCCAGCCTGCTGCTGAGCCGCTGGCGCGGGCCGCTGCCGTGGCCGGATCGCGCGCTGTGCTGCCTGGCCGCCGCTGCGCTGGCCTTGGGCCTGGCGGGCATGCGTGCCGCCCATCAGGCGCAAACGCAGCTGCTGCCAGCGTTGGAAGGGCTGGACCTGCAGGTCGAGGGCGTCATTGTCGCCATGCCTTTGCCGATCACCGGCGGCCAGCGTTTTCGGCTCAAGACCGGGCAGGCCTGGCGGGGCGGACAAGGCGGGCAGGAGGGGGCGCCGGCGCCGGTGGCGGTGCCGCCGCTGATCGACCTGTCGTGGTACCGCGCCGACCACCGGGCTTTTTCGGCTGCGGCGCCCGAGCCGTCTGCATCGGCAGAGGCTGATCTTCCGCTGCTGCAGGCGGGGCAGCGCTGGCGGCTGCCGCTGCGTTTGCGTGCCCCCCATGGCAGCCTCAATCCGCATGGTTTCGACTACGAGATGTGGATGTGGGAGCAGGGCGTGCAGGCCACGGGCTATGTGCGCCACGGCCAGGCCCAGGGGCCGCAGCTGCTGGCCTCCGGCCAAGGCCATGTGGTGCAGCGCTGGCGGCAGGCGGTGCGCGATGCCATGGTGCAGCGCCTTGCCCCGCCGGGCCAGGCGCAAGCGGCGGAGCAGGCGCGCATTGCCGGCGTGCTGGTGGCGCTGGTGACCGGGGAGCAGCGTGCCATAGAGCGCGAGGACTGGCGTGTGTTCCGCACCACCGGCGTGGCCCATCTGATGGCGATATCGGGCCTGCATATCACCTTGTTTGCCTGGGTGGCGGCGGCGCTGATCCGCATGGGCTGGCGGCGCAGCCCGGCGCTGTGCCTGTGGCTGCCGGCACCCCATGTCGCCCTGTGGGGCGGGGTGCTGTGCGCGGGGCTCTATGCGCTGTTCAGCGGTTGGGGCATTCCGGCGCAGCGCACGGTGCTGATGCTGGTGGTGGTGGCCGTGCTCGCATCGAGCGGCCGGCAATGGCCCTGGCATATGCGCTGGCTGCTGGCCTGTGTCTGTGTGGTGCTGGCCCAGCCCATGGCCTTGCTGCAGGCGGGGTTCTGGCTGAGCTTTCTGGCAGTCGGTATCTTGTTTGCATCCGACCGAGGGGGGGGGAGCCGCAGCGCTGCGCTGCCCGAGCAAGGCAGGGCGCAGCGCGGCCTGCGCGGCGCCTGCGCTGCCGCCGCCAAGCTGCTGCGCGAGCAGTGGGTGGTGACCCTGGCGATCACGCCCTTGTCCCTGCTGCTGTTTGGCCAGGTGTCGCTGGTCGGCTTTGTGGCCAATCTGCTGGCCATCCCCTGGGTGACCTGGGTGGTCACGCCGCTGGCCTTGCTGGGCGCCGTGCTGCCGCCATTGTGGACGGCAGCGGCCTGGGCGCTGCAGCCCTTGATGGCGGCGCTGCAGTGGCTGGCCAGTTGGCCCCATGCGGCGCTGTGGCTGGCGGCAGCGCCGGGCTGGGCGGCGTTCGTTGCCGTGCTGGGTGGCATCTGGCTGGTGCTGCCCTGGCCTTGGCGCTTGCGGCTGCTGGGTCTGCCTTGCCTGCTGCCCGCCTTGTTCTGGCAGCCGCTGCGGCCACCCCATGGCCAGTTTGCGCTCTGGGCGCTGGATGTGGGCCAGGGCCAGGCGGTGGTGGTGCAGACGGCCAGGCACAGCCTGCTGTATGACGCGGGCCCGCTGTACGGGTCTGGCAGCAATGCCGGCGACCGGGTGGTGGTGCCGGCGATGCGGGCGATGGGCGTGCGCGGGCTGGACAGCGGCCGGCTCGATCTGCTGGTGCTCAGCCACGCCCATGTGGACCATACGGGCGGTGCCCAGGCGGTGGTGGAGCAGCTCCAGCCGGTGGGCATGCTGGGCTCGCTGCTGCCCCATGAGCGCCAGCGCCTGGGCATTGCCGAAGCGCCCTGGCAAGATTGTGCTGCTGGCCAGGCCTGGACCTGGGATGGAGTGCATTTCAGCGTGTTGTTTCCGAGCGAGGCAGCGCTTGGCGAAGCCGAGGAAGAGGGGGCCATCCAGCGGCCAAGCTCGGGCAATGCCCACAGCTGCGTGCTGCGCATCGAGGCGGTGGCGCACGGCGGCCATGCCGCCAGCGCCTTGTTGCCCGGCGATATCGAGCGGGCCCAGGAGTGGGTGCTGGTGCAGCGCTATGCGGGCGCGCCGTCTGTGTTGCGGGCCGATCTGATGCTGGCCCCACACCACGGCAGCAACACCTCGTCCACGCGGCCGCTGCTGGAGGCGGTGCGCCCGCGCTGGGTGGTGGCACAAACGGGCTACCGCAACCGCTTCAGGCACCCGGCTGCGCGGGTACAGCAGCGTTACCAGGAGATGCAGATTGTGCTGCGCAACACGGTCCATTGCGGTGCAGCACACTGGCGCTCCGACCAGCCCCAGGCGCTGCTGTGCGAGCGGCAAAAGCGGCCGCGCTATTGGCGCCACCAGGCTGCCGAGCAGGGCCAGACAAGCGACATATTGGATATTAACAAAACAAATCAAGCACTAATTCTTGATGAAGGTTAGTACTTAGTTTTGGGTGGCGCGAAACTTGCTAAGCTGCTGGTGCCAGAAAGGATTTTGCGATGCAAAAGTTCGATGAGATGTACCAGGGCCTGCCTTATGCAGCAGGTGCCGAAAGAGCGCACTACCAAAGCTATGCCAAATGGCTGCAGCTGCAGCCCTTCGAGAAGATGCAAGCCTTGCGCGAGGAGGCCGAGCTGATATTCCGCCGCGTAGGGATCACCTTTGCGGTCTATGGCGAAAAGGACGAAGACGGCTCGGGCACCGAGCGCCTGATTCCCTTTGATCTGATCCCGCGCATCATCCCCTCGCAGGAGTGGGCCCAGATGCAAAAGGGCCTGGTGCAGCGCGTGGCAGCCCTGAACCGCTTTATCCACGATGTCTACCACGACCAGGAAATTCTGAAGGCCGGCATCATTCCGCGCGACCTGGTGCTGGACAACAGCCAGTACCGGCCCGAGATGCGGGGCGTGCATGTGCCGCTGGACACCTATGCGCATATCGCCGGCATCGACATCGTGCGCGCAGCCGAGGTGGACGGCAGCGGCACCTACTATGTGCTCGAAGACAACCTGCGCGTGCCCTCGGGCGTGTCGTACATGCTGGAAAACCGCCGCATGATGATGCGCCTCTTTCCCAGCCTGTTCAGCAGCCATGCGGTGGCGCCGGTGGCGCATTACCCGGATATGCTGCTCGACACCTTGCGTGCCAGTGCGCCCAACCAGGCGGCCAACAACCCCACGGTGGTGGTGCTGACGCCGGGCATGTACAACAGCGCCTACTTTGAGCATGCCTTCCTCGCCCAGCAGATGGGCGTGGAGCTGGTTGAAGGCCAGGACCTGCTGGTGCGCGATGATGTGGTCTACATGCGCACCACGCAGGGCCTGCAGCGGGTGGATGTGATCTACCGCCGGGTCGATGACGACTTTCTTGACCCCACTGTTTTCCGCCCCAGCTCCACCCTGGGTTGCGCCGGCCTGATGCGCGCCTACCGCAAGGGCAATGTGGCCATCTGCAATGCGGTGGGCACGGGCGTGGCCGATGACAAATCGGTCTACCCCTATGTGCCGGCGATGATCCGCTTCTACCTGGGCGAAGAGGCCATCCTGAAGAACGTGCCGACCTGGATGTGCCGCAAGCCCGATGACCTGGCCTATGTGCTGGACCACCTCGATGAGCTGGTGGTCAAGGAGGTGCATGGCGCTGGCGGCTACGGCATGCTGATCGGCCCGGCCTCCACACGCGCCGAGATCGAGGCCTTCCGCGCGGTGCTCAAGGCCAAGCCCAATGGCTATATCGCCCAGCCGACCTTGAGCCTCTCGAGCAGCCCCACCTATGTGGAAAGCGGCATCGCGCCGCGCCACATCGATCTGCGCCCCTTTGTGCTGAGCGGCAAGGAAGTGCAAATGGTGCCCGGGGGCCTCACGCGCGTGGCGCTCAAGGATGGATCGCTGGTAGTCAACTCCTCGCAAGGCGGAGGTACCAAGGACACCTGGGTGCTGCGCGGCCCGGAGGACGATTACAGCGAATGGGATGGCATGCAGCAGTGAGCCCCGGAGGTTCCTGATTGAAAGCCATCCATCTGCCTAGCGAAAGAATGTCACTATGTTGAGCCGAACCGCCGATCACCTCTACTGGATGTCCCGCTACACCGAGCGGGCAGAGAACACAGCCCGCATGCTCAATGTGAGCTACGAGACCTCCATGCTGCCGCAGTCCGCGACCGCCGCGACCAAGGCCTGGCAAAGCGTGCTGTCCATCAGCGAGCTGCTGCCTGCCTACTACGAGCGCCATGACGAGATCACCCTCGATGGGGTGTTGCACTTCATGGTGCGCGACGAGACCAACACCTCATCGATCTACAGCTGCCTGCTGGCTGCGCGCGAGAACGCGCGCGCCGTGCGTGGCGCCTTGACCACCGAGGCCTGGGAGACGCAGAACCTGACCTGGCTCGATATGAACCGGCTTTTCAAGGCCAAGAAGTTCGAGACCGACCCGGCCAAGTTCTTCGAGTGGGTCAAGCACCGCTCGCACCTCTCGCGCGGTGTGGTCTCGGGCACGATGCTGCAAGACGATGCCTTTTTGTTCTTGCGCCTGGGCACCTTCATCGAGCGGGCCGACAACACGGCCCGCCTCCTGGATGTGCGCTTCCATGCTGTCAAGAACGACTACCACGGCTCCTACCAGCCGGGCAAGGGCAGCCAGCCCTCGGACTTCTACCACTGGAGCGCGATCTTGCGCAGCGTATCGGCCTTCGAGGTCTACCGCAAGGTCTACCGCAATGTGATCACGCCCGAGCGCGTGGCCGAGATGCTGATCCTGCGGCGCGACATGCCGCGCTCCCTGCATGCCAGCATGTACGAGGTGGTGCAGATCCTGCAGGCCGTTGCCAATGACCACTCGGCTGAAACCCAGCGCCAGGCCGGCCTGCTCTTGGCCGAGCTGCAGTACGGGCGCATCGATGAGCTGCTGGCCACCGGCCTGCATGCCTTTTTGGTGCGCTTTTTGGAGCGCGTGCATGCGCTGGGCGGCCGCATTGGCCAGGATTTTCTGGCGACCACGGAGCCGGTGGCTGCCTGATTCGCGACCAGCCAGAAAGGCAAAAGGCTGCGGTGTTTATCGCAGCCTTTTTTTGCGTCCATGTCGCGGGCATTCAGCTGCCCGCGACCAGAGCTGACTCTTGGCGATCAGTAGCGGTAGGTCGCGGTCAGCAGAAAGTTGCGGCGCTCGCCGTAGAAGCAGTCGCCGCGTGAGAGGCACTGCGTGATCACGACCTTGTCGGTCAGGTTGTTGGCATGGAAGGCCAGGCGCCAGTCGCCGCTGTCATAGGCCACCATCGCATCGGTCAGCAGCGAGGAGGGCGTGTCGATGGCGCTGGTGCCCGACCACTGCGAGCCGGTGTAGCGCATGCCCGCACCCACGCTCCAGCCGCCGCGCCCCTGGCTGGCAAAGCGGTGTGTCAGCCAGCTCGATGCCATGTGGCGCGAGACGGCGGCCACGCGCTGGCCCTGGTCGCCCGCATTGCTGCGGCTGATCTTGGCGTCGGTATAGGCATAGGCGACGGTCCAGTCCCAGCGCTTGGCCAGACTGGCGGTCATCTCGGCTTCAAAGCCCTGGGTCTTGACCTCGCCCAGCTGCAGGCTGTTGAGCGGGTTGGCCGGGTCATTGGTCTTGCGGTTTTGCTCGCGCAGGCTGTAGACGGCGGCATAGCCGGAGATGCCCCGGCCCTCGGGAATCCACTTCACACCGGCTTCGACCTGCTTGCCGCGCTGGGGCTTGTAGGGCGTGCCGTAAAAGTCCACGCCGCCCAGCGGCTGGAAGGACTCGGTGTAGCTGATGTAAGGCGCCCAGCCGCCGCCGGCCTGGTAGGTCAGACCGACGCGCTTGGTCCAGGCCGAATCGTCGGCAGCGGCTGCGGGCCGCCCTTCGGTCTCGGTCTTGGCATGGTCGCGGCGCAGGCCGGCCGTGGCGCTCCAGTCGCCCCAGCGCACCTGGTCCTGCAAGTAAAAGCCCAGCTGGCGCTGCGACACGTTGGGCGCCTGCACCAATTGTGAGGCCGTGGGCGGCGTGAACGAGCCATAGACGGGGTTGTAGACATCGAGCGGCGTGCCCAGCGCGCGCCAGCTCGCCTGGCTGGTGGTGTTGCGCTGCCAGTCCATGCCAGCGAGCACCGTGTGCTGCACTTCGCCGGTCTGCAGCTTGCCTTCGAGCTGGGTATCGACCAGCAGCATGCGGCCGCCATTGACCTGCCAGACAGCATCGCGCTGCACGGTGCGGCCATCGGCATCGAACACCGGCCGGGCAGGGCGGCCAGCAGCTGCGTTGGCGGCAAAGCTGGTGTAGAGCGTGCGGTAGTCCACCTCGCTGGTGGTGCGGCGCAGGTTCTGGCGCAGGGTCCAGCTGTCGTTCAGCTGGTGGCTGAACAGATAGCCAAAGGACTTGTTCTCGGAGTCGTACTTGTCAAAGTTCGGCTCGCTGATGAAGGTGTTGGTCGGAATCTGGCCATAGGGGCTGGGTAGGCGCGTGCCCTGCCAGGGGAAGAACTGGGTGATCGAGCCGCTCTTGTCCTTGTGGTACATGGCCTGCAAGGTCAGCGAGGTGCCGGCAAAGGGCTTGAAGGTGAGCGAGGGCGCAATGACCAGGCGGTCGTCCTTGACATGGTCGACCTGGGTGTTGCTGTCACGGCCCACTGCCACCAGGCGGTAGAGCCAGCGGCCGTCTTCGTCGATGGGGCCGGTGATGTCGCTGGCAATCTGCTTGCGGCTGTGGCTGCCCAGCTGAACCTGCAGCTCGCGCTGGGGCTGGTCCACCGGGCGTTTGCTGGTCAGGTTGAGCACGCCGCCCACACTGCCCTGGCCGTAGAGCACCGACGAGGGGCCGCGCAGAAACTCGACCCGCTCCAAGGTATAGGGCTCGACCTTGATGTTGTTGTAGGTGCCATAGATGCGCAGCAGGCCATCCTGGTACTGGCTGACATCGCCGCCGCGCGCCTTGAAGCTGTCGACCCGGTTGTCGAAATAGCTGGAGTTGATGCCCGCTGCATAGCGTGTGGTCTCGCGCAGGGTCGTCACGCCCTGGGCTTCAAACTGGTCGCGCGTCACCACGCTGATCGCTTGTGGCGTCTCGATCAGCGGCGTGTCGGTCTTGGTGGCCGAGATGGCGCGTTTGGCGACAAAACCTTTGACCGGGCCGGTGGCCGTCTCGGCTTGGCTCTCGCCCTGCACGGTGATGGGGGCGAGTGTGGTTTCTGCCGGCGCAACAGTTACCGATTGCGTGCTTTGTGCCAATGCGTTGCCACCCCAGCAGGCCAGGGCAGCCCACAAGGCCGTGTGCAAAGCGGAGTGCAGCGCACGCGGCGCGGCTGCGGGGATCAGGGTGTCAGACATGGTGGTCGGGTGTTGAACGCGGAAAAACGGCGCGCTGAAAGGTGCAGCGCTTGAGCATTACCGGGCCTGACCACTGCCATGCAGGGGGCTGCGCTGTGGATGCAGGTGCTGGCATCCGAGCGCCCAGCTGCGGCCTGTGGACCGCAAGGCGAAGGGATAGTCGTGCACGCAGCATGGCAGTGAGGGCGGACCCGGTGCGCTGGCTGACATCGGTAAACAAACGATGCTGGCGTGCGAAGAAAGATGAAGGCGCAGTGTAATAGAAGTCGCGAATGATTATTGTTTAACCATCAATGCAAGCAGGTTTGTGCGACAGATACAACAAAAAAGGACCCGAAGGTCCTTTTTGCGTGGTGTTGCTGGAGGCGCAGCTTATTCGACCTCGCCCATGATGGACTGCAGGTAGTTCTGGATGCCGACCTTGTCGATCAGGTCCAGCTGGGTCTCGAGAAAATCGATGTGCTCTTCGGTGTCGTCCAGGATCTTTTGCAGCAAGTCGCGCGAGACATAGTCACGCACGCTTTCGCAGTGGGCAATGCCGTCCTTGATGGTGGCTTGCGCGGCTTGCTCCAGACGCAGGTCACAGGCCAGCGCTTCTGGCACGTCTTCACCGATCTGCAGCTTGCCCAGGTCCTGCAGGTTGGGCAGGCCGTCGAGCATGAAGATGCGGTCCATCAGCCAGTCGGCATGCTTCATCTCGCCAATGGATTCCTCGTATTCCTTCTTGGCCAGCTTGTCCAGACCCCAGTGCTTGTACATGCGGTAATGCAGAAAGTACTGGTTGATGGCGGTGAGTTCGTTTTTCAGCTGCGCTTGCAGAAAACCGATGGCCTTGGGATCGCCTTTCATGGTGGGCTCCTTCTCTTGTGTGAATGACGGGTATTGGGGCTATTGTCCTTGCGAAAGGTCAAGCAACCAAACCGAGCAGCGCTTATCCCCCGTGCTTTTGCTCTGGCTGCGTGTAAGGCTGAGTCGTGTTCTCATTTGACGCAGCCCGCAGCTTGCTTGCATGATGCGGCTTGCTGCAGCGCAACTGCGCTGTCATGGCGCTGTGCTAAGTTGCAGTGAGCAAGGCGCGCTTAGCGGTGCAGGCTTGCAAAACAGGCCGCTGCCCGCATATAGCCATCTGCCTTGGGTCAGGATTTAAATAATAGTTTGTTTAAATTGAAATGATTATATTAATTGAATTGATCAATTAGTAAGATCTTTTTATACTGACTCCTGTCAATCGTTTTTACTCAACAGAAGGAAACCACCATGTCCGTACTCAACAGCAAGATCAAGCCTTTCGCGACGCAAGCATTCAAGGATGGCAAGTTCATCGAAGTGACCGAAAAAGACGTCCTGGGCAAGTGGGCTGTGTTCTTCTTCTACCCTGCGGACTTCACCTTCGTGTGCCCCACCGAACTGGGCGACGTGGCTGACCACTACGCTGAACTGCAAAAGCTGGGCGTGGAAGTCTATTCCGTCTCGACCGACACCCATTTCGTGCACAAGGCATGGCACGACACCTCGGACACCATCGCCAAGATCAAGTACACGATGCTGGGTGACCCAACCTGGCAAATCAGCCAGAACTTTGACTGCCTGCGCGAAGGCCAAGGCCTGGCAGACCGTGCCACCTTCATCGTCGATCCAGAAGGCGTGATCCAGGCCATGGAAATCACCGCTGAAGGCGTCGGCCGCAATGCAGAAGACCTGCTGCGCAAGATCAAGGCGGCCCAGTACGTGGCTTCGCACCCCGGTGAAGTCTGCCCAGCCAAGTGGCAAGAAGGCGAAAAGACCCTGGCTCCTTCGCTGGACCTGGTCGGCAAGATCTAAGCCTAAGCCTTTACTTACTGCTGCAATTCCAACGTAGTAGACGCCCGGGTGCCTGGCGCCCGGGCTTTGTTTTTTTGAAAAGTGCTGCATCGCCCCCTGGCGGGGCACGAGAAGTTTGAAGGAAGTCCCATGCTCGACAACACCATGAAAGCCCAACTGAAAGCCTACCTGGAGCGCTTGACCAAGCCCGTCGAGCTGGTGGCGACCCTGGATGACGGTGACAAGTCGAAGGAAGTGCGCCAGCTGCTGGCCGATATCAAAGAACTGAACGACAAGATCACGGTGGTCGAAGACAATGCGGCCGATGTGCGCAAGCCGTCTTTCCTGATCACCAACCCGGGCACCGATGTCGGCGTGCGTTTCGCCGGTGTGCCGCTGGGCCATGAATTCACCTCGCTGGTGCTGGCGCTGCTGCAAGTGGGCGGCCACCCCTCCAAGGAGTCCGCCGAGCTGCTCGAGCAGGTCAAGAACATCGACACGCCGCTGCACTTCGAGACCTTCTACTCGCTGTCCTGCCACAACTGCCCGGACGTCGTGCAGGCGCTGAACCTGATGTCCGTGCTCAACCCCAAGATCACGCACACCGCGATCGATGGAGGCCTGTTCCAGAAGGAAGTGCAAGAGCGCGAAATCATGGGTGTGCCCACCGTGTTCGTCAACGGCCAGCGTTTTGGCCAGGGC
The DNA here is from genome assembly GCF_037479395.1 of Comamonas sp. MYb21. Taxonomy (NCBI): domain Bacteria; kingdom Pseudomonadati; phylum Pseudomonadota; class Betaproteobacteria; order Burkholderiales; family Comamonadaceae; genus Comamonas; species Comamonas sp. MYb21. The sequence continues at coordinate 261,488 of NZ_JBBGZC010000007.1, read as the reverse complement.
CGCATGGAGCTCGCCGAGATCGTTGCCAAGGTCGATACCGGCGCTGCAGCCCGCGAAGCGCAAAAGATTTCGGGCAAGGACGCCTTTGATGTGCTGATCGTCGGCGGTGGCCCCGCAGGCGCGGCCGCAGCAATCTATGCGGCGCGCAAGGGCATCCGCACCGGCATTGCGGCCGAACGCCTGGGTGGCCAGGTGCTCGACACCGTGGATATCGAGAACTTCATCTCCGTGAGCAAGACCGATGGCCCCAAGTTTGCGGCCGCGATGGAGAGCCATATCCGCGACTACGAGGTCGACATCATGAACCTGCAGACCGCCAAGGCCCTGACGCCCGCAGCGCAGGAGGGTGGCCTGATCGAGATCGAGACCGAATCGGGTGCCAAGCTCAAGGCCCGCACGGTGATCCTGTCGACCGGCGCGCGCTGGCGCAACATGAATGTGCCCGGTGAGGATACCTACCGCACCAAGGGCGTGACCTACTGCCCGCACTGCGACGGCCCGCTCTTCAAGGGCAAGCCCGTCGCGGTGATCGGTGGTGGCAACTCGGGTGTCGAGGCGGCCATTGACCTGGCTGGCGTGGTCAAGCATGTGACCTTGCTGGAGTTTGCCGCCGAGCTGAAGGCCGATGCCGTGCTGCAGCGCAAGCTGCGCAGCCTGCCCAATGTGACGGTCATCCTGAATGCGCAGACCACCGAAGTGAACGGTGACGGCAAGAAGGTGACGGGCCTGACCTACAAGGACCGCACGAACGATGAGACCAAGACCGTGGCGCTCGAAGGCATCTTTGTGCAGATCGGCTTGCTGCCCAACACCGGCTGGCTCAAGGGCACCGTGCAGCTGACCCCGTTTGGCGAGATCGAGATCGACGCCAAGGGCCACACCAACCTGCCCGGCGTGTTTGCCGCTGGTGACTGCACCAATGTGCCCTACAAGCAGATCGTCATCGCCGCAGGTGCCGGTGCGACTGCTGCGCTGAGCGCGTTTGACCACCTGATCCGCACCACGGCTCCGGCTGCCTGATCTGCCGGATCAGCGCTGAAATAACAATGCCCCGAAACCGCAAGGTTCGGGGCATTGCTACATCTGGACCGACTTGGGTAGCTGAGCCAGCTGAACGACGGTTAGCTGGCTGGCGGCAACTTACCCCTGTTTGCCGATCAGCAGGTACTCCATCAAGGCCTTTTGCACATGCATGCGGTTCTCGGCCTCGTCCCAGACGACGGACTGTGGGCCGTCGATGACCTCGGCCTGCACCTCTTCGCCGCGGTGGGCGGGCAGGCAGTGCATGAAGAGGGCGTCCTTCTTGGCCACGGCCATCATGTCGAGGTCCACGCACCAGTCGGCAAAGGCCTTCTTGCGCTTTTCGTTTTCCTCTTCATAGCCCATGCTGGTCCAGACATCGGTGGTGACCAGATCCGCGCCCTTGCAGGCCTCGTGCGGATCGCTGAACAGCTGGTAGCAGCCCTTGTCGTAGGCGCGGCCGCTGAAGGCCAGTTGCTCGTCGATGCCGTAGCCGCTGGGCGTGCTGACATGGACCTTGAAGCCCAGCAGGTTGGCCGCCTGCAGCCAGGTGTTGGCCATGTTGTTGCCGTCACCCACCCAGGCCACCGTCTTGCCCTGGATCGAGCCGCGGTGCTCGATGAAGGTGAAGATGTCAGCGAGGATCTGGCAGGGGTGGAACTCGTTGGTCAGGCCATTGATGACCGGCACGCGTGAGTGCGACGCAAAGCGCTCGATCTTGTCCTGGCCGAAGGTGCGGATCATCACCAGATCGGTCATGCGGCTGATCACGCGCGCGCTGTCCTCGATGGGCTCGGCGCGGCCCAGCTGGCTGTCGCCGGTGGTCAGGTGCACCACCGAGCCGCCCAACTGGTACATGCCGGCTTCAAAGCTCACACGGGTGCGGGTGCTGGCCTTCTCGAAGATCATCGCCAAGGTGCGGTCAGCCAGGGTGTGGTGGGTCACATAGCCCTTGAACTTCTGCTTGATCAGCGCCGCGCGCTTGAGCAGGTATTCGTATTCGTCAGCCGTGAAGTCCTGGAATTGCAGATAGTGTTTCATTGCGTTCTTTTCTGGCCTTATTGGCCCGCCAGGAAGGATTTGACCAGCGGCACGAGCTTGGCGACGATCTCATCGGCCTCGGCTTCGGTCAGGATCAGCGGTGGCACGATGCGGATCACGGTGTCGGCGGTGACGCTGAACAGCAGGCCGGCTTCTTGCACGCCGCGTGTGATCAGCTCGCCGCAAGGCTTGTTCAGCTCCACGCCGATCATCAGGCCCTGGCCGCGCACTTCAACAAAGCCGGGCGTGCCCGCCAGCGCCTGGTTCAGCGCGGCCTGCAGGTAGTCACCCACCTTGGTGGCATTGGCCAGCAGGCCTTCTTCTTCCATGATGGCAATGGTTTCCACACCGGCACGCATGGCCAGCGGGTTGCCGCCAAAGGTGGTGCCATGGTTGCCCGGTTGCAGCACCTTGGCAGCCTTGGGGCCGGCGACGACCGCACCCACCGGTACGCCCGAGCCCAGGCCCTTGGCCAGCGACATCACATCGGGCACGATGCCGGCCCACTGGTGGGCAAACCACTTGCCGGTGCGGCCCATGCCAGCCTGGATTTCGTCGACGATGAACAGCCAGTCCTTGGCGTCGCAGAGCTCACGCACCTGCTTCATGAAGTCGGCGCGCATCGGGTGCAGGCCGCCTTCGCCCTGGATGGGCTCCATCATCACGCCGACGATATTGGGGTTGCCTTCGGTCGCTTCCTGCAGCGCGACGAAGTCATTGGCCGGCACGCGCAGAAAGCCGTCGAGCAGCGGGCCAAAGCCATTGCGCACCTTGGGGTTGGCGGTGGCGCTCATAGTGGCGATCGAGCGGCCATGGAAGGCATGGTCGAACACGACGATCACCGGCTTTTCGATGCCCTTGTCCACGCCGTACTTGCGCGCGATCTTGATCGATGCCTCGTTCGCTTCCAGGCCGGTGGAGCAGAAGAAGACATTGGTCATCTTCGAGCGCTCGACGAGCAGGGCCGCCAGCTTTTCCTGGCCGGGCACATAATAGTAGTTGCTGGTATGGATCAGCTTGGTCATCTGGTCGTGCAGCGCAGCGACCAGCTTGGCGTGGTTGTGGCCCAGCGTGTTGACGGCGATACCGCCCAGCGCATCGAGGTATTCCTTGCCGTTGACATCCCAGACACGCACGCCCTGGCCTCGCTCCAGTGCGACCGGCACGCGGCCATAGGTAGTCATCACATGGGGCTCAGAAGGCTTGACGGTGTCTTGCATGGAAATCTCCGGAAAAAAGAAACAGAATCAAAAAATCCGCCATGGCCCAGGCCCCTATGGCATGGCACCAGCGGAAGTCCCATTCTAGGGGCTGCGTAGCGACAGACTAGTGAAGAATGCGCATCACAGAATCGCAGTGGAGCCAGAGTGCCGGCGAGGCCCAATCCTCGCAAGCTAGACTACGCAGCGCCAAGGCCTGGGCATATCCGCTGCGGCGGCCCTGGCCTGCTGCGCAAAGTTATGCACTTCTTGCATTTGATGATGTTTTGAACTTATGCCTTGCGCGTGCGTATCTCTTATATAAGAGTTAAAATACGGGTTTGGCCTGAGGCAGTGATCCTGTGCTCAGGCGTCTATCAGAGGCTTCCATCCCATGGTTTCTCCCACATCTCAAGAAGTTTTCATTCTGGGCCTGACCCAGAATGGCAAGACCTTTCGCCCCAGTGACTGGGCGGAGCGTCTGGCGGGGGTGATGAGCCAGTTTCGTCCCGGCGGCATGCGCCGTGGTGGCCATCTGGGCTATTCGCCCTGGTGCGTTCCCACGACGATGAACGGCGCCAAATGCGTAATCGTCAAGCGGGAGTTGCAGGTGCACGAGCCGATGGCTTGGGACTTTGTGATGAACTTTGCGCGCGACAATGGCCTGCAGACCACCGATGCCTGCCTGATTCCGGAGGCGCCAGGCAACCCTGGCGGCCCCGCCAGTCCGGCTGGCAGCACCGGCAACACCACCACCAAGGCCTGAGTTTTCAGGCCTTTTTTGCGAGCCGGTATTTGGCATGTCTTGGTGCGGTGCGGGTGCCGGCGGTGCATCGGCTGCCCCATGGCCTAGATGCATGGGCGCCTAGCCTGCTGGGCTGGACTTGGCTGCCTGCAGGTTGGCCCTTCTCACCCGGCACTGCAAAGAAACGGCCCACACAACGAAAAAAGCCGTCTTGCGACGGCTTTTTAGTTCACTGAGAGCGCACCCGTTACAAACGGCGGGCAGGGGATCCTGCCCGTGCGATTGCCTAATGGGCTTAGGCGGCCAGTGCCAGGGCCTTGACCTTGGCAGCAATGCGGCTCTTATCGCGAGCAGCCTTGTTCTTGTGGAAGATGCCCTTGTCGGCAATCGTGTCCAGCACGGATTGCGCCTTGGCAAACAGTTCGGTGGCCTTGGTCTTGTCGCCAGCGGCAACAGCCTTTTCCACGTTCTTGATAGCGGTACGGTACTTGGAACGCAGCGAGGTGTTGGCGGCGTTCAGCTTGATGGTTTGGCGGGCGCGCTTACGGCCGGATGCCAAACGGGGGTTCTTTTTGACTGGCTTAGATGCCATGATGAGTGTCCTTTGAGTCTGCGGATGTTTTCAGTGAATCGGGCATTATAGCCGCTGTTTACTCAGAAATCCAGATAACCGGCAATTTCCCGCCAGCGGCGCGGCTACACTGCCCGGGTGTCACTGTTCAAAGCTGCCTCCACCGTCTCCCTGTTTACGCTGCTCTCGCGTATCACAGGGCTTGCCCGCGATCTGCTGATGGCCACCATGTTTGGTGCCAGCGCACTGACCGACGCGTTCAACGTTGCCTTTCGCATTCCCAACCTGTTCAGGCGCCTGTTTGCAGAAGGGGCCTTCAGCCAGGCCTTTGTGCCGGTGCTGGCCACCACCTTGACCAAGGAAGGCGAGGAGCGCACACGTGACTTGGTGCACAGCGTGGCCACGGTGCTGTTCTGGATTCTGGCGCTGACCTGCGTGCTGGGCGTGGTCGCGGCGCCCGCGCTGGTCTGGCTGCTGGCCAGTGGCCTGCGCCAGAACCCGCACAGCTATGACGCAGCGGTGCTGATGACGCGCTGGATGTTCCCGTATATCGGCTTCATGTCGCTGGTGGCGCTGGCTGCGGGCGTGCTCAATACCTGGAAGCGCTTTATCGTGCCGGCCTTCACGCCGGTGCTGCTCAATGTCAGCATGATTGTGGCGGCCCTGGCGCTGACCCCCTGGATGCGCAGCCATGGCCTGGAGCCCATCTATGGCATGGCTGTTGGTGTGATGGCCGGCGGCGTGCTGCAGCTGGTGGTGCAGTTTCCCGCGCTGCGCCGCATCGGCATGCTGCCGCGTATCTCCTGCCGGCCCTCGGTCATCAAGCAGGCCTGGGCCGATGCCGGTGTGCGCCGCATCCTGTCGCTGATGGCGCCCGCCCTGCTGGGCGTGGGCGTGGCCCAGATCTCGCTGATGATCAATACCCAGATTGCCTCCTACCTGGCACCGGGCAGCGTGACCTGGCTGTTCTATGCCGACCGCCTGATGGAGTTCCCCACCGCCTTGCTGGGCGTGGCGCTGGGCGTGGTGCTGACGCCGCAGCTGTCGTCGGCCAAGGCGGCCGGTGATGATGAGCGCTATGGCGCCATGCTCGACTGGGGCCTGCGCATTGTGGTGTTGCTGGCCGCCCCTTGTGCGGCGGGCCTGCTGCTGTTTGCCAAGCCCTTGGTAGCGGTGCTGTTCCACTACGGCGCGCTCAAGGGCTCGGATGTGGGCCAGATTGCGCTGGCGCTGCAAGGCTATGGCGTGGGCCTGCTGGCCATGGTCGCCATCAAGGTGCTGGCGCCGGGCTTCTATGCCAGCCAGGACATCCGTACGCCGGTGAAGATTGCCATCTGTGTGCTGGTGCTGACGCAGCTGTTGAACCTGGTGCTGGTGCCCACGATGGCCCATACCGGTCTGGCCTTGTCGATCGGCCTGGGTGCGGTCATCAATGCGCTGTGGCTGCTGGTGGGCTTGATCCGGCGCGGCAGCTTCAAGCCCAAGCCGGGCTGGTGGATCTTTCTGGCCCGGGTATCGCTGGCCGTTGCGCTGCTGGGCATCTTTCTGGCCTGGGGCGCGCAGATGACCGATTGGGTCGCGCTGGGCGCGCACCGCCTGGAGCGCGTGGGTCTGCTGGCGCTGTGGATGGCGGGGGCGGCGCTGCTGTATTTTGGTGTGCTGGCCTTGTCCGGCATGAAGCTGCGCGCAATGTTGCGCCGCTGACAGAATAGTTCCCTCTATTAGGGAATATGCGGTTTTTGCGTGATTTCCATCGCGCAGACCCTGCAGGCCAGCCCATCTGGTGGTATACATGGCGTCATGGCACTGGCAGCGCCCCAAGGTGCCAGCGATGTATGCGAAGGCGCTGCAGTTGGGATGTGTATGGACTTCCGCTTTTCTATCCCCACACCGTTGGAGCATTTTGAATCGCTGGTCAGCAGTGACGATGGTTTTCCGCTGCTCGAAGCCGCCGCTGCCGTGGCCTGCATCGAGTACCCGCAGCTGGACACCCAGCAGGTCCTGAACGAGGTCGACCAGCTGCTGGGCCAGCTGATGGAGAGCCGCGATGCCAGCAGCCGCAGTGCGCTGACGCGGCTCAAGGCGCTCAACCACCGTTTTTATGCCGAGTGGGGTTTCCAGGGCAACCCCAATGACTTCTATGCGCTCGACAACAGCTGCCTCAATGCCGTGCTGCACCGCCGGCGCGGCATTCCCGTGTCGCTGGCGGTCATCTGGCTGGAGCTGGCCACGGCTTTGCAGCTGCCCGCGCATGGCATCTGCTTTCCCGGCCATTTTCTGCTCAAGGTGAGCGTGGCAGAGGGGCAGATCGTGCTCGATCCGCTGTCGGGCCAGTCGTTTTCCAGCAATATGCTCGCCGAGATGCTCGAGCCCATGCAAAAGGCGTTTCACCGCGTCGATGAAGACGATGTGCCGCTGGGCCTGTACCTGCAGGCCGCAACGCCACGCGACATCATTGCGCGCATGCTCTCCAACCTCAAGGAGGTCTACCGCAGCGACAAGAACTGGGGCAAGCTCATTGAGGTGCAAAACCGGCTGCTGGTGCTGCTGCCCAGCGAATGGTCGGAGCTGCGCGACCGGGGCCTGGCTTATGCAGAGCTGGGCGTGCACGACCGGGCCCGGGAAGATCTGCAAACCTACCTCAACCAGACCGGCAATCCAGAGGATGCGGCCACTATTCGTGCGGCTTTGTTAGATTTGCAACGAATGTAACGTTTGACGTTGTTTTGACATTTTCTTGTCATTCTGTCGTCACACAACTTCGGCAAGATAGCGGCACTAGGGATGCGCCACTATGAAAGATCGATTAGGAATTTCACCAGAAGACGTCATGCACAAGATTGCGCGTGATGTGATGGATGACTATGACGAGTCTCTGGAGCTCGAGATGGAGGACGGCATGCTGGGCGCGCCGTTCGCCGCAGGGATGACGGAGCACGACTACCAGTACTTCCGCGAGCTCTTGAGGCTGCAGGGTGAACTGGTCAAGCTGCAGGACTGGGTGCAGCACACCGGCCAGAAGGTGGTGGTGCTGTTCGAGGGGCGCGATGCCGCAGGCAAGGGCGGTGTGATCAAGCGCATCACCCAGCGCCTCAACCCCCGCGTGGTGCGCGTGGCCGCCTTGCCGGCCCCCAACGACCGCGAGCGCACGCAGTGGTACTTCCAGCGCTATGTGGCACACCTGCCCGCCGCTGGCGAGATCGTGCTGTTTGACCGCAGCTGGTACAACCGCGCTGGTGTCGAAAAGGTCATGGGCTTTTGCACCAATGACCAGTACGAAGAGTTCTTCCGCACCGTGCCCGAGTTTGAGAAGATGCTCGTGCGCTCGGGGATCTTGCTGGTCAAGTACTGGTTCTCGATCAGTGATGAAGAGCAGCACCTGCGCTTCCTGGGCCGTATCCATGATCCCCTCAAGCAGTGGAAGCTCTCGCCGATGGACCTGCAAAGCCGCGTCCGCTGGGAGGAATACACCAAGGCCAAGGAAGTGATGCTGGAGCGCACCCACATTCCTGAGGCGCCCTGGTGGCTGGTGCATGCCGATGACAAGAAAAAGGCACGCCTCAACTGCATTGCACACTTTCTGGCCCAGGTGCCCTACACCGATGTGGACCATGAGAATGTCGTGCTGCCCGACCGGATCCGCCATCCGGACTACAGCCGCCTGCCTGTGCCCGCTTCCATGTATGTTCCGGAAGTCTATTAATTAAGATTTCGGATCATTCAATACAAAGAGCCTCGGTTTCATCACTGAGGTTTTTTTACGCCTGTGTTGTGCCGATACTGGCAGAGTGCCCATCGGTCATCGACGGCGTGGCCGTGGGAAAGCCGGCCGATCTGGGTGCTGATCAGCTGGGGCTGGAAGGCGCCTGCAGGCAGCGAAGCCGTGTTGAGGAGATGCGGTAGTCCAGCAGCATCTCTTGCGCGTTGGGGGTTTGGAGATGCTGGGCGTGGTGCTTGCAGCGAAGAGAGCGGGGGAGATGGGCATCTGCACCCCGCCTCAAGGTGCAGTGCCAAAAAGGCGGGGTTAGATCAGCCGCGCTGCAAACAGCTCTTTTTTCAGATAGGCGTAAAAGAGCGGCGCCGCCACGAGCCCTGCGGGGCCAAAAATAGCTTCCGCCACAAACATCACCGACAGCAACTCCCAGACGCCCATATGTGTCTTGGCGCCAACGACCTTGGCATTGATCAGGTACTCGGCCTTGTGGATCAGCACCAGGAAGGCCAGACAGGCGACGGCGGTCAGTGGCGAGACCGACAGGCCCACGGTGGTGATGACGGCATTGCAGACGAGGTTGCCGACAATGGGGATCAGTCCGCCAAAAAAGGTCAGCATGATGAGCGCGCCGCTATAGGGCAGGCGCATATTGATCAGCGGCAGAATGCCCAGCAGGAAGATGGCGGTCAGCACCGTGTTGAACAGAGCGATCCAGAACTGGGCTGCGACAATCTGGCGGAAGGCATCGCCAAAGCGCTGCACGCGCAGCTGCAGCTGGTAGGCCAGGGGAGCGTGGGAATGGCGGCTGTGGCGCACGGCGGCCAACGCGCCAATCAAGAGGCCGACAAACACATAGAGCAGGCCGGTGAGCCAGAGCCGGCCCATATTGGCAATGGCGCCCGCCTTGGTGCCCAGGTATTCGGCAGCCCGCTGCTGCAGGTCTTGCGCGCCATCGGGCAGCACATTGGCCAGCTCGGGCGGCAGCTTGCTGCGCAGGTCCAGCAAGGTCTTGGCCATCGAGACCAGCATCTCGCGGTACTGCTGAGGCGCGTTGAGCAGATAGCCCTGGGAATGGATCAGTCCCAGCGTGACCAGCACCACCGGCACCACCAGCACGATGGTGACGGACAGGTATTCCATCCACAGCGGTGGGGGCGTGTTCAGCGAGGTGGGCAGGCGGCTCAGCTCACGGATCTTGTGTACCAGAAACAAGGTGAAGGTGTAGCCGGCGCAGGCGGCCAAGAGGCCCACCAGCAGGCCATTGAGCATGATCAGCAGCAAGGCCGCAGCCATCAGCACATAGGAGGCCACCCTGACACCCCAATGCGCAGGAGGCGGCCGCCAAACATGCGGCAGGTCCGCAGCGCCGCTGGCCGGCTGGCCGGGTGCGGGGCTGTTGGACGGGGGCTTTGCGGAATCCGGTTGCATGGTTGGCCATCCATCTGAGCGAGTCGGAAGGCCAGGATCTGGCCCTTGCTGCGCGCAGGGCAGACGGCTTGGTGCGCCTGCCCTGCCGGGGAAGCTTAGCGCACCGTGACCGCAGCCTCAGCGCCACGGGGGGCGATGCTGCCAATCGTCCACACTTGTTCACCAAGGGCGGAGAAGGCGTCCTTGACGGCCTGTTCGCTCTCTGCGGGAACCACCACCACCATGCCGATGCCGTTGTTGAAGGTGCGGTTCATCTCGATGTCATCGATGCCAGCGGTCTTTTGCAGCCAGGCAAACAGCTCGGTCTGGGGCCAGCTGCCCTTGACCAGTTGCGCGCCCAGGCCTTCGGGCAGCACGCGGGGAATGTTCTCCAGCAGGCCGCCGCCGGTGATGTGGGCCAGCGCCTTGATGGGCTGCGAGGCCAGCACCTTCAGCACGTTGAGCACGTAGAGACGCGTGGGCTCCATGATGGCGTTCTTGAAGGGCTTGCCATCCAGCGTCTCGGGCAGGCCGCCTTGGCTTTGTGCGCGCTCGATGCACTTGCGCACCAGCGAGAAGCCGTTGGAATGCACGCCATGCGAGGCCAGGCCCAGCACCACGTCGCCGGCTTGCACATTCTGGCCGGTCAGGATCTTGCTTTTCTCGACCGCGCCAACTGCAAAACCGGCCAGGTCGTATTCGCCGTCCGGGTACATGCCGGGCATCTCGGCGGTTTCACCACCGATCAGTGCGCAGCCCGACAGCTCGCAGCCCTTGGCGATACCGCCCACCACGGCCGCTGCCGTGTCCACATCGAGCTTGCCGCAGGCAAAGTAGTCGAGGAAGAACAGGGGCTCGGCGCCTTGCACCAGCACGTCGTTGACGCTCATGGCCACCAGGTCGATGCCCACGGTGTCATGCATATTCCACTCAAAGGCCAGGCGCAGCTTGGTGCCCACGCCGTCGGTGCCCGAAACCAGCACCGGCTCCTTGTAGCGCTTGGGCACTTCAAACAGCGCGCCAAAACCACCGATACCCGCCATCACGCCTTCGCGCATGGTTTTCTTGGCCAGGGGCTTGATGCGCTCGACCAGCGCGTCGCCTGCGTCAATATCAACGCCGGCGTCTTTGTACGAAAGGGGGGTGGAGGAATTGGAAGAGCTCATGAGGGACTACAAAGGCAATAAAGCTGACAAGCTGACCCAACGGGGGCCAGAAACGCCGATTTTATGCCGCAAGCCATACCCGAGGGGGCAGAATGCCCGTCCGGTGTGCACTGTTACCGCATGAGCGCGCATCGGCCGCCTGCTTTGTGGCCGATTTCATGCATAAATGGGGCAGAGGGGCCTTTTGTGTCACACCAGCGTGACTACCGACTAAAATCAACGGGTTTGCATGCAGGGCCCTGGCCACTGCATGACCGAGCAGGGGCGCCCCAAGTTGGCGCGCATCGCGCCAACCAGACTGAACGCTTTCTTGTATTGAACGCAGCCATGCGTGAGATTTCCTTTTATCTGATGACCCACAACGCAGTGCGTATTGCACGGCGGGCTCGGGCGCGGATAGGAGTTGGCGCATGAAGCAAATGGCTTTGGATCTGGGCTTGGCGCCAGCGCCAAGCCTGAACCGGTTTTTTGCGGGCTCCAACCAGGCAGCGGTTGCGCATCTGCATACCCAGGTCAATGAGGCCTGGGACGCGCCGCGCTCGACCGTGCCCACTTACCTTTGGGGCGAGATGGGCTGCGGCAAGACCTATGTGTTGCGTGCAGTGGCCGAAGCCTTGCGTGAGCAGGGGGCGCCTGTGGGCTGGCTCGATGCGAGCACCCGCTTTCCCAGCGCCTTCAACGAGCGCTGGTCGGCCGTGATCCTCGACGAGGTGCAGTTCTACAACCCGGTGCAGCAGGCAGCGGCCTTCAACTGGTTCGTCAACGCCACCAGCCCGGCCACCGGTGCGCGGCGTTGGGTGCTGGCCGCTGGCGATGTGCCGCCGTCCGGCCTGAAACTGCGTGACGACTTGCGCACCCGGCTGGGCTGGGGCGAGATCTACCAGCTGCACCTGCTCAGTGAAGCGCAGCGCAGGGATGTGCTCAAGGATGAAGCCAAACGACGTGGCCTGGTATTGACCGACGATGTGATGGATTACATGCTCAAACGCTTCTCACGCGATTTGGGCAGCCTGATGCAACTGTTGGACCACCTGGACAATTTTGCCTTGCGCAACAAACGGGGCCTGACGATCCCCTTGCTCAAGGACATGCTGGAGACGGAGTAAATGGTCTTGCAGCTACAACCGAGATTTTTTGAATGAATAACTCTGCTGGCACAAGCACAAGGCTTGCGCTTTTTGACCTGGACCACACTTTGCTGCCGCTCGATTCGGATTACGAATGGGGGGAGTTCACCTTGCGCAAGGGCTGGTGCGACAAGCAGGAGTTTGGCAGCCGCAATGCGGCCTTTTTTGCCGATTACCAAAAAGGCACGCTCGATATCCATGCCTATGTGCGTTTTGCCACCGAGGCCATTCGCAAGCTCGGCCCTGAGGCCGCCGATGAGGCGCACCGCGCCTTCATGCAGGAAGTGATCACGCCGCATATCCAGCCGGCGGCGCTGGCGCTGCTGCAGCAGCACCGCGATGCGGGCGACACCATCGTGATCGTCACCGCCACCAATGAATTTGTGACCCGCCCGATTGCCAAGGCCTTGGGTGTGGACCACCTGCTGGCCGTCAACCTGGCGCGCGACGCTTCTGGCTGGATCACCGGCGAGATCGACGGTGTGCCGACGATGCGCGCCGGCAAGGTCACCCGCATGGAAGCCTGGATGGCCGAGCGCGGCCTGAGCTGGGACAGCGTGGACAGCATCTTCTACAGCGACTCGATGAACGACGTGCCGCTGCTGGAAAAGGTGGATACTGCCGTGGCCACCAACCCCGACGCGCGCCTGCGCCAACTCGCCACCGAACGCGGCTGGCGCATCCTGGACCTGCTGGAGCCACACGCATGATCAAGACCATCATCGATAAATTGCTGGGCAAGGCGACGGCCGCCAGCAAGACCAAGAACCCCTTTGGCAAGCGCGAGGAAGTGGGCGTTGATGTGCACAACATCGACCCCAAGCTGGTGGACCGCCGGGCGCTGGATGTCTGCAGCACCTTGAAGGAAGCGGGCTTCGAGGCCTATATCGTCGGCGGCGCGGTGCGCGATCTGCTGCTGGGCCTGCGCCCCAAGGATTTTGACGTGGCCACCAATGCCACGCCCGAGCAGGTCAAGAGCCTGTTTCGCCGCGCCTTCATCATCGGCCGGCGTTTTCGCATCGTGCACGTGGTCTATGGGCGTGGCCGCGAGAACGAGGTCATCGAAGTGACCACCTTCCGCGCCTTTTTGGACAGCTCCAAGGCCGAACAGGTGCAGGGCAACGAGAAAACCAGCAAGGCGGCGCTGGCCGGCATGAAGCTGGCCGTTGACGAAAGCGGCCGCGTGCTGCGCGACAACGTCTGGGGCCCCCAGAACGAGGATGCAGCGCGCCGCGACTTCACCGTCAACGCGATGTACTACGACCCGCAGACGCAGATCGTGGTGGACTACCACAAGGGCATCCGCGACTCGCAAAAGCATGTGCTGCGCATGATTGGCGACCCGGCCACGCGCTACCGCGAAGACCCGGTGCGTATCATCCGCGCGGTGCGCTTTGCCGCCAAGCTCAGCAAGAAGGGCTTCACGCTCGACCCCAAGACCGCCAAGCCGCTCGTCGAATGTGCCCAGCTGCTGCAGGAAGTGCCGCAAAGCCGCATGTTTGACGAGATGCTCAAGCTGTTGCAGACGGGCCATTCGCTGGCCTCGATCGAGCAGCTGCGCCTGCTGGGCCTGGCCAAGGGCATTTACCCGCTGCTGGATGTGGTGGTGGACCGTGCCGACCTGCCTTTTGTGCAGGCCGCGCTGATGGACACCGACCGCCGCGTGGCCGAAGGCAAGAGCGTGGCGCCGAGCTTTTTGCTCGCCTGCGTGCTGTGGCAGGACGTCAAGGCCGGCTGGGACAAGCGCATGCTCAAGGGTGAGCACCCGCACCCGGCGCTGCAGGATGCGATCGACGACGTCTTCAACCACCGCATTGGCGATGTCTCCGGCCGGGGCAAGCTCGCCGCTGATATGCGCGAGATCTGGGTGATGCAACCGCGCTTTGAAAAGCGCACCGGCAGCACGCCGTTTGGCATGATCGCGCAGGCGCGCTTCCGTGCCGGTTTTGATTTTCTGCGTTTGCGCGCTGATGTGGGCGAGGTCGACGAAGCACTGGCCAACTGGTGGCAGGAGTTCCAGCAGGCCGATGAGGCCCGCCGCGAAGACCTGATCGCCCAGGTGCGCGAAGAGCAACGCGCCAAGCCCAAGACGGGCGCGCCCAAGCCCAAGCGTGCACCGCGAAAGCCCGCTGCGGCCCATGAGGCGCAAGAGGACTCCAGCCTGGACCAGGTGGCCCAGCAGGCCATGGACGGCGACAGCGAAGCCCATGCAGATGCGCCAGCCAAGAAGCGCCGCCGCCGCCGCCGCAAACCCGGTGGCGCGGATGCCGGCGCTGCTGCAGCTGGCGGTAGCGGCGCCGATGCCGCCGGCCATGGTGACTAACATGCCGGGCCAGGCCGAGCGCCTGGCGAGCGGTGATGCCGCGCCACCTGCCGGGCAGGCGCTCGGCGCCTGGATCGGCCTGGGCGCGAACCTGGGCGACCGGGGTGCTGCGATGGCGCAGGCCTTGCAGCAGTTGGCCCGCAGCGCGGGCGTGGCGGTGCAGGCGGTCTCATCGCTCTATGCCAGCCGGCCGGTGGATTCCAGCGGGCCTGATTACCTGAACGCGGTCGCAGAGCTGCGCACAGCGCTGTCAGCGCACCAGCTTTTGCTGCTGCTCCAGCAGCTGGAGCTGGCCGCCGGCCGCGAGCGCCCCTACCGCAATGCCCCGCGTACCCTGGACCTGGATGTGCTGCTGTATGCCAGCATCGACACCCAGATCGCGATGCCTGATCTGCAGCTGCCCCATCCGCGCATGTGGCAACGGGCCTTTGTGCTGGCGCCGCTGCAAGAGCTGCAGCCAGCCTGGGTCAGCGATGCGCAGCTGCAGCCGCTTTTGGCGCAGGGCGTGCAGCGCAGCCAGGGGCCGGAATGGTGGCGCTGAGCGAGCGGGAAAGAGAGTGCACCCTATAAAGACAAAGCCCCGCAGCAGCTTCGCTGGCGGGGCTTTTTGCTGGGCGCTAGGGATGCGCCGCGCGGCGCTTAGTCAACCTTGGCGCCAGAGAGTTTGACCACCGATTCGTACTTGTTGCGCTCGGAGGCCATGAACTTGTCAAACTCGGCCGGCGTGGTGGGCACGGGCTCGGCCATCAGGCTGGCAAAGCGGGTCTTGGTGCTCGGGTCCTTCAGCGCATCGGTGAAGGCCTTGTTGAGGCGGTTGATCACATCCGGCGGTGTGTTGGCCGGTGCCACCAGGCCCCACCAGGTGTCGATCTCGAAACCCTTGAGCGTGTCGGCCAGCGGGGGCACGCCCGGCAGCATGGGGCTGGCGTGCAGGCTGGTCACGGCCAGCGCCGTGAGCTTGCCGCTGTGAATGTTGGCCGAGGCGGCCGCCAGGTTGTCGATGTTGAAATCCACCTCGCCCGACAGCAGTGCGAGCTGGGCCGGGTTGGCACCGCGGTAGGGCACGTGCACGGCAAAAATGCCGGCCTGGCGCTTCATCATCTCGCCGGCCAGGTGGCCGGAGCTGCCATTGCCGCCGCTGCCGAAATTGAGCTTGCCCGGGTTCTTCTTGGCGTAGGCGATCAGGTCCTGCACATTGCTGATGTGCAGTGCCTTGGCACGCTCGGTGTTCATCACCAGCACATTGGGCACACGCACCATCTGGGTGATGGCGCTGAAGTCCGTCGCTGCGTTGAAAGGCATCTTGGTGTAGAGCCAGGGATTGACCGCGTGCGTGGCGGTGGCCGACAGGCCGATGGTCAGGCCGTCTGGCGCTGCCTTGGCGATGATGTCGGCACCAATGTTGCCGCCAGCGCCTGCCTTGTTGTCGATCACCACGGTGCCCAGCTGGTCGCGGACACGTTCGGCCAGAATGCGCGAGGTGACATCCAGTGGGCCACCGGGTGCATAGGGCACCACCAGGCGGATCACCGGATCGGCGGCAACTGCGGCCGGTGCTGCGAAGGCGGAGATGGCCAGAACGGTGGATAACAGGATATTTCTGCGTTGCATGCTTGTGTGTCTTCTTGAGGAGAGTGAATAACGACGCAGCGCCTGCGGTGTGCAGGTACTACCCCCTGAGAGCTGCCAACACGCCCCCGCCAACCAAAGGTTTGCGTTGGAGGCTGGGCGCCCAGCCGGCTGGCACGGCAAACGTGCGACAAGGCTGGGCCACCAGGCACCAAGACGGTGTGAGCGGCTCTAAACTTTCTAGTGTAGCGGCTGCGCCGTGTAGTTGCTGTGACGCAAGGGCCGGGGGGCCGCAAGCCGTTCAGACGATCTGGTTTTGCTTGTCCGCTTCGGTCACAAAGGCATCGGCAAAGAAAGCGTCTTCGGGCAGGCCGCGCTGGCTGGTAAAGCTGGCACGGGCCGAATCGACCACAATCGGCGCACCGCAGGCATAGACCTCGTGGCCCGACAGATCGGCAAAATCATCGAGCACCGCCTGGTGCACAAAGCCGCTGCGGCCTTGCCAGCCGTCTACAGCCAGGGCGTTGGAGACCACCGGCACATAGCGCAGCTGGGGCATCTCGGCGCTGCGCGCGAGCATCCAGTCGTGCATGTACAGGTCTTGCGGGCGCCGGCCGCCCCAGTACACCACCACCGGGCGCTGGATGTCGTGGTGCTGCAGATGTTCGACAAGGGCCTTGATCGGCGCAAAGCCGGTGCCCGAGGCCAGAAAGACCATGGGCTTGTCGCCCTCGTGCAGGTAGAAGCTGCCAAACGGGCCTTCGATGCGCAGGATCTCGCGCTCCTTCATCGCGCCAAACACGTGGTCGGTAAAAAGACCGCCTGGCGTGTGGCGGATATGCAACTCCAAGCCGGGTGCGGTCTCCTGGTGGTGCGGCGCGACGGCCATCGAATAGGCGCGGCGCGCGCCGCCTGCGAGCAAAAACTCGATGTACTGGCCCGCGTGGTAGCGAAAGCTGTCCGCGGCCGGCAGCTGCAGGCGCAGCTTGACCACATCGGGCGAGAGGCGCTCGATGGTCTGCACGCGCACCGGCATTTTCTTGATCGGAAAGGCGCTTTCATCGGTGACATGGCGCGACTCGATCACCACATCGCTGGTGGGCACGGCGCAGCAGGGCAGGATCATGCCGTCGGCCTCTTCCTGGGGGCTCAGCGCGCGTTCGCTGTGCGGACCATGCACGACCGTGCCACTGAGCTTCTTGCATTTGCAGGAGCTGCAGGCGCCATCCTTGCAGCCATAGGGCAGGCCCACGCCGCTGCGGATCGCAGCCGTGAGGATGGCCTCCGAGGCCTGGGTGGCAAAGGCGCGTCCGCTGGGCAGGACCGAGATGTGAAACGCGCTGGACGAAGAACTCATTGCACCAAAATTCCTTATCGACACAAAACAATGGCGCTCATCGGCGCCTGGGCTTGCATAAGTGGGGGGGGGCAGCCGTTTGCAAGCTGCTTGAGAGGCTAGACTGCAGTGTGCGCCCCCGCCCATTTGAACCACGAAAGCTTATTGTGCCTTTAAACCAAAGCCCGCGAAGCGGGCCCCGACAGCGCTGCGCCATCGCAGCAGGCCAGGCCTTGCCGGCGCGTTTTCGGCGCCAGCGGGTGTTGATCGTGGGTTGTGGCGATGTCGGCCAGCGGCTGCTGCGGCTGTGGCAGCGCCCGGGCCAGGATGCACGGGCGGCGCGCGGCCCGCTGGTGCGGGCGCTCAGCTCATCGCCGCAGCGCTTTGAGAGTCTGCGTGCCTTGGGCGCTACCCCTTTGCTGGGCAATCTCGATGACCCGCGCAGCCTGCGCCGGCTGGCGGGCCTGGCCCAGCGCGTGGTGCACCTGGCACCACCTGCGCAGCCCGCTGCGGGAACGCCACCCGCGTTAGCTTCGCGCGATCTGCGCACACGCCACCTGCTGCAAGCGCTGGTGGGCCGCGCGGGCTTGGCGCCGCAGCTGGTCTATGGCTCCACCAGTGGTGTCTATGGCAACTGGGACGGGGCCTGGGTGACAGAGACCCATCCGCTGCGCGCCAGCACCGCCCGGGCGCTGCGCCGGGTCGATGCCGAGCGCCAGCTGCGTGCATGGGCATTGCGCTTTGGGGCCAGTGGCGCTGCGGTGCATGTGCTGCGCATTCCCGGCATCTATGCCGGCGACCGCGAGGGCGGCACCCCGCTGGGGCGGCTGCAGCGCGGCACGCCGCTGCTGCGCCGCGAGGACGATGTCTACACCAGCCATATCCACGCCGATGACCTGGCGCGTGCCGTGGAGCGGGCGCTGTGGCGGGGCCGGCCCCAGCGCATCACCAATGTGGCTGACGACTCAGCGATGCCGATGGGCGATTATTTTGACCTGGCTGCTGATCTGTGGCGCCTGCCGCATCCCGCGCGCATCAGCCTGGCCGAGGCCGAGCAGCAGCTGAGCCCCACCTTGCTGAGCTTTATGCGCGAGTCGCGGCGCCTGAGCAATAGCCGCATGCGGCATGAGTTGGGTGTGGTGCTGCGCTACCAGACCGTGCACCACGGCTTGCAGGCGGCGGTGTATCTGTTGGGACCTGGCGCAGCTCAAGGCCCAGACGCCTGAACACAGGCAGAATGCGGGCGCTTTTGCAGCCGCTCCCAGTGGGCAGCTAGCAGGGCGCCGTGCCGCCTTGGCTGCGGCAGCTGCGCGGGTTGGCGCTGGGACTGGGTGGCCGCACGGTCTCTCCAATCTGGCCCCTGGGGTGTGAGTAGCCCTGGGCATCCACGCACTTGAACACATCGCAGCGGGTGATGCTGGGTGCCGGGGCTGGAGGCGTCACCACCGGAGGGCGGGGCGGCGGGCGGCTATAGGGGTAGCGGTCCCAGTAGGGATCGGCGGGCAGCACGGCGCTGGGCGCGGGGCGGCTCGCTTCAAGCCGGCTGTAGGCCTCGGGGCCCAGGCAGTCAAGCTCCATCTGGCGCTTGGCCGCATCGAGCTGCGCACTGCTGCCCATAGCCTTGTCAGCCGCTGCGTCGGAGGCAGCGCTGTAGCGCTCCCGCGATTGCTGGCAGGCGGCGGACTGTGCGGGGTTGCTGCGCGAAGGGCGGTTGGCAGCCCGTTGCGCCAAATCCTCGGCACGTTCATCGGCCTGCAGTCTGCGCTGGGCCAGCTCCTGCTCGCGCCGCTCGGCCTTGGCCTGCAGCGCCTCCTGTTCGCGGGCGCGGTCCTGGGCCAGTTCCTCGTCGGTTTTGCGCCGCTCGATCTCGGTCGCACGCGCGCCGCTGGCGCAGGCGCCATCGGTATAGGTCACCTTGCCGCTGCCCGGGTCCACGCAGCGGGTGACCTGGGCCTGCGCCATGGGCGCCGACAGTGCGCAAGCGCAGCACAAGCCCAGCCATGCAGCATAGCGAAGGCTGGGCAGATGGGAGCGTGGCATGGCGCGCATGGTTGGGGCTGCTGGGGTGGCGTGACCTAGGCTTTAGCGCTGCTGGAACTGTCCGCCAAAGCGGCCACCATTGGGGCGCGAAGCGGGCGCTGCAGGGCGGGGGCCCGAGTTGTAGGGCCGGCCAAAGTTCGAGCCGGTGCCGGGTGCGAGCTGCTGTGGGCGCGAAGGTGGTGGACGGCTGCTGCCGCCGTGACCTGGGCGGTCATAGCCACCGCCGGGGCGGTAGTAGCCGCCACCTGGCCTGTAATAAGGCCGGCCACCGCCATACACATAGGTTGGCGAGCTCTGGATCACCAGCGAGCTGCTGCCATAGTAGGGATAGCTGTTGTAGCCATAGCCGTAACCCCCATAGCCGTAGGTGGGGGTGGAATAGGTCGAATAGGCATCGCCGTAGTACACGCCGTCTGCGGGTGCGACCACGCAGCCGCCCAAGAGCAGGGCGCTGGCCGCGGCGATGGCCATCGTGCCGAGACGAATGGTACGCATGGTGAAAACTCCTTGTTGGATGGGCCCCTGCGCTCAGCACAAGGGCCGGTCAGCGGTATCAGCGGCAGGGGCGGCTGGGGGTCAGCACATTGTCGCTGCCCGCTGCGTTCTGGCGTGCCGCCGCAGCGCATTCCTGCTGGTGGCGGCTCTCGCCAAAGCGGTTGCGGTCGCGCTCGCGGTTTTGGCGTTCACGGTCTTGTGCCTGGCGCTCCAGCGCGCGGCGGCGGTCTTCGTCACGGGCGCGCTGGTCGCGGTCGCGCTCACGGGCCTGGCGGTCACGGTCCCGGTCGCGCTCGCGTTCACGCGCTTCACGTTCGCGGGCCGCGCGGTCGCGGTCACGTTCACGCTCGCGGTAGTAGCGGTCGTCGTTGTAGCGGTCCTGCACATAAATGGTTTGCGAGGGCTGCTGGTAACCATAGCCGTAACTGCCGCCATAGCTGCCATAGCCTGCATCGCTGTAGTAGCCGTCGCTGCCGGTGGCAACGCAGCCCGTGGTGGCCAGCGCGCCGAGCGCGATGGCAGCAATGCTGAGCAAGTGACGATGGTTCATATTCGAGCCTTTCTGGTTGTGTGGTGGCTTGGACGGGCTTTGGTGCCACAGGTCCAGCAATCGCGATTCCCAATGCTAACCGTTACACCCTCAAAACCGCAGACATGGGCCCATGTATGTAAAGACGTTTTTGCGGCCTTGGGGGTTGACGGCGGCATCACAGTCATGCTTTGTTTTTCCAATCTTTACAGAGCCGGTGGCGTGGCATGCAAAAGACAGTCGGTGGCATGCCAGGCCTCTCTTTATCGGTTTCGGTACCGAGAAATTCAGCCCATGGCGGGTATCGGCGCTTCATTTGATGCAATGCAGCAATTGCAGGAATGCGTTGCATGCTGGCGCTTATATGCGATTTCAAACCCACTGTGTCGCTATTTTTACAGGACTTGTCCTAATACCGTCGTAGGCCGAGCTAGATAAAAAATCTCACTCACGCTATCGAGTTCGATGATGTACCGGATGTGCTTCCCCCATTACAAGTGGGCGGGGCGGCACATGCCGGTACCGGTGGCGCTTAACAGACGCTTTTGATGGAGTACGACGCAATGGATAAAAGTATCAAGGCTGCAGTGGCCATGGTGGTGGCCGGTATGGCCGTGGCTGCAAGCGCGCAAGAGGTGGTGAAGATCGGTACGATGAGCCCGCTGTCCGGTCCTCAGGCGCACTATGGCAAGGACAACGTCACGGGCGTGCGCTTTGCGGTGGAAGACCTCAACACCCAGGGTGTGACCATCGGTGGCAAAAAGATCAAGTTCGAAGTGGTGGCCGAAGACGATGCGGCGGACCCCAAGCAAGGCACGGCCGCTGCGCAAAAGCTCTGTGATGACAAGGTGGCTGCGGTCGCCGGTATCCTGAACTCGGGCGTGGCGATTCCCTCGTCCAAGATCTTCAACGACTGCGGTGTGCCCTTCATCACCGGTGCGGCCACCAACCCTGAGCTGACCCGCCCTGGCTACCCCGGCGTCTTCCGCATCATCGCCAACGACAACGCGCTGGGCGCTGCGCTGGCGGGCTATGCGGCCGATACGCTGAAGCTCAAGAACGTGGCCGTGATCGACGACCGCACCGCCTACGGCCAGGGCCTGGCCAATGTGTTCAAGAAGGACGCTGGCGCCAAGGGCGTGAACATCGTGGCCTCCGAGTTCACCAACGACAAGGCCACCGACTTCATGGCCATCCTGACCTCCATCAAGGCCAAGAAGCCCGATGCGATCTTCTACGGCGGCATGGATGCGCAAGCCGGCCCCATGCTGCGCCAGATGGTGCAGCTGGGCATGACCAATGTGAAGTTCTTCGGCGGTGACGGCATCTGCACGGCCGAGCTGGCCAAGCTGGCCACCGGCACCAAGACCTTGGGCAATGTGGTCTGCGCCGACGGCGGTGCATCGCTGGCCAAGATGCCTGGCGGCACCGAATGGAAGAAGCGCTACGACGCCAAGAACCCTGGCGTGTTCCAGGTCTACAGCCCTTACTTCTATGACGCGACCATGCTGATCGTTGACGCTATGAAGCGTGCCGATTCCACCGATCCCAAGAAGTACCTGCCCGAGCTGCGCAAGTCCGAGTACAGCGGTGTGACCGCGAAGATTGCCTTCCAGGAAAACGGCGAGCTGAAGGTGCCTCTGTACACGCTGAGCCACTACATCGACGGCAAGAAGACGCCTATCGGCGAGTAAGCTGCCGCTGGTGCTTGGCACTTGCAAGGGTGCCGATCCCAAGCCCGCCTAGGCGGGCTTTTTGCTGTGCCTCGCTTCATGCGCCAGCAGCCACTGCTTGCGCGCCAGACCGCCTGCGTAGCCGGTGAGCGAGGCATCGCTGCCGATCACCCGGTGGCAGGGCAGCACGATGCTGATGGGATTGGCGCCATTGGCCATGCCCAGCGCCCGCACTGCGGCCGGCCGCCCGATCTGCGCGGCTACGCTGGCATAGCTGCGCGTGCTGCCCGCGGGGATGGCGCGCAAGGCCGTCCAGACCTGGCGCTGAAAATCGGTGCCGCCCAGCGCCAGTTCCAGGCTATCTGGCGCCTGCAGCTCGCCCTCAAAATACGCGGCCAGGGCATTGGCCACCGGCGCTGGCCGGACCGCGCTGCTATGCATCTGCACATCGTTGCGCGGGTACTGGCGGCGCATCAGCAGGGCCATGCGCGCCTCATAGCCCTGCCAGTCCAGCGCCCGCAGGCGCTGCTGCTCGTCGCAGAGCAGCAAGATGGGGCCTTGCGGGCTGGGGATGTGGGAGAGCAGGAAGTTCAGCGGGGCCATGGTGGGATGGACTGGGGTGCGTTGATATCGCAGTGTAGAGCGCTGGCGCCTTAGTGAAGGCGGGCAGGCTAAAGCGGTAAAACTAGACGCATAACAAGTTACCTGCGCATCAAAAACCTGGGTGACGGTGTTTGTATCGCCGCCCCTCTACAATCGGCCGGCGAGCTGCAGCAGGCTGGGTCCCTTCAGGGCCTTGCTGGCAGCGGCTCAGCGTTATTCTCAGGGCGGGGTGCAATTCCCCACCGGCGGTATCTGGCTTTGAGGAGCCAGGAGCCCGCGAGCGCTTGCAAGGCCCACGGCCGCGCAAGGTCAGCAGATCTGGTGCGATGCCAGAGCCGACGGTCACAGTCCGGATGAAAGAGAATCGCGCAAAGCTTTTTGCCGCCTCCTGCGCCTGTGCGCGGGTTGTGGCCATGGGCTTGCGCGCGCCCTGATTCAGGTCATTGAAGGACAGCAAAACCATGAATCAGCATTCCAGTATTTCTTACTCCATCAACAAGGCCGCACGCTTGGCGATTGTCAGCGCGCAATGGCATTCGGACATCGTGCACCAGGCGCGCGATGCCGCCCTCGCCGAGCTGGCCCAGCAAGGCTGGCGCGCCGACCAGATCGACCTCTACGATGTGCCCGGCGCCTTCGAGATCCCGCTGCTGCTCAAGCGCCTGGCCCAAAGCGGCCAGTACGCTGGTCTGATGGCCTGCGGTCTGGTGGTCAACGGCGGCATCTACCGCCATGAGTTTGTGACCACCGCCGTGATCGATGGCCTGATGCGGGTGCAGCTGGACACCGGCGTGCCGGTGTTCTCGGCCGTGCTGACGCCGCGCGACTTCCATGACTCGCAAGAGCACCATGAGTTCTTCTACCAGCATTTTGTGAAGAAGGGCGCCGAGCTGGCCCGCGCCTGCGCCACCACCGTGCAGCTGCACCGCAAGCTCGAAGAGCAGCAATTGCAGCAGCTGCAACCGCAAACCTTGGCGGCCTGACCGCCTCCAACAGCGTGAACTAAAGGGTTTTCCCTGGCCATTATGGGCAGCTAACTGTTTTTTGGCACA
The DNA here is from genome assembly GCF_037479395.1 of Comamonas sp. MYb21. Taxonomy (NCBI): domain Bacteria; kingdom Pseudomonadati; phylum Pseudomonadota; class Betaproteobacteria; order Burkholderiales; family Comamonadaceae; genus Comamonas; species Comamonas sp. MYb21. Next base: position 237,877 of record NZ_JBBGZC010000007.1, on the reverse strand, counting down.
CTGGCGAGCCGCTCTCCGTTTTGGAGTTGCGGCTTTTTTTATTGCAATGACCGATTCCGCATCTTTGACCCGCCGCCAGGCCTGGCTCGGCGTGATCGCCCTGGCCATGGGCGCCTTTGTTTTCAACACCACCGAGTTTGTGCCGGTGGGCCTGCTCAGCGACATTGGTGGCAGCTTTGGCATGGGCACCGAGCAGGTGGGCCTGATGCTGACCATCTATGCCTGGATCGTTGCGCTCACCTCGCTGCCCTGCATGCTGATGACCAAGAACATCGAGCGGCGCAAGCTGCTGATGGGGGTGTTTGCGCTCTTCATCCTGAGCCATGGCCTGTCGGCCATTGCCTGGAACTACGCCACCTTGCTGATCAGCCGCATGGGCATTGCGCTGGCGCATGCGGTGTTCTGGTCGATCACCGCATCCTTGGCGGTGCGCATTGCGCCGCAGGACAAGCGCCCGCAGGCACTGGGCCTGCTGGCCACCGGCACCACCTTGGCGATGGTGCTGGGCGTGCCTTTGGGCCGCATGGTGGGCGAGGCGCTGGGCTGGCGCACGACCTTTGGCATCATCGGCGTGCTGGCGCTGGCCGTCATGCTGGTGCTGTGGCGCATGCTGCCCCTGCTGCCCAGCGAGAATGCCGGTTCGCTGCGCAGCATTCCGGTGCTGTTCAAGCGCCCGGCGCTGTCGGCCACCTATGCCTTGCTGATCCTGATGGTGACGGCCCAGTTCACCGTCTACAGCTATATCGAGCCACTGATCCAGCGTGAGGCGGGACTCAACAACCAGGTCACCACCTGGGTGCTGCTACTGTACGGCGGCATGGGCATTGTCGGCAGCATCTTGTTCAGCAGCTTTGGCATGCGCTGGCCGCGCGGCTTTTTGCTCTCTGCGATGGCCGTGCTGACGGCCTGCCTGTGGCTCTTGCTGCCCAGCACGCGCTGGCCGCCTGCGCTCTACCTGGTCTGCGCCGTGTGGGGTGTCGTCATGCTGTGCATGGTGCTACCGCTGCAGGCCAAGGTGCTGCGCCTGGCCACGGATGCCACCGATGTCGGCATGTCGCTGTTCTCGGGCATCTTCAATATCGGCATTGGCGCAGGCGCCTTGCTGGGCAGCCAGGTGGGTATGCATGCCGGTCTGCACTACCTGGGCCCCGTCGGCGGCAGCATTGCGGTGCTGGGCGTGCTGTGGTGTGCCTATGCGGGCTGGAAGTGGCGCAGCAGCTTTGCCCCCGCAGGCGCCGAGGCGCGCATTGTGCCGCACTGACTGGCAAGCCAGCGCCAGCAAGTCAGCGCCTTCACCTGCCCGGCACCGCCTCTGTGCCGGGCATTTTTTTGCCTAGCGTTGTGCGGCTGGGGGCGATCGGCGCAGGTAGATCCAGGCATCGAACGCCAGCAGCAACAACAGGCTGCAGCCCAGCACCGGCAGCAGCCAGCCCAAGGCGGCGGCAGCCAGCAACAGGGCCAGCGCTGCCGTACGCGGCAACTGGCGCCATTGGTGGACCAAGGTCAGCTGGCCATGCAGCCACTCGCGGCTGCGGCCCGGGCGCTTGCGCCATTGCAGCCAGCCGGTCACCGCCATCGCCACAATGCCGGCGCCCAGCAGCACCAGCACAGCCTGGTTCAGAGTACCCCAGCTGCCCATGTGCAGATCAATGCCCCAGCGCGTCAGCTTGGAGGCCAACGGGTAGTCGCTAAAGCGGTTGTGGTGCAGCACCTTGCCGGCGGTCAGGTCAATGGCCAGCGCATCGACTTCGGTGGGCCAGGATCGGTTGATCTCGGTCACCGTCCAGGCCTTGCCGGCGGCTGCCGGCGGCCGGATCTCCAGCTTGCTGGATGCCAGGCCATGCTGGCGGGCCAGTGCCAGGGCGGTGTCAAAGTCCTGGGGCATCGCGCCCATACCGGCCATAGCCATCGGGGCGGCCTGGTGCTCGGCATGGTCCGCATGCGGGTCGGCTGGATGGTGGTGGGCATGCGCGTTGCTGCTGTCTGCCCCAAGGCTGGTGTTCAAACGCGGCGTTTGCCAGCCCATCTGCTGCAGCGCCTGGCCAAAATGGCCACCGGCCCAGCGCGACCAGGTCAGGCCCGTGGCCGACAGAAACAGCAGACCCACCAGCAGCCACAGGCCCAAGCCATGGTGCCAGCGGCGGAGGCGAGGATGCGCCACCTGGGCGCCGGCCCGCTGCGGGCGCGACAGCCACCACAGTGCTACACCGCCCAGCGCAGCCACCCACAGCCAGGATGCCGCCAACTCGCTGTAGGTGCGGCCCCATTCGCCCATCAGCAACTGGCGGTGCAACAAATCGAGCTGCTTGCGCAGCGGCAGCACGCCGCTGGTGCCATAGACCGTCAGGTCGCCCTGCAGCGCCAGGGTATAGGGATTGACAAAGAGGCTGCGGTACTCGGAGGGGCCCAGCGCTGCATCGGCCACCATCACACGGGTACTGCTGCGGCTATCGGGCGCCGGGCGCACAGCTACCACGGCTGCCGGAGTGGGCAAAGCCTGCAAAGCCGCTTGCACCTGGGCCGACAGCGGCTGGGCCTGGGCGCCAGGTGCCGGCGCGGCCTGCAGTGCGCTGCGGTAGAGCTGGTTTTCCAACTGGGGTGTCAGTGCATACAGCAAGCCGGTAGCAGCAGCGACCACGATGAAGGGCGCAACCAGCAGGCCGATATACAGATGCAGTCTGCGGATCAGCAGCTGCCAGGTTTTGCGGGAGGAGGGAGACATCCAGGATCGTGGTTAGCGCATTGCGCGGCGCAGCGCAGCACTGCTCCAGTCCACCGCCATGCTCAAAAGCAGCATGGCGATGATGACGGTGCTGGCCTGCGCGTAGTGGAACAGCGAGAGTTCAAAATACAGCAGCTGGCCCAGGCCGCCAGCGCCGACAAAGCCAAGGATGGCCGCCATGCGGATGTTCATCTCCCAGCGGTACAGGGTATAGGCCAGCAGCTGCGGCGCAGCCGCTGGCAGCGTGCCATAGCAAAAGGCCAGCAGGCGGCTGCTGCCGGCCAGGCGCAGCGCCCGGGCGGGGGCTGCAGGTGTGTTCTGCAAGGCCTCGGCATAGAGCCGGCCCAGCACACCGGCCGTGTGCAAGGCCAGCGCCAAGGCGCCAGCAAACGGGCCCAGGCCCACGGCCAGCACGGTGATTGTCGCCCAGACCAGCTCGGGCACCGAGCGCAGCAGGTTGAGCAACGCGTTCCAGGGAGCGCGCCAGCGCGGCAAGGCCAGCAGCAGCCCGGCCATCGCCGCCAGCAGGCTGCCGATGACGGAGATCGCCAAGGTTTCCCACACGCCCTGGGCCACCTTGCGCAGCCAGGCGGCGCTCAGGTCGGGCGAGAAAAAGCCGGCCACAAAGCTGCCCATGGATTGCAGCGCATCGCGGCTGAAGAGCGCGGACCAGTCGATGTTAAGCAAGCCGAAGCTCGCCCACAGACCAGCGGCGCCGAGCAGCAGCAGCGCCGCACTGCGCCAGCCAAAGGGCAGCGCGCGGGCTGCTGGCGGCGTATCGAGCGCGCGGCGCAGCCACCAGGACAGCAGATCGGCCAGCGCCACCAGCAGCATAAAGGCCAGCAAGATGCTGGCGACTTCGCCGCCGTTGAGCATCTTCATCGCCTGGTCCATCAGCTGGCCCAGGCCGCCTGCGCCGACAAAGCCCATCACCACCGAGGCGCGGATCGCGCATTCCCAGCGGTAGACGGTGTACGAGGTCAGCTCGCGCGCCGCTTGCGGCAGCGCGCCATAAAGCAGCGCCTGCAAGCGGCCTGCGCCGCTCGCGCGCAGCGCACGGGCCGGGGCCGGGTCGGTCGATTCCAGAATCTCGGCATAGACCTTGGCCAGCATGCCGCCATAGGTCAGGCCCAGGGCCAGCACGCCAGCGGCGGGGCCCAGGCCAAACACCCGCACAAACACCAGCGCCCAGACCAGCTCGGGCACGCCGCGCAAAATGGTCAATACACCCCGGGTGATGGGGTTGAGGCTGACTTTCTCTCTTGCAGCGCCGCTCGCCAGGTACGACAGCGGCAGCGCCAAAACCAGCGCCAGCGCCATGCCGGCGGTAGCAATCGCCAAGGTCTCCAGGCTGGCCTGGCCCAGGTAGGCCAGAAACTCCGGGCTGCTCTCGGGCGGCAGAAACTGGGCCAGAAAACCACCGACCACTTTGAGGTTGTTGCTGTCAAAAAACGGCGCCAACGAGAAGCCCGAGGTCTGCAACATCGGCCACAGCACCAGCAACGCCAGCAGCAGCGCGATAAAGCGCCCACGCGCTGCCGGATCGCGGCGGTGCGTGTGGGTGGCAGCAGCTGGCATCAGCGGCATGTGACCACTTCAGCTGCAGGGGCTGGCACAAGCTGCGGCGCGGCGCTGCCCATGCTTCCCAGCGTAGGCAAGGCAGCCGCACTGCCATCGGCATGGGCGTACAAAGCCTGGAGCTGTGCCTGGCTCACCTGCGCGGCGGGCAGGTCAAAGGCAATCCGGCCATCGCGGATGCCGACTATGCGTGCAAAGCAGCCCAGCGCCAGGTCCACCGCATGCAGGCTGGCCACCAAGGTGGCCTGGCGCGCAGCGGCTTCTTGCACCAGCAGCTGCACGGTGGCCAGCGACAGCGCGGGGTCGAGCGCCGAGACCGGCTCATCGGCCAGAATCAGCCGGGCCTGCTGGTAGAGCACCCGGGCAATGCCCACGCGCTGGAGCTGGCCGCCCGAGAGCTGGTCGCAGCGCGCAAAGAGCTTGTCCTCCAGCTGCACACGGGCCAGCGCTTCGCGGGCGCCGTTAATGTCTTGCGGGTAAGCCAGCGACGCCAGCGCCTTCCACAGTGGCCACTGGCCCAGGCGGCCGGCGAGCACGGCGGTGACCACGCGCTGGCGCAGCGCAATCGGCGCGCTCTGGTGCACGGTGCCGATGAGGCTGCGCAGCGCCTTGAGCTGGCGCGCCGTGGGGCTGGCAGGCGCGCTGGGCAAGGCCTGGCCCAGCACCTGCATGCGGCCGCTGCTGGGCAGGTGGGCCGTGCCGATCACCGTCAACAGCGAGGTCTTGCCCGCGCCGGACGGGCCGATCAGCGCAATGCTCTCGCCCTGCGCGGCAGACAGGCCGATGCCCGAGAGCGCGACAAAACCGTTGGTGTGGGTCAGGCCCACATCGTCAAGCACAAAGCTCATGGATCAAATGCTGGAAAAACGCCGCAGAGGCGGCATGGGCACTGCACCAGCGCCCATGCCAGGCGGTCACTTACTTGAGCAGACCGGCGGACTTGGCGGCCGCTTCGGTGCCGGCATAGTTCTCGGGCTTGGTCGGGATGAACTTGGAGGCGCGCTGCAAATCCATGATCGCCTTGTGCTCGGGCTTGGCCGGGTCCAGCGCCAGGAAGGCATCGGTCAGCTTCTTGGTGATGGCCGGGTCCAGGTCGCCGCGCACGGTCCAGTTGTAGTCAAAGTAGGTCGGGGTGGTGGCAAACACGCGCACCTTGCTGGTGTCGACCTTCTTGGTCTCGACCAGCTTGTCCCAGACCGATGTGTTGAGCACACCGGCCTCTGCCTTGCCGGCCGCCACAAAGGCCACGGTGGCATCATGCGCGCCCGAGTAGGCCACGGTCTTGAAATCCTTTTCCGGGTTCAGGCCGTCTTGCAGCAGAAAGTAGCGTGGCATCAGGCTGCCCGAGGTGGACGAGGGCGCGCCAAACGCAAAGGTCTTGCCCTTCAAGTCAGCCAGCGTCTGGATGCTGGGGTCGGCGGTGATGAACTTGCTGGTGAAGACCGCGTCTTCGGCGCGCTGCACGATCGGGATCGCCGTGCCATTGGTGCGGATCTTTGCCTGCACATAGGTAAAGCCACCCAGCCAGGCCAGGTCCAGCTTCTTGGTGGCCAGGGATTCGACCACGGCCGCATAGTCGGACACCGGCGTGAACACCACCTGCATGCCCGTGGCCTGTGACAGGTACTCGCCCAGCGGCTTGAACTTGCGCTGCAGCTCTGTCGGCGCCTCGTCGGGGATGGCCGATACGCGTAGCACCGCAGGGTTGTCTGCATGGGCGCTGAAAGTTGCCAGGCTGGAGAGGGTCAGCGCGGCCAGCGACAGGCCACGCAGCGCCGAGCGGCGAGCGGTAGAGTGGGTCATAGAGCTTCCGTTTTAAGAACGTGTTTAGGATCTCCTCGCGCCGCGACAGTGGTTTTGCGGGATGGGATGCGAGGCGCAACACCGCAGCAATAGCCATGCTATTGCGAGGATTTGCAACGACGTAGACCGCCCGCAAAACCACTGTCCCGAAGGGTTGGAGTGAAATCGGGCGATTTCTGCGCGCTGGCTCTTGCTTGCACCCCGGTGCAAGCTGCGAACCAGCCCTTCGAACTCATCCCGATTGCACTCCAACGCGGCTGCGTAGAGATCATAAACACGTTCTCAAAGCCACCGCCGTCCGGATACACGGCGGTTTAATAGGCCGCGCGGGTTGCACGCAGCGATAAGGACCAAGGCAGTACACCGACCACCAAAGCGGATTCTTGCTTATTTGGCAAAACCACCGCTGCTCCTCACGTTCTTTTTTGGCCACAGCGGCATGCAAGCCCTCCCTGGTGCCAGCCATCGCCAGCCAAAGCTGCGCTGGTGCAGCGCTTGGGGTCAGGACAGCGCCAGCGGCGCAAAGTGGGCCTGCAGCGCGGCCAGCGCCAGCCGCACCCGCGCGGGCAGTGCCTGGCGCTCAGGGGTCAGCGCAGAGATGCGCAGGCTGCCGCAATCCCAGTCGGGCAGCAGGCGCAGCAGCTGGCCGCTGCGCACCTGGTCGGCCACTTCCAGCGAAAACAGCCGGGCGAGACCCAGCCCCTCGCTGCACAGCTGCTGCAGCGCGTACTGCTGGTTACTGATGATGCGCGGCGTGGTGTGCAGCACCACCCGCTCGCCGCTGTTGCGGTGCTGCAGCTGCATGCTGGCGCTGGTGCTGTTGTTGTTGGTGGTGCCGATATTGCGCGCCATCCAGGGCCAGGCTTGCAGGGCTTGCGGGTTGCTCGGCCAAGGCCTGCCTTGCGCCAGCGCAGGGGCGGCGCATATCCACCAGGGCAGGGTGCCCAGCGTGCGTGCCACCCAGTGGGAGTCGGGCAGCTCGCCCAGGCGAATGGCGATATCCACCCGCTCTGCGACCAGGTCGCTGTGCGAATCATCGAGCAGCAGCTGCAGGCGCAGCTGCGGATGGGCATGCAGCAACGGAGCCAGCGCCCGGCCCAGCGGTGCGGCCAGGCCCAGCACGGCGGCAATGCGCAGCTCGCCCACGGGTTCGTCGCGCTCGGCATCGAGCTCGGCGCGGGCCTGGCGCGCGGCCTGCAGCATCACTGCGCACTGCGCATAAAAGCGCTGCCCGGCGTCGGACAGGCTGAGCCTGCGCGTCGTGCGGTGCATCAGCGGCAGGCCCGCCTGGGCTTCCAGCTGCCGCACCTGCTGGCTGACGGCCGAAGCACTCATGCCCAAAAGGCGTGCAGCAGCCGTCATCGAGCCTTGCTCGACCACGGTGGCAAAAATAGCCATGCGCTTGAGGTCATCCATCCGGCAATTATGAAGCACAGCTTCAAAGAATTGCTTCAAATAGAGGGATTATCAAATCAGTTCCCCAGCCCTACAGTGAGGTCATGGCGTGGCGCAAAGGCTGCCCGCCGATGTTCATGCAAAGGAAATAGGATGAAAGTCACCCTGATTGGATCGACCGGTTTTGTAGGCGCCGCATTGCTCAATGAATTGCTGCAACGCGGCCACGATGTGGTGGCCCTGGTACGCGACCCCGCCAAGCTGGCGCCCCGCCCGCACCTGCAAGTGCTGCAAGGTGATGTGATGGATGCGGCCGTGGTGCAAAAGGCCGCGACGGGCAGCGACGCGGTGCTGTCGGCCTACAACGCGGGCTGGACCAACCCGAATATCTACGAGGATTTCCTCAAGGGCTCGCAGGCCATCGAGGCCGGCACCCGCGCAGCCGGTGTGGCCCGCTACCTGGTGGTGGGTGGCGCTGGCAGCCTGTATGTGAACGGCCAGCAGCTGGTGGATTCACCCGAGTTCCCCGCTGCCATCAAGCCCGGCGCCAGCGCGGCCCGCGACATGTACACCGCGCTGCAAAAAGAGACAGCCCTGGACTGGACCCTGCTGAGCCCGCCCGTGGGTTTCCATGGCGGATCGGCTGCGCAAAGCCAGGGCCGCACCGGCCAATACCGCACCGGCAAGGATGAGCCGCTGTGGCAGGCCGATGGCAGCCCTGGCGATATCTCGGCAGCGGATCTGGCGGTGGCCCTGGTCGATGCGCTGGAGCAGCATCTGCACAGCAAGGCCCGTTTCACGGTCGCTTATTAAAAACGAGACGCAGACTTAGTCGGCCTGCGCCAGAAAAGCACGCACCCGGCCGAGCACCTGCTCGGCCATTTCGCGATGCGGCACATGGTGGGCGCCGGCGATGATGGCGGTCTGGCCACCGGCACCGGCTTGGCGGGCAATGCGTTCAGGGTGCGCGGTGCTGCCGTATTCATCGCGCTCACCATGGATGGCGAGCAGGGGGCATTGCAGGCGGGGCAGCCAGGCGTCCACGGTCCAGTCTGTAAACGCGGGGCTCAGCCAGGTCTCTGTCCAGGCATCCACCACCCAGCGTGCCTTGCTGCCATGGTACTTGGCCAGGCGCTCCAGTTGCGCAGCGTCCTGGAACAGCGCACGGGCCTCGACAATGCCCGCCCGCGTGCGGTCTTCGACAAAGGCCTGGGCGGCGATGGTCACCAGTGCCGTACAGTCCTGGCCCGCGCCGGCCGCGATCGCAATGCCCATGCCGCCACCCACGCTGTGGCCCAGCAAGGCAAAGCGGTCCAGACCCAGATGCTGGCGCACGACGGGGAAGTACAACTCCGCCTCTTCGCCGACAAACTGTGTGGACAGCGTGTCTGCGCGCGCATCCGATTGGCCAAAACCCAGGCGGTCATAGGCGATCACCTGCCGGCCCGTGGCCTGGGCCAGCTGCGCCGGAAAATCGCGCCATAGCGCGACCGACCCCAGCGAGTCATGCATCAGCACCAGCGGTGCTCTGTGTGCGGTGCGCGGGGTCCAGGTTTTGGCATACAGCCGGCCCTGCTGGGGCAGGCTGATCCAGTGCTCTTGGGCGATGGCGGCGGTGTAGGAGATGGCAGTCATGGTCTCGGCGGCGAGGGAGATGACCGCATCTTAGTGGCGCCGGGCAGTGTTTATCTGCCCGCCGGAGACACCACAAAGTTCATCTGCATCTGCGCACGTGCCGGGTCGGTCCAGCGGTAGGGCAGCTCGGCCTCTTGCACCTGCAGCATCGCATCCACCGGCCAGGCGGCCCACCACCAGGCGTCGGGGGCCGGGTCCTCGGTGGAGATTTGCAGCCAGGGCAGCTGCTGGCGGCGCGCGCTTTCGGCGGCCTGCCATGCGCAATCCATATGAAAGCCCGGCTCGTCCGCATCGCAGACCACAATCTGGGCCTGGGGGAAGAGAATGCGCATCACGCCGCCGGTGGTGTGGTGCTCGGCCAGCACCATGCCCTGGCCTTGGTAGCCGGCCTGGCGCAAAGTGCTGGCGATCAGGTCCAGCTGCCAGTTGAGGCGGTCACCCTTGCCGCGCTTGGCATCGCGCAGCGGCGCCAGCAAGGCCAGCGACCACACCAGCACCAGCATGCCCAGGCAGGCCAGCAGATAGCGCTGGCGGCTTTTGTCCGATGCGGCAAGCGCCGGCCAGCGGGCCAGTATGTAGAGCGGAAAAACCAGCAGCAGCGGCTGGATCCAGCGGCCATCGAACTTGGCTGCGCCGGCCAGCGCCATCAGCGCAAGCGAGCCCGCTACCAGCGCCATATAGCGGCCCAGCAATGGCACCAGCCAGTCAGGCGTGGGACTGTTATGGACGGTGCCGTTGGCCGCAGCGGGCTGCTGCCAAAAGCGCCCACTGGTCCAGCGTGCCATCAGCAGCCAGGGCAGCACGGCCAGCAGTAAAAAGGCCAGCAGATCACGCAGGCCCTGGGCCAGGCCGCTGAGGTAGGAGCTGGTCTCTGCCGGGTGCAGCTTGTCCAGCGTGGCGCCGCTGGCCGCTTGCCAATGCTCCAGCACCCACCAGGCATGCGGGGCCACCAGCGCGATGCTGATCAGCGGCGTGAGCCACCAGCCGCGCGAGAGCAGCGCACGGCGCGTGCTGCCCAAGCTCAGGCAGGCCAGCAGCATGGTGACGGCGACCAGCAGGTAGCTGTATTTGGAGAGCATGCCCCAGGCCACGGCCAGCCCCAGGTAGACAAAACCCAGCGGGCGCGGCTGGCGCAGCTGGCGCAGCAGCAACCACCAGGTCGCGCAGATGGCGCAGGTCAGCATCACCGTGTGGGTCTGGTCGCGCAGCAGCTGCCAGGCAATCCCGGGCAGCCAGGCCATACCGGCAGCGGCCAGCCAGGCCTGCCGCGCGGGCAGCACCTCGCGCGCGGCCAGCAGCATAAAGACAAAGCTCAGCGCAATCAGGCTGTTTTTGAGCAGCACCACAGCCAAGGTGCTGGGGCCCAGCACCCCCACCAGGGCCCATTGCAGCCAGGTGTAGAGCGGCGGCTGGGGCCCGTAGCCCAGTGCCAGTTGCTGCGACCAGACCAGCTGCTCGTTCTGGTCCCAGGACACCCCGTGCGAGGCCAGCAGGCGGCTGGTCATGACCAGCACAAACAGCGCTGCAATCCAGCGCAGGGCTTGGCGGTCAACGGCAGGGGGCTGGGTAGGGAGCGAGGTCATGCAAGCGGCAAGAAGGGCGGCATGGCCGCCAAAAAAAACTGCCCGATCATAAAGGGCAGACGTAAAGCCAACGCAAAGCGCGAAGGCGGTTTGCTGTGATTTTTAGTCTGCGCTGGGCCAGGGCGCATCGCCATAGAGCTGCGCTGCGCTGATGCCCAGATCCAGCCGCTGGATGGGCAGCGGCGGCGGTTGCAGCTGCAAGCCCAGGCGCTGGTAGACGCCTTCGCTCGACAGCCCGTAGGGCGCCGCATCGGCATTGTCAAACGCAAAGAACACCTGCTTGGCCTGGCCCGCCACGATTGCGGCCAGGCACATGGGGCAGGGGTGGCCGGAGGCATAGACCGTCAGCCCCTGCAGGTGCGGCAGCTGGCGCTGGTGGCAGCAGTCGCGGATGGCTTCCATCTCGGCGTGGCCTGTCATGTCCTGCGTCTGGCTGATGGTGTTGACGCCCCGGCCCAGGATGCTGCCCGCATCATCGGCAATCGCTGCGGCAAAGGGGCGGCCTTTGTGCAGATGGCGGTTGCGGTGGGCGCTGGCTAGCACCTCGCGCAGGATGGCGGCGTGCTGGGCTTGCAGGGTGTCGGTCATGGGGAGCTGCTTATCGGGGAACACCTGGCCGATTGTGCTGTCAGCCTGTGGGCCTGTGCCGCCTGGCCGGCAAAGGCTGACAGTGGCACTGCGGCACTGGGCCTGGTGGGGGCTGCACAAACTGGGGCAAGATGCAGGCATGCATACCGCCCCCGTATCCACTCCTAGCGTGCCCAGCGATGGCTGGAACCCTGCACAAACCGGCCATGCCTTGTTCCGCACCCGGCTGGGTGTTTGCGGCATTGCCTGGGGTGCGCAAGCCGTGGTGGCGCTGCGGCTGCCCGAGCCCAGCCTGGAGGCTACACAGATGCGCCTGCTGGAGCATGCACGCCAGCGCCGCGAGGGGTTGTGGCCGCAGGCTCAGGCGCCCGGTGATCTGAATGCCCAGGCTTTGCAGGCGGTGGCCGGCGCACAGTGGTTTGCCGCTGCTCGATGATGTGGTGCTCGACTGGCATGGGGTGCCGGATTTTTCGCGGGCGGTCTACCAGCTGGCGCTGGCCATTGAGCCGGGGCAGACGCGCAGCTATGGTGAGCTTGCCGACGACTTGGGTGGCAAGGGGATGGCCCGTGCGGTAGGCCAGGCGCTGGGGGCCAACCCCTTTGCACCCGTGGTGCCCTGCCACCGCATCTTGGCGGCGCATGGCGCGCGCGGCGGCTTCTCGGCCAATGGCGGCACGCGCACCAAATTGCAAATGCTGGAGTGGGAGGGCGCAGCGCTGGGCGATGGCAGCAGCCTGGGTCTGTTTGACTGAGTCCCTTTGAATGGTAAACAAAAGGGCCGCAACAGCGGCCCTTGGTGCATCAAAGCAATAACGTCAACCCTCAGACCACACCTTCGCTGTGCAGCTGCGCAATCTGCGCGGGCGAGCGGCCCAGCTCGGCCAGGATCTCATCGGTGTGCTGGCCCATCGCGGGCGGTGGGCGGCGCACCACAGGCGGGGTCGCAGTCAGCCGCATGGGGCTGGCGACGGTGCTGATGGTACCGATCTGGTCGCCAGCGTCGCGCGGGATCTGCACATGCAGGCCGCGAGCAATCACCTGCTCGTCCTCAAAGGCCTGGGCGATGTTGTTGATGGGGCCGCAGGGGACGGCCTTGTCTTCGAGCAGCGCAATCCATTCGGCGGTGGTGCGGGTCTTCATCAGCGGGTACATCAACTCCTGCAAATCCTTGCGGTGGATAATGCGGCCCGAGTTGCGGGTAAAGCGCGGGTCCTGCGCCCAGGCCTCGTTACCAGTAGCGGCGCAAAAGCGGGCGAACTGGCCATCGTTGCCAATGGCCAGCAGCACATTGCCGTCCTTGCTGGGGAAGTCTTGGTAGGGGCCCACGCTGGGGTGGATATTGCCTGCGCGCTGCGGAATATCGTCCGCATTCAGGTAGCCCACGGCCTGGTTGGCCAGCACGGCCATGCCCACATCCAGCAAGGCCATGTCGATGTGCTGGCCTTCGCCGGTCTGGTGGCGCGCCTGCAGCGCGGCCAGGATGGAGCAGCAGGAATAGATGCCGGTAAACACATCGGTGACCGCAACGCCCACCTTGAGCGGGCCGCCACCGGGCTCGCCATCGGGGTGGCCGGTGATGCTCATCATGCCGCTCATCGCCTGCACCATCAGGTCGTAGCCGGCGCGGGGGGCGTAGGGGCCGGTCTGGCCAAAGCCGGTGACCGAGCAGTAGATCAGGCGCGGGTTGATCTTGCGCAGGCTTTCATAGTCCAGGCCATAGCCCTTGAGGCCGCCCACCTTGAAGTTCTCGACCAGGATGTCGGCATCCTTGGCCAGCTCGATGATCAGTGCCTGGCCCTGGGGCGAGGCCATGTCGATGGTGATGCTGCGCTTGTTGCGGTTGCAGCAGGTGTAGTAGCTGGCCTGCTCGGTCTTGGCACCGTCATCGGTGTGCAGGTAGGGAGGGCCCCAGTGGCGGGTGTCGTCGCCGGCTTCGGGGCGCTCGACCTTGATCACCTCGGCGCCCAGGTCGCCCAGCATCTGCGCGCACCAGGGGCCGGCCAGCACCCGCGACAGATCCAGAACTTTGATGCCGTCCAGCGGCGCGATGCTTGCGGTCATGGTGTCTCCAAATTTGATAGCTGCCCATGCATGTGCAACAGGCGCTGCAGCAAGAAATTTCTGCAAAACTCGCCGATGGTACGTGCGGCCTCAGGGCGGCGCCATTCGCATCCGGCAAGGGGGTGGTTAAGCGATCACAAAACACCACAACCCACCCACGCAGCGCCTGCAGTGAAGTGGGTTGTGGGCAGGCATGCAGCGGGCGCTGCATGCGATGGGGCTCGGGCCGTTCTTAGTTGGCGAACGCGGCGATGCCGGTCTGGGCCCGACCCAGGATCAGCGCATGCACATCGTGCGTGCCTTCGTAGGTGTTGACCACTTCCAGGTTGACCAGGTGGCGCGCCACACCGAACTCGTCGCTGATGCCGTTGCCGCCCATCATGTCGCGTGCCAGGCGGGCAATGTCCAGCGACTTGCCGCAGTTGTTGCGCTTGATCAGCGAGGTGATCTCGATCACGTTCTGGTGCTCGTCCTTCATGCGGCCCACGCGCAGCGCCGCTTGCAGGCCCAGCGTGATTTCGGTCTGCATGTCGGCCAGCTTTTTCTGGATCAGCTGGTTCGCGGCCAAGGGGCGGCCAAACTGCTTGCGGTCCATCGTGTACTGGCGCGCGGTGTGCCAGCAGAACTCGGCCGCACCCATTGCGCCCCAGGCAATGCCAAAGCGGGCGCTGTTGAGGCAGGTGAAGGGGCCCTTCAGGCCGCGCACTTCGGGGAAGGCGTTTTCTTCCGGCACAAACACGTCGTCCATGACGATCTCGCCGGTGATCGAGGCGCGCAGGCCCACCTTGCCGTGGATCGCAGGCGCCGACAGGCCCTTCATGCCCTTTTCCAGCACAAAGCCGCGGATTTGGCCGACGGCGCCGCCTTCGGAGACTTCCTTGGCCCAGACCACAAACACATCGGCGATGGGGCTGTTGGTGATCCACATCTTGCTGCCCTTGAGCTTGTAGCCGCCATCGACCTTGTAGGCGCGGGTGGCCATGCTGCCAGGGTCGGAGCCATGGTCAGGCTCGGTCAGGCCAAAGCAGCCGATGAACTCGCCCGATGCCAGCTTGGGCAGGTACTTTTGCTTTTGTGCTTCGGTGCCGAACTCGTTGATCGGCACCATCACCAAGGAGGACTGCACCGAGGCCATCGAGCGGTAGCCTGAGTCGATGTACTCGATCTCGCGTGCCACCAGGCCGTAGCTCACATAGTTGAGGCCGGCGCCGCCGTATTCGGTGGGGATCGTGGGGCCCAGCAGGCCCAGCTCGCCCATCTCACGGAAGATGCTGGTGTCCACCGATTCCTTGCGGAACATTTCCTGCACGCGCGGTGCCAGCTTGTCGCGGCAGTAGGCACGGGCCGCGTCGCGGATCATGCGCTCGTCTTCGGTCAGTTGTTCGTCGAGGTGGAAGGGGTCTTCCCAGGTGAATTGCGCCATGTCTTGCTCCTTGGATCTGTGTTCGCTGGTCGGAAGGCAGGCCGGGCGCAGAAGCGCGGGTCTGCCAAAACAGCCGCCATGGTAGGCCCGCCGCAGCGCAGGGGCAAACGATTGTTTATCATCCAGATATGCGTATTGCGCATTTATGCAAACGCCGCCGCAGTGTAGTCGTAGAGAATAAAGGGGTGATTGCATGCGTCACACAGGAGACAAGATATGCGCCGACTGATTCCTTCGACCCAGGCGCTGGCCTGCTTTGAGGCCGCCGCCCGCCACGAAAGCTATACCCGCGCCGCCCAGGAGCTGGCGCTGACGCAAAGCGCCGTCTCGCGCCAGATCATTGCGCTCGAAGAGCAGCTGGGCGTGCAGCTGTTCAAGCGCTCGCGCCATGGCATGGTGCTGACGGCCGCAGGCCACCAGTACAGCCAGCAGGTGGCGCAGTGGCTGCAGGGCATCGAGCGCGGCACCCTGGACATCATGGCCCACCAGGGCGCGGGCGGCGCGATCAGCATTGCGGCCGTGCCCACCTTTGCCACCCGCTGGCTGCTGCCGCGCCTGCCGCAGTTCCTGCAGCAGCACCCGGGGGTGGTGGTGCATATCGATGTGCAGACCCGGCCCTTTGCCTTTGCCGAGCGCCAGGTCGATGCCGCCATCTATGCCGGCACGGCCGAGCAGGCGCGCCAGTGGCCGGGCACGCAGGCCGCTTGGCTGATGGACGAGCTGATCGTGCCGGTCTGCAGCCCGCGCCTGCTCGAGGGCGCCACCCAGCGCGGGCGCGGTCGTGCCTACCTGACGGTATCGCCCCAGGTGCTGGCCCAGCTGCCGCTGCTGCAGCAAAGCACCCGGCCGGACGGCTGGCGCAAATGGTTTGATGCCGCTGGCGTGCCTGCCCCCCATGCGCTCGATGGCCCACGCTATGAGCTGTTCTCGATGCTGGCCGTGGCCGCTGCCGCCGGCATGGGCGTGGCGCTGATCCCGCCGATGCTGATTGAGGATGAGCTGGCCCGGGGCGAGCTGGTGGTTGCCTGCGAGCAGCCTTTGAAAGGCAGCCGCGCCTATTACTGGATGACCCCGCTGGCGACCGAACCCATGCCTGCCCAGCCTGCGCTGCAGGCCTTTGGCAGTTGGCTCAAGGGCCGGGCGGCGGGATCAGGCGTTAACGCATAAGGGTAAGTGCTGCACCGCAACAGGCCTCCGCCGTCACTACAATCTAAAAATTGCCTTAGAGGTAAAAACCGCCGTCCCAGAGACTAGGATGGACGGTATTCCCATAACGCCAGCCGTTGGCGAGAGACACAGGAGATCCGCGTGCCGGAAAACACCCCAGGAACTGCCACCGCGTCCGAGCGCGTCGTCAAGAAGTACCCCAACCGCCGTCTGTACGACACCCAGACCTCTGCCTACATCACCCTGGCCGAGGTCAAGGCCCTGGTCATGCAAAACGAGCCCATCGTCGTCAAGGACGCCAAGACGGGCGAGGACCTGACGCGCAGCATTCTGCTGCAGATCATTCTGGATGAGGAAGCGGGCGGCGCGCCGATGTTCACCGAGGCCATGCTGGTCAACATCATCCGCTTCTACGGCCATGCGATGCAGGGCTTTATGGGCTCCTACCTGGAGCGCAATGTGCAGCTGTTCACGGAGATGCAAGGCCGCTTTGCCGACCAGATGAAGGGTGCCACGCCCGAGATGTGGCGCAACTTCCTGGGCATGCCGATGCCCGGCGTGCCAGGCATGCCCGATGCGGGCAACTACCAGGCCCAGTCGCAGCAGTTCTTCCAGCAAATGCAGGAGCAGATGCAAAAGCAGACGGAGCAGATGCTGACGGCTTTTGGGATCAAGCGGCCTTGATGCAGGGAATGGCTTGGTGCCCGCTGCAGGGGCCAGGCCATCTTGCGCGTTCTTGGCCTGTTGGCGTGCATGCCAGGCCCTGGCTGGGCTGACGCCAGACAGCAACGCAGCATGCGGCCATGTCTTGAACGCGGCGACTGCACGTGCTATAACCCCAGCTCTTTTCATCTTCCTGCCTTTTCCGGAGCCCCTCATGTCCTGCCTGTTCGTCACCTGCTAATCGCCGACGACTGCATTTGCAGCCTCGTGCGGCGCAAGTCTGCGCCACAGCTGGCTGCGGTACTGGCTCCGAGCTCCCTACGCCTGCCATGAGGCCGCGGGAGCGCTGAATCCCCCGCTTCCCCTGCGCGACGACCTCTTTCCCTTTCTGGGCAAGAGCGGTCGACCTGCGCCTCACGTTCGTTGGCTATCCCTGTCCTGCTGGACAGCGAGACGCTTCTCGCTGCAACGAACATGAATCCCCACAGCCTTTCGATATTCAAATACCCGCGCACGCCGCACCTGGAAGGATCGCGCCTGCAAGCGGGCGACGATGCCAGTGACCAGGTGCCCCTCAAAGCCCTGGCTGGCCAACACGTCGTCATCGAGGAAAAACTCGACGGCGCCAACGCCGGCATGTCCTTTAGCGGCGCCGGCGAGCAGTTGCTGCAATCCCGAGGCCACTACCTGGTGGGCGGTGGCAGCGAGCGCCAGTTCAACCTCTTCAAAGTCTGGGCTGCCGCCCACGAAGCTGCCTTGCTCGAACGCCTGGAGGACCGCTTTGTCGTCTATGGCGAGTGGACCTATGCCAAGCACTCGGTTTTCTACGACCAGTTGCCGCACCACTTCCATGAGTTCGATATGTTGGACCGGGAGACGGGTCAATTTCTATCGACCCCGCGCCGCCATGCCTTGCTGCAGGGCTCACCGCTGCTGTCCGTGCCGGTTCTGTATGAAGGTCCGATGCCGACGGACCCTGCCTTGCTGTGGGCGCTGCTGCAGCCCTCACTGGCCAAGAGCCGCGTCTGGCGCCAGTCGTTTGACCTCACCGTCCAGCGAGAGGGCCTACCGCCCCAGCTGTGCTGGCAACAGACGAATAACTCGGACCTGGCAGAAGGCCTGTACCTGAAGGTGGAAGCCGACGGCCAGGTGGTGGCGCGCTACAAGCTTGTTCGGCACGACTTTCTCCAGACGATTCTGGACAGCGGCTCACACCACAGCCAGCGGCCGATGATTGCCAATGGCCTGGCGCCAGGCGTGGATCTCTATGCGCCGCAGCCTTCGGTCCGCTGGGAAGACCTGTCCTTGCGAACCATTCGCTCGTTGGATGCATTGAAAGCTTTGGCAAAAGACAAGCGGGCCGGCAGGCCGGATGGCGCCGGCCGAGCATCGGGAAGAAGCTTTCCCGGAAAGGATGGTGTATGAACTGGTCAACCATTGCGGGCCTGGTGCCCGCGCCGGGCGCCGCCCCGGATTTTGAGGCCTGTCTTGCGGCCTTCCCCGTGCTGGAGCGGGCCAAGACGACGGTGCAGGACCCCCGTTTCCATGCCGAAGGGGATGTCTGGACGCACACCCAAATGGTGGTGCAGGAGCTGCTGGCGCTGCCGGACTACCTGCAGGCGAGCCCGCATGACCGCACGGTCTTGTTCCTCGCGGCCTTGCTGCACGATGTGGCCAAATACCGGACCACGGTCATCGACCCACAGACCGGGGCCATTGGTCAGCCTGGCCATTCCCGCAAGGGTGCGGTGGAGGCGCGCGTGCTGCTCTGGGATGCCGGTGCGCCACTGGACCTGCGGGAAGCGGTCTGCCGCCTGATTGCCGTCCACCAAGTGCCATTTTTTGCGTTGGCCGGCTCCCGTTCTGGCAAGACGCCGGAGCGCATTGTGCGAGAGGGATCCTGGCAGGTGAATCTGGTCCACTTGGCCGCTCTGGCCGAAGCGGATATGCGCGGGCGTGTCTGTGTGGACCAGCAGGCGGTGCTGGACAACATCGAACTCTTTCGGGAGCTGGCGCGGGAAGAGGGCTGCTACGGGCGTCCTCGGCACTTTGCGGATGCCCACACCAGGCTGAGCTACTTCCGGGGCGCGGACGTCCATCCGGACTATGCGCTATTTCAGGAACCTGGATCGCGCGTGACCGTGATGTGTGGACTGCCCGCGTCGGGAAAGGACAGCTGGCTGGCGCAGCACCGGTGCGGCTTGCCCGTGGTGTCCTTCGACGATGCAAGAGAAGCGCTGGACCTGAAGCATGGCGAGAACGAGGGCGCTGCTGCGCACTTTGCCCATGACAAGGCCCGGGAACTGCTCCGCAAGAAGGCGCCTTTTGTCTGGAGCGCCACGCATCTGAGCCTGCAGATGCGAACGCGCACGCTTGATCTGCTGTTCGCCTACGGCGCCGAAGTGGAATTGGTCTACCTGGAGCAACCCCGTGCCGAGCTGCTGCGGCGTAACAGCCGCCGGGACTCGACCCTGTCCAACAAGGCGCTGCAGTCGCTGCTGAACCGCTGGGAGCTGCCCACCGAGACGGAAGCCCATGCGCTGCGCATTGAGCAGCCCTGAAGCGAAGGAGGCGCGTTGGCGGCCCGGCAGTCGCCGGAATACAAGCTGGCCCGGTGTGGCCAGCTTGTGTTGTTTTCTGCGCTGGCGCTGCAGCCTTCCCCACGCTTGTCCGCCTATCTCCCACCTGAATGCAGGTCCTCCAGGCTCCCGCCTGCGGGTCTATACCCCAGGGGCGGAGCCTGTCAGGGCGCCTGCTTTAAAATACCGCCCAGATTAGTTGCCAGGTTCCCCTGCAAGAAAAATGAATACCGATACCCACGCTGCCACTGCGACGCTCGACGCCAACCGAACCCCCAAGGTGGGGTTCGTCAGTTTGGGCTGCCCCAAAGCCCTCACCGACAGCGAGTTGATCCTGACGCAGTTGAGCGCCGAGGGGTACCAGACCTCCAAGACTTTTGAAGGTGCCGATCTGGTGATCGTCAACACCTGCGGCTTTATTGACGATGCCGTGCGCGAAAGCCTGGACACGATTGGCGAGGCCTTGGCCGAAAACGGCAAGGTGATCGTGACCGGTTGCCTGGGTGCCAAGACGGGTGCCGACGGCGGCAATATGGTCAAGCAGATGCACCCCAGCGTGCTGGCGGTGACGGGGCCCCACGCCACGCAAGAGGTGATGGACGCGGTGCATACCAACCTGCCCAAGCCTCATGACCCCTTCATCGACCTGGTGCCCGGCAGCTTTGGCGAGGCGGGTATCAAGCTCACGCCCAAGCACTATGCCTACCTGAAGATCTCCGAAGGCTGCAACCACCGCTGCACCTTCTGCATCATCCCCTCGATGCGCGGTGACCTGGTCAGCCGCCCGATTGGCGATGTGCTCAAGGAAGCCAAGGCGCTGTTTGCCGGTGGCGTCAAGGAGCTGCTGGTGATCAGCCAGGACACCTCCGCCTATGGCGTGGATGTGAAATACCGCACCGGTTTCTGGGATGGCAAGCCGGTGAAGACCCGCATGCTGGAGCTGGTCGAAGCACTGGGCGAGCTGGCCAAGCCGCACGGCGCCTGGGTGCGCCTGCACTATGTGTACCCCTACCCGACGGTGGACGCGATTTTGCCGCTGATGGCCCAAGGCCTGGTGCTGCCATACCTGGATGTACCGCTGCAGCACAGCCACCCCGATGTGCTCAAGCGCATGAAGCGCCCGGCCAGCGGTGAGCGCAATCTCGAGCGCATCCGTGAGTGGCGCGCGATCTGCCCTGAGCTGGTGATCCGCTCGACCTTTATTGCCGGCTTCCCTGGCGAGACCGAAGAAGAGTTCGAGCACCTGCTGGACTTTATCCGCGAGGCCGAGATTGACCGCGCCGGTTGCTTTGCCTATAGCCCGGTGGAGGGCGCAACTGCCAACGAGCTGCCCGGCATGCTGCCCGCTGAGGTGCGCGAGGCGCGCCGCGCCCGCTTCATGGAAGTGGCCGAAGAGGTCTCCGCCAAGCGCCTGGAGCGCCGTGTGGGCCAGACCATGCAGGTGCTGGTGGACAAGGCCATCGGCCTGGGCAAGAAAGGCGGCATTGCCCGCACCTATGCCGATGCGCCCGAGATCGACGGTGTCGTGCACCTGCTGCCGCCCGAGAAGCTCAGCAAGACCTACAAGGTCGGCGAGCTGATCAAGGTGCGCATTGTGCGCAGCCAGGGCCATGACCTGGTGGGCGTGCCGGTTTAAGCGCTCAACCTTATCCAAAACAAAGGGGCCTTGCTGGATCAGCAGGCCCCTTTTCTGTGGACGGTGCGCTTTTGCGGTACGCGCTTATTCGACCTGCAGGCCGACCAGCTCGGGGAAATCGACCGGGTACTGTGGCTGCATGTCGAGCAGGCAGTGGTTGAGCAAGGTGTTGACCATCAGGTTGCGGTGCAGCTTGTTGTCGGCTGGCACCACATACCAGGGCGCATGGACGGTGGAGGTGGCTTCCAGCAGGTCCTCATAGGCTTGCTGGTAGGCGTCCCACTGCTTGCGCACGGTCAGGTCATCGAGGCTGAACTTCCAGCGCTTTTCCGGCACATCGATGCGCTCTTGCAGCCGCGTGCGCTGCTCGTCCTTGCTGATGTGCAGCATGCACTTGAGGACGGTGGTGCCGTTCTCGGCCAGCAGGCGCTCGAAGTCGTTGATCTGCGCATAGCGCTGCTTGGCGACCTGGCGCGTGATCCAGCCGTTGACCAGCGGCACCAGCACATCTTCGTAGTGGCTGCGGTTCCAGATGCCGACCTCGCCTTTGGCCGGGGCCACGGCATGGCAGCGCCAGAGGTAGTCGTGCGAGAGCTCTTCCTTGCTCGGGCTTTTGAAGGTGGCCATGCGCAGGCCCTGCGGCCCCGTGGTCTTGAAGACGCCGCGCACGGTGCCATCCTTGCCGCTGGTGTCCATGCCCTGCAGCACCAGCAGCACCGAGCGCTTGTTCTCGCCCTGCAGCGGCCGCATCAACTGGGCCAGCTGCTTGTTGAGCATCTTGAGGTCCTTTTCCTGGGCCTTGACCGTGCCGTGTGCAAACGGTGTGGCGGCCGGGTCGTAGTCGGCCAGATGGACAGCGCCCTTGACGGGCACGCGGTAGTTCTGCGGATTGGGCATATCAGGCTAAAAGGTGAACGGGCAAACCGGCAAACGGGCTGCAACAGGCCATGATTTCAGCTTTTGGCGGGCTTGTCACCTGGGGCGCCCCGCCAGCAAGGGTATTCATGGCCCAGCGGTCTTGCCCGCCAGGCGTGGCACAGGTGCTCAGACCATCTTGCGGATGGGGCGCTTTTTCCAGATCGCCTGGTAGTACCAGGTCTGCAGCGCCAAGGTGATGCCGTAGGAGACGGGGAAGGCCATCCAGATGCCCACGAGGCCAAAGTGGCGGCTGAACAGCCAGGCCAGCGGCAGCTCCAGGGTGGCGATCACGCCAATGGTGATGACAGTGGGGATCAGCACATCGCCGCTGGCACGCATCAGCGCGGCCAGCGAGGCGAAGGCGCCAAACAGCAGGCCACTCCACAGCACAATGCGCAGCAGCTCCACGGCCACATGCAGCACCTCTTGATCGGTGATGAAGATGGACAGCAAGGGCCGCGCAAAAATGCTGCCCAGCAAGGCCGTGGCGCCACCGATGGCCATGTTGATCTGCATGGCGGTGCGGGCAATGGCGGGCAGGCGCTCGCTGCGGCCCGCGCCAATCGATTGGGCCGCCAGGATGGAGGCGGTGATGGCGACCGAGATCAGCGGAAACTGGGCAAAGGCATTGATCTGGTTGACGGCGCCGTAGGCAGCGGTGGCGTTGGAGCCAAAACCGTTGATCAGCGACAGCACGACGAGGCCGGCCAGCGAGGTGGCGATCATCAGCACGCCGGTGGGGATACCCACGCGCAGTACGCCGCGCAGCAAGCCCCAATCCGGGCGCATGGCGCGCAACAGGGCCCTATTGGGTGCCAGCACGCTGCGCTTGCGGCGCAGCTGCACCGTCAGCCAGACCAGAGCGATGCTGAAGCCCAGGATCATCGACACCCCGGCACTGGCTACGCCCAGGCGTGGCAGGCCGCCCCAGCCGGCAATCAGCGCCGGCGTGCTGACCAGGCCGATGCCGGTGGACACGATCAGCGACCACATCGGTGTGAGCGTGTCGCCCACGCCGCGCAGCAGCGAGGTGAACAGCAAAAAGATGAACAGCCCGGGCATGCCCAGCAGCACGATGCGCGAGTAGATGGTGGCCTGCTCCAGAATATCGGCCGGCGTGCCCAGCATGCGCATGATGGGCTGGGTAAACAGGCCGCCAAACAGTGCTACGGCCGCGCCCATGGCCAGACCGGTCAGCAAGGTGGTGCCGGCAATGGCGCGCACCTTGTCGGGTTGGCCCGCGCCCCAGGCCTGGCCGATCAGCACCGAGGCGCCAGCCCCCAGGCCAATGACAAAGGCGATAAAGACAAACATCACCGGAAAGAATGCCGCGACGGCCGCGAGGGCCTTGACCCCCATCATCTGGCCCAGGAACATGCTGTTGAGCGTGCCCGAGAGGGACTGCAGGATGTTGGACAGCAGCATGGGGCCCAGAAACACCATGAAAACTTGCCACAGGGGGCGAACAGGCGGGGCGGGCGGCGCAGCCTGCGGTGCGGAGATGGATGTGGACATGGGCGGTGGGGAGGGGGGTGCTGCGGATGGCATGCGTGTTGGGGCTTAGACCGGCCAGATGGGGCGGCTGAGCTGGTGCAGATAGGCTTGCACATCATCGGGCCAGGCCTGGGTCTGCAGCAAGAATGCCGATTGCTTGTGGGCAAACAGTGCGCGGCAGGCTTCGTCAAAGCCGGGCAGGTCGCCGGCCATGGCCTGCATGAACTGGTAGGTGGCCTCGGTCGCTGCGCGCTGCGAATCCTGTTGCGCATGGGCATTGCGGGCGTCGTCGATGAGACGGCGCAAGGCCGCTGAGGCGCCGCCGGGCTGGCGGTTGAGCCAGTCCCAATGGCGGGGCAGCAAGGTCACCTCGCGCGAGACCACGCCCAGCTTGGGGCGGCCAACGGCGCGTGCCGTGCGGCTGTGGGCTGCTGCCTCCACAGGTGCTGCCGCGGCGGCAGTGGGTGCTGGGGCTGCGTCGTCGTCCAGCAGGGCAGGGGGCTGCGCGGCTGGTGCCAGCTCCGAGCGCCAGTTCAAATCCAGGCGCAGGCCGGAGAGGTCATCAAACACCCACAAGGGGGTGAGGCTGCCGCCGGGATGGAGTTCGTCATGGTTTTGCAGATAGCGCAACACGGTGAGGCGGTCGGCTTGCAGCAGGCGCTGGTGACCCTGGAAGATGGTCAGCCGGCTGGTCAATGTCTCGGTAGTCATGGCCACTTGTTCGTTGTTTTCTCAATAAGCGGCTCATTTTACCGGGGCAAAAATATTTGGCTATTTTTAATGGGTAAAAATATGTATCTGGTTGCGCAGAGGGTCAGATGGCCGTTGGCAGGTGCTACCGGGCTGGAGGGGTGGCAGTGCTGAGGACAAAAAAAACCTCCAGCGCGGGGCATGGAGGTTGTTCTGGCTGGGGACCTTGTGGCCCAGGCATTACACGCGCTTGCGGTATTCAGCAGTGCGGGTGTCGATTTCGATCTTGTCTTCCTGGCTCACGAACAGCGGCACAGCGATTTCGAAACCGGTAGCGATCTTGGCGGGCTTGAGCACCTTGCCGGAGGTGTCGCCCTTGACAGCAGGCTCGGTCCAGGTGATTTCGCGCACGATGGTGGTGGGCAGCTCGACCGAGATGGCCTTGCCGTCATAGAACACCACTTCAGCGGTCATGCCGTCTTCCAGGTAGTTCAGCGCGTCAGCCATGTTTTCGGCTTCCACTTCGTACTGGTTGAACTCAGGGTCCATCCAGACGTACATGGGGTCGGCGAAGTAGGAGTACGTGCAGTCCTTCTTTTCCAGGATCACGTTGTCGATCTTGTCGTCGGCCTTGAACACGTTTTCCGTGCCGAAGTTGCCGATCAGGCTCTTGAGCTTCATGCGCACGGTTGCAGCGCCACGGCCGCCACGTGCGTATTCGGTCTTCAGAACGATCATCGGGTCCTTACCGAACATGATCACGTTACCAGCGCGGATTTCTTGAGCGATTTTCATAGCAATAGGTGCCTGTGTTGGGGCCGCTCAAACTACTACGGGCGGCGCGCAAGTGTCGTTGGACGGGCTGTGCTGCGCCGTAGCATGTTCCGCGGCGTTGTGCGCATCCATCAAACCCGGCCGCCTGCAGGCGCTGGGTGCGCGGATAAGCGCAAAGACTGCAATTCTAACATTTTTCGCCCGCAAATGCCATCAGCTGCTCGGCAAGGCTGGGCTGGCTCTGCAGAGTGTTGCGCGCGGCCTGCACGCACTGCGCCCATTGCGCCAGCAGCGCGGGCGTGATGGTGGGCCATGCTGGCGCGCTGCCATTGGCGTCTGGGATGCCATTCCAGGCCGCATGGGCTTGGCGCAGGCTGTCCGGCGCGTCCAGCCAGTCCAGAAAAGCCTCCAGCTTGGCATGGTGGGCATGGTCATCCTGCGGGTAGATCTGCCAGACAAAGGGCAGGCCGGCCCACAGCGCCCGTACCAGCGAGTCTTCGCCACGCACAAAGTTCAGGTCGCAGGACCAGAGCATTTCGTCAAATTCCGGCTGGCTGCAGGGCGGCAGCAGCCGCACCTGGCCCGGCAGAGGCTGGGGCAAGAGTTGCTGCACCAGCGCCGCCGCGCGGCCCGGGGTGACCAGCCATTGCGTGGCCGTGCCAGCGCTGGCAAAAGCCTGCAAAAAAGCCGGGGGCTCGTAGCAGAACAGCGAAAACACCGGGTCGCCATCTTGCAGGCCATGCCGGGCGCGCCAGGCGCTGCGGTCAAAATCTGCCTGGCGCTGCGGCAGATCGGCCTCGCGCAGCAGGCCACCGGTGCCGGTGCTGAAGCCGGGGTAGAAGAACCAGCGCGTAAGGCCTGCGGCGGGGCCGCTCATCAGCCGTGAGGGCAGGCGGTGGCAGCGCTCGACATAGTCTTCGGCAGACAGGTATTCCAGGTTGATCCAGACGCTGGCTTTCTGCGTTGGGGACTGCGCACGCGCGGCCAGTGCCCGCTGAAAGGCGGCCGGAATCTCGCAGCCAAAGGCCTCGACCACCACATCGCCGACGCCACTGGTCGGAACCGCATCGGGCCAGGGCTGCACCGTCACGCCAGGCGCGCCCTGCGGCGCCATCCAGGCCAGGGCGCTGCCATCGTCCACCCACAGGCGCACCTGGCAGCCGCGCTGGGCCAGGTCGGCAGCCAGGCGCCAGCACACGCCGATATCGCCAAAGTTGTCGATTACCTGGCAAAAGATATCCCACAGCGGCGTGGCGGCCTGGGTTGCGGCGAGGGATGTGGTGGAAGCGGGGAAGGGAGTCATCACCCGCGCGATGATAGTGCAGTCCCGGGCGTCACTGACTGGCATGGCCTCCTGGGCCACAATAGCCTTCAGTTGATCAAGCATGGAGACAGACATGAACCCACACACTGCAACCCCCGGGCCGATGGCTTTGCAAGGCGTCAAGGTGGTCGAGATGGGCCAGCTGATTGCCGGGCCGTTCTGCGGCAAGACCTTGGGTGAGTTTGGCGCCGAGGTGGTGAAGATCGAGGCCACCGGTGCGGGTGACCCGCTGCGCAACTGGCGCCTGCTGCAGGATGGCACGTCGGTCTGGTGGCAGGTGCAGTCGCGCAACAAGCAGTCGCTGGCTTTGGATTTGCGCCAGAAGGAGGCGCAGGATATTGCGCGCCAGCTGATTGCCGAGGCCGATGTGCTGGTGGAGAACTTTCGCCCCGGCACGCTGGAGGGCTGGGGCATGTCACCCGAGGAGCTGCATGCGATCAACCCGGGCCTGGTGATGCTGCGCATCTCCGGCTACGGGCAGACCGGCCCCTACCGCGATCTGCCGGGCTTTGGTGTGATTGGCGAGGCCATGGGCGGCCTGCGCCATCTGACGGCCGAGCCCGGGCGGGTGCCGGTGCGCGTGGGGGTGTCGATCGGCGACACCTTGGCGGCGCTGCATGGCGTGATCGGCGTGATGATGGCGCTTTACCACCGCAAGGTGAATGGCGGCAGCGGCCAGGTGATCGATGTGGCCTTGCATGAGGCGGTCTTCAACGTGATGGAAAGCCTGATCCCCGAGTACAGCGCCTTTGGCACGGTGCGCGAGGCGGCGGGCAGCGCCTTGCCCGGCATTGCGCCGTCGAACGCCTATGCCTGCCAGGATGGCTGGGTGCTGGTGGCCGGCAATGGGGACAGCATCTTCAAGCGGCTGATGGACACCATTGGCCGGCCGGACCTGGGCCAGGCGCCGGACCTGGCCAGCAATGCGGGCCGCGTGGCACGTATTGAAGAGATTGATGCCGCCATTAGCGCCTGGACACAGCCGCGCGCCATCGCGCAGGTGATGGATGCCTTGGCCGCTGCACGGGTGCCGGCCGGCAAGGTCTATACCGCCAAGGACATCAGCGAAGACCCGCACTACCGCGCGCGCCAGATGATCCTGCCGCAAACCACGCGCGATGGCCATACGCTGGAGGTGCCGGGCATCGTGCCCAAGCTGTCCGCCACACCGGGCACGATCCGCAGCAGCGCGCCCCATCTGGGTGATGACACCGATGCGGTGCTGCAGGGCCTGGGCCTGAGCGGCGCGCAGATTGCGGCGCTGCGTGAGCGCGGCATTGTGCAGTGAGCGCGCACGGGTGATGGGCCGCTTCGCTGCGGGCGGGGCGAACGCATAAGACAATAGCGCCATGCCCACCCACGTGCACTCTCCCGAACTTCTTGCCCAGGTCGCTGGTTTGCCAGCCATGCCTGGCGTCTACCGCTATTTCGACGCCAGCGATGCGCTGCTGTATGTGGGCAAGGCCATCAACCTCAAGCGCCGGGTCTCGAGCTATTTCCAGAAGGACCATGGCGGCACGCGCATCGGCCACATGGTGGGCAAGATCGTGCGCATGGAGACCACGGTGGTGCGCTCCGAAGCCGAGGCGCTGCTGCTGGAAAACAACCTCATCAAGACCCAGCACCCGAAATACAACATTCTTTTTCGGGATGACAAGAGCTATCCGTACCTGAAGATCACCGGCATGGCCATCCACGATGGCGATATGCGCACGCCCCCCAGCCAGTGCTACCCGCGCGTGGCCTATTACCGGGGCGCGACCGACAAGCGCCAGCGCTATTTCGGCCCTTACCCCAATGCCTGGGCGGTCAAGGAAACCATCTTGCTGCTGCAAAAGGTGTTCCGGCTGCGCACCTGCGAGGACAGCATCTTCAGCAACCGCACCCGGCCTTGCCTGCTCTACCAGATCAAGCGCTGCAGCGCCCCCTGCGTGGACCACATCAGCCCCGAGGACTACGCCGCCGATGTGGCCCATGCCGAGGCCATGCTGCGCGGCGAGACCGACACCCTGCTCAAGACGCTGGAGGCGCGCATGATGGCGCACTCGGACAAGCTGGAGTTTGAGCAGGCGGCCGATATCCGCAACCAGATCAAGGCGCTGGCCAGCATGCTGCACCAGCAGAGCATCGAGACCATCGACGACCGCGATGTGGACATGCTCGCCGTGCAGGTGCAGGGCGGCAAGGCCTGCGTCAACCTGGCGATGGTGCGCGGTGGCCGGCATCTGGGCGACCGCGCGTATTTTCCGGTGCATGTGGAAGACAGCGCCGCCATCGCCAGCATGGAAGAGGCGGAAGAAGCCGAAGAGGCTGCAGACCAGGCGGGCGGCCAGCCTGATGAGGCCCAGCCTGGCGGGGCCCAGCCCGGCATCGTGCGGCCCGCCAAAACGGTGGAGCAGCGCGTGCTGGAGGCCTTTGTGGCCCAGCACTATCTGCAGGTGGCACCGCCCCCGGTGCTGGTGGTCAGCGTAGCGCTGGAGCCCGCGCTGCTGGAGGCCTTGTCGCAGCAGACCGGCACGCGCATTGCCGCAGTGTCGCAGCCGCGTGAGGAGCGCCGCGTCTGGCTGGAGATGGCGCAAAAGAATGCCCAGCTGCAGCTAGCCCGGCTGCTGGCCGAAGAGGGATCGCAGCAGGCGCGTACACGCGCCCTGGTCGAAGCGCTGGATTTGCCCCAGGACGATATCGACCAGCTGACCATCGAGTGTTTTGACATCTCGCACACCTCGGGCGAGAACACCCAGGCCTCTTGCGTGGTGTTCCACCACCACAAGATGCAAAGCAGCGAATACCGGCGCTACAAAATCGAGGGCATCACCGGCGGCGACGACTATGCCGCCATGCGCCAGGTGCTGACGCGCCGCTACAGCAAGGTGGCCGAGGCCCAGCGCGATGCCGGTGGCGCTGAGCTGGGCAAGGGCGCTGCCCGTTTGCCCGACATCGTGCTGATCGATGGCGGCAAGGGCCAGGTCGGTGTGGCACGCGAGGTCTTCACCGAGCTGGGGCTGGACCTGTCGCGCATCGTCGGTGTCGAAAAAGGCGAGGGCCGCAAGGTCGGGCTGGAAGAGCTGGTGTTCTGCGACGGGCGCGACAAGGTCTACCTGGGCCGTGACTCGGCTGCGCTGATGCTGGTGGCGCAGATCCGCGACGAGGCGCACCGCTTTGCCATCACCGGCATGCGCGCCGCGCGCGCCAAGGTGCGGGTGGGCGGCAGCCGGCTCGAAGACATCCCTGGTGTGGGCCCCAAGAAGCGGGCGCGCCTGCTGCAGCGCTTTGGCGGGGTGCGCGGGGTGGAGGAGGCGGGGGTCGATGACCTGATGACGGTCGATGGCATCTCTGCGGCCTTGGCAGAGGACATCTACAAGGCCTTGCATTGAGGGGGGCGCGGGCCGCGCAGCAACGGTCGCGCAGGCAATACTGCGGTTCACTGAATTTGCACCGTTGCGTGCCACAATAGCCGCATGTTCTTTACGATCCCCACCATCATGACCTGGACGCGCATCGTCGCGATCCCGCTCATCATCGGCGTGTACTACTCGCCTCTTGATATGGCCACCAAAAACCTGTGGGCCACCGTCATGTTCGTGGTGTTCGCCTTCACCGATTGGCTCGATGGCTTTCTGGCGCGCAAGCTCAACCAGACCTCCTCCTTCGGCGCCTTCCTGGATCCGGTCGCCGACAAGTTCCTGGTCTGCGCCTCGCTGCTGATCCTGGTCTACCTGCAGCGCGCCGATGTCTTTGTCGCGCTGATCATCATCGGCCGCGAGATCGCCATCTCGGCGCTGCGCGAATGGATGGCCCGCATTGGCGCGAGCAAGAGCGTGGCTGTGCACATGGTCGGCAAGCTCAAGACCACCGTGCAGATGGTGGCCATTCCCTTTTTGCTCTACGACGGCAAGGTGGCCGGGATCGACACCGGCGTCTGGGGCACCTGGCTGATCTGGGGTGCGGCCGTGCTCACGGTCTGGTCCATGGTGTATTACCTGCAAAAGGCCTTGCCCGAGATCCGGGCTAGGGTTGATTCTTAGTCAAGCGCCGCAGGTTTGGGCGTAGACTGCATCTCGCCTGTACAAGGAATTCAGGCTACAGCGCCCGCGATGCCTGGCTTTTGCAAGGCAAACTGGTTGCTGGTCAGCGAAAAAAAGTGATTTTTTGCCTGCGCACCCAGAAATTCCGTCTAGAATTCATCTCATTCCAGAGGCACTGGGGTCGAGGTGAAAATTTCGTGCCAGTGGTGTTGTTTTTGAATCTGTGACAGTTGTACGGTGTACAAACTGCTCATAATGGGACGAAACATACACTTCCTTAACTCTCTTGATTAATAGAGGCTGCTTGTGAATAAAACTGAACTCATTGAGCACATTGCTAACAATGCTGATATCTCCAAGGCTGCTGCCGCACGTGCGCTGGAGTCCACCATTGATGCAGTGAAGAAGACCTTGAAAAAAGGTGGTACAGTCTCTCTGGTAGGTTTTGGTACCTTTGCCGTTGGTAAGCGCGCTGCTCGTACCGGCCGTAACCCACGTACCGGCGCTGCGATCAAGATCAAGGCAGCCAAGGTGCCTAAGTTCCGTCCAGGCAAGGCATTGAAAGATGCGCTGAACTAATTTCGGTTATCAGGTGGGGTGCTTAGCTCAGTTGGTAGAGCGGCGCCCTTACAAGGCGTAGGTCGGCGGTTCGACCCCGTCAGCACCCACCACATTAACCAAGAAAATAAACCCCTTAGAGTGA
This sequence comes from Comamonas sp. MYb21, assembly GCF_037479395.1. NCBI lineage: Bacteria > Pseudomonadati > Pseudomonadota > Betaproteobacteria > Burkholderiales > Comamonadaceae > Comamonas > Comamonas sp. MYb21. The sequence goes on along the minus strand of NZ_JBBGZC010000007.1, from coordinate 207,116 downwards.
TCTAAGGGGTTTTTTCTTTGCCCATTTGTCCATTGAAATGGACGCAATGGGCGCCTCTGGCCACCCAGAAACGCCATTTGCCACCTGTTAGTTTCCTTGAAGCGGCACAGGTCCGCATGCATGGCTCTGATAAGGCTTGGCAAGGCTTGCGTTAAAGTGGCGATGGAATAAGCCTGCCCATGTCCACCAGGGAATGGTTGCCTTGCTGGCGATAATGCCGCTGGCATCATTCGACCAAAGCGGGTGCAGTGGCGCCATCTCTCCAGATTTCCCAGAACCGCGCGAAAGTTTGCAGGTTTTGGAGTTCATGATGGAGAACAAGTCCAGCCATACGGCTCGTGTGCGCTGCCGGTGTTGCCACCCCACTTCCAGCGTTGCGTAGCTTCGCTTTTCGGTAGAGAGGTGGGTTGGCCGTCCAGCGCCAGGCGGTTGGGTGGCAACGGGCAGTGGGTGGGGGGCGGCCGCATCGGTGCCGCATTTGGGCCCTCTGAAGCGTCAAAAATCCCGTATTCCCTAACGCGCCCCTGGCCCTCATAGGGATCAAAAACTCTTTCGCTGTACACTTGCTGTTTCGACGTTCGTGCGTTGCCAAGACGCATGTTGCACGCCCTATTTGACAGGGGGTGGGTTGTCTCCGTTGGTTGGGGCTGTATCTGATTGATTTGCAATGAGAAATCATTTATTGCAAGCCATGGGTAGGCGCTTCGGACCTGGCAGCAAGCCCGCGCCACCTAGTGAAAACCGAATAAAGGCGAATGAGGGTTCGCCTTTTTTTTTGTCCTCAGGAAAGTTAGACGATGTTTGAAACCATCCGCAAGTACTCCAAGGTGCTGATGTATCCGCTGTTCTTGCTGATCATTCTGTCTTTTGTTTTGGTGGGAGTGAACCAGAACTACTTCACCGAAAAGAGCCCGGTGGTCGCCAAAGTCAATGGCAAAGACATTACGCAGATGGACTGGGACAATGCGCACCGCGTTGCCTCGGACCGCATGCGCCAGCAAGACCCCAACATGGACGCCAAGTGGATGGATGGCCCCGAGGCCCGCTATCTGACCTTGGAGCGCATGGTGCGTGACCAGGTGATCGATGCCGCCGTGCAAAAAATGCATCTGACGGTGGACAATGCGTCGCTGGTCCGTGCGCTGCAGGAGATCCCGCAGATCGCCGCGCTGAAAAAGCCCGATGGTTCGCTCGATGTGGATGCCTACCGCGCGCTGGTGGGTGCACAGGGCATGACGCCCGAAGGCTTTGAGGCGGGCATGCGCCGCGATATCGCTGCACGCCAGGTGCTGGGCGGTGTGTCCAACACGGCCTTTGCGACCGACGAGCAGACCAAGCTGGCGGTTGATGCACTCTACCAGCAGCGTGAGATCCAGCTGGCCCAGTTTGCTGCCAAGGACTATGCGTCCCAGGTCAAGACCACCGATGCCGATGTGGAAGCTTTCTACAAGAGCAACCAGGAGCTGTTCCGCCAGAAGGAGCAGTCCACGATCGAGTACGTGGTGCTGAACGCCGAAGCCGTCAAGGGCATGATCAAGCCCAGCGAAGACGACCTGCGTACCTACTACAAGGAAAATCTGAGCCGCTTCATGGACAAGGAGCAGCGCCGCATCAGCCACATCCTGGTTGATGCGCCTGCCTCGATGTCGGCCGCAGACCGTGACAAGGCCAAGCAGCGCGCCGAGGAGCTGCTGGCCCAGGCCAAGGCCAACCCCGCGCAGTTTGCCGACCTGGCCAAGAAGAACTCGCAGGACACCGGCTCGCGTGACAGCGGCGGCGATCTGGGCTGGGTCAAGCCTGGCGATATGGTCAAGCCGTTTGAAGATGCCGCCTTTGCGATGAAGTCTGGCGATATCAGCGATCTGGTGAGCACCGAGTATGGCTTCCACATCATCAAGATGGGCGAGGTGAAGACGCCCCGCACGCCAAGCTTTGAAGAGCTGCGCGCCAAGATCGAGACCGAAGTGTTGGCCCAGCAGGTGCAGCGCAAGTACGCCGAAGTGGCCGAGACCTTCTCCAACATGGTGTTCGAGCAGTCCGACAGCCTGCAGCCCGTGGCTGAAAAGCTGGGCCTGAAGATCCAGAAGGCTGAGCATGTCACCCGCACGGCTGCGCCTGGCGCCACCGGTGCCCTGGCCAACCCGACCTTCCTGGAAGCACTGTTCTCCAGCGATGCACTGCAGAACAAGCGCAACACCGAAGCCATTGAAGTGGCGCCCAGCACCCTGGCCTCCGGCCGTGTGGTGGAGCACTTCGACGCGCGCATCCTGCCGTTTGAAGAAGTCAAGGCCAAGGCCCATGACCTCTTTGTGGCCCAGAAGTCTGCCGAGCTCGCGCGCCAGGATGCCCAAGCCAAGCTCGAAGCCTGGAAGGCCGACGCTGCGGGCGCCAAGCTGGCAGCCCCCATCGTCGTGTCGCGCCAGGATGCCAAGGGTCAGGTGCCTGCCGTCCTCAATGCCGCCATGCATGCCAAGATCGGCGATGCCGCATCCTGGGTCGGTGTGGACCTGGGCAACGATGGCTACACCGTTGTGCGCGTGAACAAGGTGGTGCCGCGTGGCGAAGACTCTGCCGAGCTGCGTCTGCGCCAAAAGCAGGAGTTCGAGCGTTACCAGGCCAATGCCGAGACCCTGGCTTACTACGAAATGCTCAAGGAGCGTTTCAAGGTACAGATCAAGGTGCCACGCCCCGCGGAAACAAAAATTTCATAAAAACGGAGATTTCATGAGAGGGGCCAAATTTCTGGCTATAATCATGTCTTCCCCAACACGGTGGCTGTAGCTCAGTTGGTAGAGTCCAGGATTGTGATTCCTGTTGTCGTGGGTTCGAGCCCCATCAGCCACCCCAAATTGAAACCCTTGCAAGTGAATAGCCTGCAAGGGTTTTTCAATTTCTGCTCGCGCCTTGCTTCTGCTGCTGGACAGTTGCAGTTTTGGGCCATAAAGCGCTCGAGTTTGGCCTGTTCCAGGCTCCCGTGCTCACTTGGAATAGGACGATAGAAATACCTCCACGGAATGCCCCCCATCTGTCTGCCGCGTTCGGCCAGATGCCGGCCGCGAGCTGCTCAGTAGGGTATCTCTGCCGGGGTAGTTCAGGACAAAAGGATCTTCCCTGACGCTCAGGAAGGTTTGGAAGGCCAGAGGCTAGGCGAGGCTGCAAGGGCTGCAGCCCTTGGACTGGTTGCTGCTATGGCGGCGCGCGGGCTAAAAGGCCTGCAGGATAGGCGCCATGCGCAGCACCAATGCGGGCTGGGGCTGGGGTTCTCGACCAGCCACAAACACCTCAACCGGTGGACATGGAGCGCCAGCTGAACTGCGCGGGTAGTGATCAAAGATGTTCCGACCAACAAAAAACCGCCCGGAGGCGGTTCCCTTGGAGATTTGCAGGTCAGAAGATCGTTTTGCCATCGACTGAGAGGGAGGTCATATTCTTTTTGGTGTGGCTGACCTTGCATACGGCTGGCACGCCAACCTCAAGCCCAAGTCCATTGCGTAGACGTGTGAGCTTTGTTTGCGGCCCCCACACAAACACATATTCATCACCTGATCCAACGTTGGACACCAATGGAACCTCGGCTTTCTCTGGATCCCTGGACACCTGCTTTATCGCGTGTTGGCACAAGAATATGGCTTCGTTTGCGTTGAACTCACGCGGGGTATTGCTCGTTTTGCCCCCGCTCATGCAACTGATTGCGACAACGACAACGAATGTTCCGTAGAGGATGTACTTGAACGTTGACGGATTTTTGACCGTCTCTGCAGCCAGAGATGTGGCCGCTACTGATGGTGCTGCTACTGATGGCGCTGCTGGATTGCCCGCCACGGGCGCTCCACAATGAGGACAGCTAGACGCCTGGTCGCTAATCTGCTTGCCGCATTCGTTACAGTTAATCAATGCCATGTCATCCTGCCTCTTTTTTTGAATGGGTTGTGATCGCCACGAGATGCGCCGCGTTTAACCTGAAGATTTTACGGTGGCGGGGTGACATTCCACTGCGTGTTCGACCTATCAAAAAGGAAAAACGGCCTGAGGTGAAGGGCGATCAGCAGGCATATGCGTCATCAGCGGTCGAGTTAGGGGCATGCGGACCTCCCTGGGATGGACAGCGCTCTCCAAATGGATAAACGCAGTGGTGTCTATTCCCTGGCGCATTTTGCTGTGGGGGTTCGATGTTCAGCGCCCGGTGCGCTTGCCAAAGCTGCCATCGACAAATGGCATCGCGGCGCCAAGCATGCGCAGCATCGCCTCATCTTCGTCGCTACTGGTTCTGGAGACTCACGCCTGAGTGCTGCCGCCACCTAGCCGGTCACAGCGGCCGCATCCCAGCCATCAAGGCGCGTTTTATGTCAGCGGGTGTGTCGTGCTGGCTGCTCGTGCCATGCCTTCTTGGCTGCAAAAAGCACGTCTTGCCAGGCGATAGAGAAAATTGATGCCCCCGGATATTCCCTAGCGCCTTGTGCTATCCATCTGGGTTGTAATTTATTATCAATCTATTCTTATAAATCGATTGATAATTTGTTCTAGCTGCATGCTGGGATTGCGGTGCAGACCGGTGATCCGGTCGGACGAAGGAGGTGGAATATGCTGCCGGAAGTCCTCATTTTCATCACGCACAGGGTGGTGCTTCATTCGCTGATTCTGAAAAGCGGTTACACGACCTTTGGCCGAGGCGCTGGCAATGCCATCTGCCTGGACAACCCTGCGGTCAGCCGCGACCACGGCGCCTTCTACTACCGCGCGGGCGTGCTGTCGGTAGAGGACCACCACAGCATGAACGGCATCTTCGTCAATGGCATGCGCATGCGCCGCAAGGTGCTTTACTCCGGCGATTACGTCCTCATTGGCTGCTACAAGGTCTTTGTCAAGCATGGCTCGGAGCAACCGCGCAATGCCTATGCCGGATGAGTGCTGCGCGCTGGGCTGGCATTGGCATGCGCGAAGTCCCGCCGAGGCCGCAGCTTGCGTCGCGCTGCCAGAGGGGTGTGCCGCCTTTCCCGAGTGCGCTCAGGGGTTTGCCAGCGCTGCATTCCGCTGTCAGCGGCGCTGCCTACAATCGGCCCCATGCGTTTACCTCACCACCAACTCACGATGACGGTGCTGATGTCTCCGGACATGGCAAATTTCTCTGGCAATGTGCACGGCGGCGCCATTTTGCGCGAGCTCGACAACGTGGCCTACTCCTGCGCAAGCCGCTATGCGGGACGCTATGTGGTGACCTTGAGCGTGGACCAGGTTATGTTTCTGGAGCCCATCCATGTGGGCGAGCTGGTGTCGTTCTACGCCAGCGTCAATTACACGGGGACGTCATCGATGGAGATCGGCATCAAGGTGGTGGCCGAGAACATCCGTGAGCGCAGTGTGCGCCATGTCAACAGCTGCTTTTTCACGATGGTGGCGGTGGACGACCAGCGCAAGCCGGTACCCGTGCCGCCGTTGCAGCCGGAGACCGATGATGAAAAACGCCGCTGGGACGCGGCCCTGACGCGCAAGGAACTGCGCAAGGAGCTGGCACGCCGTTTTGCGCAGACAACGCGCCAGCCCGGCTGACGCCTGGCCCCACGGCCTGTATCGCTGCAAGGCGCTGCGCCCGGCGTTGCCGGGCGATACGGTACGGTTCCATGGAAAAAGGCAAGGGTTGAACCTTGCCTTTTTCTCTTTCCTGGTGGGCAGCGCCACAGAGTGACTGCCTGCAGCGGCTGGATCAGCGCATGTCAGGTCTTGATCCGCGCCGGCTGCGCCGCTTACCGTGCCTTGTTGGCGTCGCTGGGGCTGTCGCTGAACACGCCATCCACACCCACTTCATAGAAGAGCTTGTACTCGGCCGCCACCTTGCCCTTGAAGTCGCTCGCCAGCAGGGTGGCGTCGTTGCGGTAGGCCCAGGGGTGGACAAAGAGCTTGGCCGCGTGCGCCAGCGTGACCAGGTTGGTGGGCGGCATCATCTCGCGGTCGCGGTAGTCCCACAGACCGTCATTGTTCAGGTCATCGGGCTGGCCGTCGCTATTCTTGTCCAGGTTGCGGGCGGAGATGACGTAGGGCTTCCACGGCGAGATGCCATTGGCATAGGTCTTGATCTGGGCCAGGCCGTCGGCAGTCACCATCTGGGCGTAGGTGGTCGAGACGCCGGCCACCGTGAAGTCATAGGGCTGACCATAGGGGAGGGTCATGAGGATCTGCCCTTCGCGGCCGAGTACAGGATCGCCGTTGATCATCTGCACCAGCCGAACCTGGGTTTTGGCGCGCAAGGTCTTGAGGTGGGCGACTTCCAACGAGCGCACGATCACCGGTGCCGTTTCCTGGGTGTAGCCTGCGGCGGTGAAGGCTGCCAGCAGCTTGTCTTCCATCGCCAGGCCCAGCTGGCTGTGGTAGGTGGGGTTCAAGGTCTGCAGATAGAGGCCGACCGTCTTGCGCTGGCGCTTGGCGTAGGCGATCACATCGTTGAGCGACAGGATGCGGCCAGTGTTGGCGCCGACCGGTGGCGTAGTGGATGCGGGCAGTTTGGCGCGCAGGCTTTGCAGCTCCACCAGGGTGAAGTCAGAGGCAAACCAGCCCTGGTGCGACTGCCCATCGATCAGGCGCAAGGTCCTGCGGTTGGCATAGACGCTGCGGCTGGAGACGTCGGTGATCTCAGTGATGTTGGGCGAGGCCAGGGCGACCAGCTCGCCGTCCTTGCTCATCACCAGGTCGACAGCGATGAAGTTGGCATCCTGGGCGACGGCGGCATCAAAGCTCTCGGTCGTATTGGCGGCCTTGCCGTCGATGCTGCTGAGGGAAAAGCTTTGCGGTGCGTTGCCGTCGAGCGTGGGATAGGGCTTGGGATTGGGGTTGGTGCCGCCACCATCGCCCGGGCCCAATTCGGTCTTGCAGGCGGTCAGTGCGGTGATCGCCAGGGCCGCGGCGCACAGGCGCCAGGTACGTTGTCTTTGCATATGCTGGGTGCTCCTCGTCTTATGGTTGGGACGTGGAGAAACAATCTGTGCATATGTAAAGATTAATTACTTTACGCTATGGATGTCCTGCTTTCCACGCTCGAATGGCTATCGTATCCGCAAATCTCGGAGAAATCTCGGTGGCTTGTTGGATCGATGGTACGGCTTGCCTGGGCGGCCAGCGCCACGCACTGCACCACATCGCCTACGACGATGATGCTGGGGCTGGCCAGTTTTTCGCGGGCCATCGTGGCGGGCAAATGCGCCAGGTCGGTGATCGCATGGCGCTGCTGGGGCAGGCTGGCATGCTGCACGATGGCCACCGGGGTATCGCCAGGCAAGCCGCTGCCCAGACCCTGGCTGATGGCCTCGGCACTGGCCACGCCCATGTAGATCACCAGGGTCAGGCGTGCATCGTGCGCCGTGCGCGCCAGTTGCGCCCAATCGGGGCCTTGGCCGCCTGGCTTGGCATGGCCGGTGATGAACACCACGCCCTGGGCATGGTCGCGGTGGGTCAAGGGGGCGCCCAGGCTGGTCAGCGCGGCGAGCCCGGCGGTCACGCCATTGATGATGCGCGGCTCGATGCCGTGGGCGCGCAAAAACTCCACCTCTTCACCGCCCCGGCCAAAGATAAAGGGGTCGCCGCCTTTGAGCCGCACCACGTTCTCTCCGGCTTGCACTTCCTGCAGCATCAGGCGCTGGATAAAGGCCTGGGGCGTGCTCTGGCAGCCGCCGCGCTTGCCCACATGGACGATGCGGGCACTGGCGGGCGCCCACTGCAGCACGGCGTCATTGACCAGGTCGTCCACCAAGAGCACGGTGGCGCGCTGCAAGGCCTTGGCAGCAGCGATGGTGAGCAAGTCCGGGTCGCCCGGGCCGGCACCGACCAGGGTGCACTGGCCCTGGCCTGGTGAAGGCGCATCGGCTGGCGGGTGCGCGGTAAGAGAGGGCAGGCTGCTGTCAGTCATGGTGGGAGGCTTGGGGAGCGGGTTGTATTTGTTGGGCGATGGCCAGCACATGTTCCACTTGCTGGGCCAAGGCAGGGGGCACCGGCAACTGGCCGGCCAGCACGGCCTCGGTGTAGCGCGCGGTGGTGTCCGCATCGCGCTCGCTGGGCAGGCCGGGCACCTGGCTGTCGGTGCCACTGCTGCGTGCCTGCAGCAGCTGGTGCTGGCCCGCGACAAAGCCGTCGTATTGCGGGCTTCGGCGCGGGTCGGCGCAGACCTCGCCCTCCAGCCCGCGCGAGAGCAGCGCGTTGGTCTGCAGCTCGGCCAACGTGGCCTGGAGCATCGGCAGGTATTCCGGGTGCGTGTAGCTGCCCAGCAAGACGGCCGGGCCATGCACCGGCTGCAGCAGCTTGGCAATGCTGTGGCCCGGGTTGCGCAGGCCGATGAGCTGGCGCACGGCCAGCAGCTTGGCCAGTGCGGGCAGCAAGGTGGCGGTGTGCACCAAGGCCACTTCCGATGCGGCAATGGTGCCAGTCTGCGCGCGGGGCACTGAACCCAGGCGCTCAAACACGGCAAAGGCCGAGACGCGGCTCGCTTCGGTCTGCATGCCATGCACCAGCACCGGCAGGCCTTCGCGTGCCAGCAGCAAGGCCAGCAGCGGGGTCAAGGTGGGCAGGCGGCGCGCGCCGTTGTAGCTGGGCAGGACCACGGTGGGCAAGGCGGCGCTGCTGTGAAAGCGGGCGATGCGCGCATGGACGGCTTCCCAGAGGCCGCACATCTCTTCGGCCGTTTCCCCTTTGATGCGCATGGCAATGCAAAAGGCGCCGATTTCATAGTCGCTGACCCGGCCATCGAGTATCTGCGCCATCACATCGCTGGCCTCGATGCGGCTGAGGGCCTTGGCGCCGCGTGCGCCGCGCCCGATTTCCTTGATGTAGTGCTGTATGGCCATGGCAGTAAAAAATGCGTTCACCCATTATTTTAGGTTTTATATATACGGAAGTAATAAGAAAAATCAGCCCATCCGGCATCTCGGGTATGCCAGGGCACTGCCTGCCGATAGCGCCGGTTAACGAAGATTTGCGCCCCTCTGTATTGCACTGCCATGCTGAACGTCTACTATCTGCATTCTGTGCCACGCCCTTTGGGCTTTTGAAAGGAAAGAACATGTCCGCATCTCCCTCTATGGTCGACGAGCTCCTCGCGCAACTGCAGGGCGCTCCGATCCAGCAGATGGCCCAGAGCCTGGGCCAGAGCGAGGCCCAGACCGAGCAGGCCGTGCAGGCGGCTGTGCCAATGATGCTGGGCGCGCTGGGCAACAACGCGCAAAGCGCGGGTGGCGCCAGTGCCTTGTTCGAGGCATTGCAACGCGACCATGGCGCGGCAGGCGGTGCTGGCGCAGGCCCAGACCTGGGCGGGCTGCTGGGCTCGCTGTTGGGTGGTGGCGGTGGTGGTGCGCAAGCCGGCGGCTTGGGTGGCCTGGGCGGTCTGGGTGGCATGCTGGGCAGTGTGCTCGGTGGCGCTTTGGGCGGCGGCGCTGCGGCGGGCTCGGGTGCCGGCTCCGCATCGCCTGCGGCTCTGGATGGCGCCAGCATTCTGGGCCATATCTTTGGCGGCCAGCAAGACCAGGCCTCGGCCAATCTGGGCCAGGCCACAGGCCTGGGCGCCAATGCCGGCAACCTGCTCAAGATGCTGGCCCCGCTGGTGATGTCGTTCCTCGCGCAGCGTGTCATGTCGGGTGGCCTCAACTCCTCGCAGCTGGGCAATGCGCTGGGCCAGGAAAAAGCCCAGGTGCAGCAGCAAGGCGGCCTGGGCGGCGGCTTGCTGGGCTCGCTGCTGGACCAGAATGGCGACGGCAAACTCGATGTCGGCGACCTGATGAAAATTGGCGGCTCGCTGCTGGGCGGCAAGCGCTAAAGGTGCCGTGGCGGGGCTGGCAAACCCTGGCGGCCCGCCAGGATAGCCCCGTCCCCGGGCGCAAAAGCGGCCCAGAGCGCCTACACTTTGGGCCCATGACTGAGCTGATATTGGGGATCGAATCCTCTTGTGATGAAACCGGCGTGGCCCTGGTGCGCACCCGTGGCCCAGGCACGGTGCCCGAGCTGCTGAGCCATGCGCTCTACAGCCAGATCGAGATGCACCGCGCCTACGGCGGTGTGGTGCCGGAGCTGGCCAGCCGCGACCATATCCGCCGCGTGCTGCCGCTGACACAAAAAGTGCTGGATGACGCGGGCTGCACGCTCGCGCAGATCGATGCGATTGCCTTTACCCGTGGCCCGGGGCTAGCAGGCGCCTTGCTCGTGGGCTCAGGCGTGGCCTGCGCGATGGCGGCGGCGCTGGACAAGCCGGTGCTCGGCGTGCACCACCTTGAAGGCCATTTGCTCTCGCCGTTTTTGAGCGAAGACCCGCCCGAGTTCCCCTTTGTGGCGTTGCTGGTCTCCGGCGGCCACACGCAGCTGATGCGCGTGGACGGCGTGGGCCGCTACCAGATTCTGGGCGAGACCATCGACGACGCGGCGGGCGAGGCCTTTGACAAATCGGCCAAGCTGCTGGGCCTGCCCTACCCCGGTGGGCCCGAGCTGTCCCGCTTGGCGCAGGGCGGCGACCCGGAGGCCTTCAAGCTTCCACGCCCGTTGCTGCACAGCGGCGATCTCGATTTCTCCTTTGCAGGCCTGAAGACAGCGGTGCTGACCCAGGCGAAAAAGCTGGGCGATGGCCTGGAGGCGCGCAAGGCGGATTTGGCCGCATCGACGCAGGCGGCCATTGTGGATGTGCTGGTGAAAAAGACCTTGAATGCCTTGAAGGAGACCGGCATGCAGCGCGTGGTGGTCGCCGGCGGCGTGGGTGCCAACCGGCTGCTGCGCGAGCAGCTCAACGACGCCTGCCGCAAGCGCGGCATTCGCGTGCACTACCCCGAGCTGCACCTGTGCACCGACAATGGCGCGATGATTGCGATGGCGGCTGCCATGCGCATCGAAGCGGGGCAGCAGCAGGCCGAGAAGGTCTATGCCTTTGACGTCAAGCCGCGCTGGCCGCTCGATGCGATCGTGCAGCGGCCGACGGCTGCGCAAGAGACATAGACGTTGATACGCTGGTGATGCGCCAGCACAGCATGCAAAAGGGGCCTCCAGGCCCCTTGTGCTTTGTGGTGGCTGCGTTTATGCAATCGCCAGGGTCTGGGTGCTGGGCTGGGTGGTGCTCAGCACCAGTGTCAGCACGCCGTTTTCCAGGCTGGCCTTGGACGCTGCGGCATCGATGCTGGCAGGCAGCTTCCAGGCGCGCTGGATGCTGCGTGGTGCGCCTTCAATGCTGGTCAGGCGCACGGTCTTGTCCTGCAGCTCGATGCGCAGCTGTTCGCGCGACAGGCCGGGCACATCGATGCCGATGCTGAACACGGAGCCGTCTTGCTGCACGGTGCCCTGGCTCGTGGTGCCCGTCGTGGTGGCTTGCAGGAAGCGCTGCAGGGCGGCATCCATCGCGGAAGGGGAGACAGCGTAGGCCGAGCGGTGCATCAGAGGGGTCATGATCATCTTCAATCCTTGTGAAACAGGGCAGCGGGTTTGCTGCTCGATGACTGATAGTTGGATGAAGAAGCCGCAATTTCAAGAGAAAATTGCTGGATTTTATTTTTGCAGTGCAGGCCTTGAAAGCCTGCGGATCACGTCCATATGTGTCGCCCGGCCAGCGATCAAGGTGCGCTGAAATTGGCCGGATCGGGCGTGCGCTGCTGGCGCGCCTTGCTGCGCAGATAGGCCTTGGCGGCCGCTTCGGCAGTCGGGGAGTTGCTGGTCTCGCTGCTCGGCTCGGGCGTGCTGGGCTCGCTGTCCGCTGCTGCGGGCGCACCGCTGCGTGCAAGTGCAATGGCCTGGCCCAGCTCGACCACCGACATCGCGTAAAAGCTCGAGAGGTTGTAGCGCGTGATGGTGTAGAAATTGGGCGTGCCCACGACGTACTGGGTTGCAGCGCTCGCGTTGGGCAGCTCGATCAGTGCCAGCGGGCCATTGTGCTGGTCGCCTGGTGCCTGGATGCGCAGGCCCAGCGCAGCCATCTCGGCGGCGCTGAAGCTCGGCTTGATATCGGGGGCGAGCAAGGTCTCCAGCTGTGCGGCCGTGCTGTTCACCTGCACATCGTAGTAGGCCGGCATGCCGCGCTGCCAGCCATGGGCGACAAAGTAGTTGGCCACAGAGCCGATCGCATCGGCCGTGCTACCAAACAGGTTGATCTTGCCGTCCCCATCAAAATCGACCGCGTAGTTGGACCAGCTGGTCGGCATGAACTGGGGCATGCCCATGGCGCCGGCGTAGCTGCCCACCGTGTCGAAGGGGTTGCTGTCGGTGAGGTAGGCCGTGGCCAGGAACTGCTCGAGCTCGCCCCGGAAGTACTTGGCCCGGTCGGCCGCGCGCGGGTGGCTGGCGGGATAGTCAAAGGCCAGGGTGGCCAGCGCATCGACCACCGTGAAGTTGCCCATCTGCTGGCCGTAGATGGTCTCGACCCCGATGATGCCGACGATGTACTCGGCCGGCACCCCATAGGTCTGCTCGGCACGGGCCAACGTGGCGGCGTTCTCGTTCCAGAAGCGCAGGCCGGCGCGGATGCGGATCGGCTCGACAAAGCGGCTGCGGTAGCCGCGCCAGTTCTTGACGCCAGCGGGCCCCGTGCGCGGCGTCATCAGGCGCTGCACGGTGGCATTGAAGCGGGCTTGCTTGATGCTGGCGCGCAGCCAGGCCTCATCGATATGGCGGCGCTCGGCGACTTCGCGGACAAAGGCTTCGGCCTCAGGCCGGTTGGCATAGCTGGATGCGGTGGGGGCGGAATCAACGCTGCGGGACTTGTTGGTCGTGCTCTTTTGTGCGTAGGCGCCCGTTGCGCACAGGCCGGCGTAAAGGAGGGCCACAGTGGTCTGAAGAATTCGGTGCATGGGGTTTTATACCTTGTTTGCCAGGGCCCGCAGGCGGGACCAGGGCAGAAGTCGTAATTGTTTGCGAAGCGCTGCCAGCTCGGCCTTGGGCGCTGACTCGCCGGTGGCATGCGCGTAGCGCTGGCGCTCCATCGCCTTGAGCCATGGGCCAAAGGCGGGCGCCACCTCGGGTGCCTGGGCGTGCAGCATGCGTGCCAACGCGCGCGGCGTGGCCGCATGGCCCTGGGCGGCCTCGGGCAAGCCCGCCTGGCGCAGGCGTTTGCGTGCCTGGCCCAGCAGGGCCAGCCAGGGGTCTGTGCGCCTGCGCTGGTACTGCAGGGCCAGCACCACGATGATGGCTGCTGCCAGCACCAGGCCACCCAGAATGCGCACCAGATCCATCCAGTTGGGGCTGGACAGGCCCAGCTTGCTGAGCATGTCCATTTGCTCGCGCTGGGTGTAGTTCAGCACCCACTGGTTCCAGCTGTTGTTGACCGCTTCCCAGACCGCGCGCATGCGCTGCAGCCCGTTGATGGTGGCAGCATTGCTGACGCTGAAGCCCATGAAGTTGGGGGTGTTGAGGCGCTGTGCAGCGCCAATGCGGCCGGGGCTTACTGCGCCTGTCGGATCAAACCGCACCCAGCCTTGTTCTTCGCCCAGCCACACTTCGGCCCAGGCATGGGCATCGGCCTGGCGCACGGTCCAGTAGCCGTCGACGCTGTTGGCTTCGCCCCCTTGGTAGCCGGTCACAATGCGCGCGGGCACGCCGGCGCTGCGCAGTGCAACCACAAAGGCGGCCGAGATATGCTCGCAAAAGCCTTCCTTGCGGTCGAACCAGAACTGGTCGGCCGCCTGGCCGGTGTAGACGCCCGGGTCCAGCGTATAGGTGTAGCCGCCGCTGCGCAGCTGCCCCAGCAGGCGCTGCACCAGTTGGGCGCTGCGGTCGGGGCGCTCGCCTACCTCGGCGCTCAGCTGCGCCACCCAGGCCTGGGTGCGCGGGTTGCTGCTCGCCGGCAGCCGGCGGTTGAAGGCCAGCTCGCGCTTGCCCGCCTGCATGCCAAACTGGTAGCGCGTGTGGCTCTCCACCGCGATGCGGGTCACCTCGGTAATGGGCCGGCTGCTGAGCCACTGCAGATCGCCGGTGCTGTAGGCGCGGCCGCGTGGCAGCGTGGGCGCCTCTCGGGTCAGGTCCAGGGTCAGCAGCCAGGGCTTTTGGTGCGGCTCCAGGGTCAGCTCGTAGCGCAGCGCCTCGCCTTCGGTGCGGATGTCGGCAAACATCCGGTCATCGGGATTGCGAAAGCTGGGCGTCGCGCGCCAGGTTGTGCCATCGAAATCGGACAGCACTGGCCCGCGCCAGTACAGCTGGTTGGCGGGGGGCGGCCGGTTTTGCGGTGTGTCGAACTTGACGCGAAACGCAATGCCCTCGTCCTGGGCCAGCGATGCGACCGAGCCCACGGTCATCTCCTCGGACAGGCCGGTCTTGGCCGTCGGGTTCTGGGGCACGCCCCAGAGCGGCGCCATGCGCGGGAAAAAGACAAACAGCGCCAGCGTGAGCGGCGCGCCAATGGCCACCATCTTCAGCGACAGGCCTGCCGCAAACTTGAGCGAAGGCTGGCCCACCGGCATATGCGCATGGACCAGCGCAGTGAGCAAGCCCACCAGGCCCATGGCAATGGCCAAGGCCGTCAGCAGCGACTGCGAATGCAGAAAGTTGGCAATCAGCGCAAAAAAGCCGAGGAAGAAAATGACCATCGCATCGCGCTTGGCACGCAGCTCCATGGTCTTGAGCGTCAGCAGCATGCTGACCAACGTGACGCCGGCATCGGCGCCCAAGATGGTGCGGTAGCTGAACAAGGTCAGACCAACGACCAGCACCAGCAAGGCCAGCAGCTGCCAGCGGCCGGGCAGCGGTTTTTGCAAAAGCGCAATGCGGCCGCGCCAGGCGAGCAAGGCATAGGCGAGTGCCGAGGCCCACAGCGGCAAGGTGGCCGTGAGCGGCAGCAGGATCCAGCCGACGACGGCGAGCAAAAAGAGAGTATCGCGCGCCTCGCGTGGCAGGCTGGACCAGCGGCTCGCGCCCGCGGTGTGGGCAGGGTTGAAAACAGAGGGCATTGTGGTGCTCCTAGGCCAGCGCCAGTGCGCGCAGACAGGCCTGGCGGTGCGCGGGCCCGCTGTCGGCGGCTTGCTCGGCGTTGGCCGCTCCCAAACGCAGTCCGTAGCGCAGGCCTTGCTGGTCGGCCATCACCACCCAGGCGGCCAAGCGCGAGAGCTGGGCTTCACGTTCTGCCAGGCCGCATTGGCTGGCATCGAGCCACAGGTCCTGCTGCGCCTGGTGCTGGTTGTCGCGCACGACAAAATGGCCACTGCCGGTGGCCAGCGAGGTCGCCGCTTTCTTCCAGACCACCAGCTTGAGCGGGTCTCCGCGCCGGTAGCTGCGCACGCCATCAAACTCCCCACTGCTGGCCCGCAGGCTGGCGCTGCTTCCGGTGCCGGCATCGGCCAGGCCCAGCGGCAGTGGCGGTGGGTTGGTTTCTGGGCTGGGGTAGACCAGAGCCTTCTCGGTGGTTCTAAAGACGGTCCACATGCGAAAAACGCCGAGTGGAAAGCGCGTCTCGACCAGCACCGCAGGCAGACTTTGGTAGCCGCGCCGCTCGGCCGGTGTGCTCAGTTGCATGGGGGTGCTGGCTTGCGCGGGGGCGTCCACCTGGCTGAGTTCATGGCCTTGGTAGTGGCGTATGCCCAGTGCATAGCGGCTGCGCCGGCTGGGGTTGTCCAGACGCAGATCCAGGCGCAGCGGCTGGCCAGCAAACTGCGCCTCGGGGGCATGCAGCTCCAGCTGCAGACCCAGCAGATTGCGGTAGCCGATACCCACCGACACCAGCGCCGCGCCGGTGAGCATGAAGGTCAGCAAAAAGCCCAGGTTGAGCTGAAAGTTGATACTGGTCACCAGCAGCACGAGCAAGGTGAGCGCCAGCATCCAGCCCGCACGCGTGGGCAGCAGGTAGAGGTTGCGGCGGCTGACGGCATGGCGGCTGGCGCTGGGCAACTGGGCCAGCCACCACTGGCGCATGCGCTGGCGAAGCCGCTGGATAGGGCGGTTGCGGGGCTGCCCTGAAGCCGCTGGGGGCGCACTCACACTACTGCAGCGCCACGCTGTCCATCATCGCGCGCACCTGCTCGACCGCGCTGCGCCCCGAGGTACTGACCGGCACCAGCCGGTGCGCGGTGGTCTGCGGCAGGATGGCCTGCACATCATCGGGCGCGACATAGTCGCGGCCCTGGATCAAGGCCTGCGCCTTGGCGGCCCGGATGAGGCCAATGCCTGCGCGCGGGGACAGGCCCTGCACAAACCACTGGCCCGAGCGGGTAGCCGCGATCAGCGCCTGCACATAGTGGATCAGCGCATCGCTGGCGCGCACGCTGGTCACTTCCTGCTGCAGGAACTTCAGCTCGACGGCCGAAGTGAGTGCCGGCAACTGGTTGGCGATGTCGCGGTGGCCTTGGCCGGCCAGCAACTGGAACTCGGCCGCCTGGTCGGGGTAGCCCAGCGAGATGCGCATCAGGAAGCGGTCGAGCTGGCTCTCTGGCAGCGCATAGGTGCCCAGCTGGTCGAGCGGGTTCTGCGTGGCGATGACAAAGAAAGGCTGGGGCAGCGGGCGCGTGGCACCCTCCACCGTCACCTGTTTTTCTTCCATGGCCTCCAGGAGCGCGCTTTGCGTCTTGGGGCTGGCGCGGTTGATTTCATCGGCCAGCAAAACCTGGGTGAATACGGGGCCGGGATGGAACACAAAGGCCTGCTGCTCGCGCTCATAGACCGACACGCCGGTCAAGTCGCTGGGCATCAGGTCTGCAGTGAATTGCACCCGCGCAAACTGCAGCCCCAAGGTGCGGGCCAGCGCATGCGACAGCGTGGTCTTGCCCACACCTGGTACGTCTTCAATCAGCAGATGTCCTCCCGCCAGCAAACAAGTCAGACAATCCTGAACCTGCGCCGGTTTCCCCACAATCACCGTGTTAAGCTGAGTCAATAATTTTTGTATGGTGTGCTGTGTCTGCATACCAGCACAATAAACGACAAAGGCAGTTAAGGAGACGAAAACTGTGTCCAAGACAGGTTATTTCAGCCACCGTGATTGCTGGCTGCACGACATGGGGCCTGCCCACCCGGAATGCGCTGCTCGCCTGGATGCGATTGAAGACCGCTTGCTGATCACCGGGGTGGGGGACGCGTTGGAGCGGCGCGACGCCCCCAAGGCCAGCATGTCCGATCTGGAACTGGGCCATGAGCGCCTGCATATTGCGTCGATCCGTGGCCTGTCCGAGATGGCGGCCGACAACCAGGCCATTGGTGGCCCGCAGACCCTGATGCTGGACACCGACACCGCCGTCAACGGTGCCACCTGGAATGCCGCGCTGCGCGCCTGCGGCGCGGCGCTGGCTGCCACCGATGCGGTGATCAGCGGCGAGATGGAAAACGCCTTTTGCGCCGTGCGCCCGCCGGGCCACCATGCAACGCGCAAGCAGGCCATGGGCTTTTGTTTTTTCAACAATGTCGCCGTTGCCGCCAAGTATGCGCTGATGCGCCACCAGCTCAAGCGCGTAGCGATTGTCGATTTTGATGTGCACCACGGCAATGGCACCGAAGACATCTGCGCCGGCGACCCGCACATTTTGATGGTGGGCATTTTCCAGCACCCCTTCTACCCGCATTCGGGCGACAAGGACCCGGCGGCTAATATGCTCAATGTGCCGGTGCCAGCCTACACCAAGGGCATGGACATCCGCGAGATCGTCGAGACCTACTGGATCCCGCGCCTCGAGGAATTCAAGCCCGAGATGGTCTTCATCAGCGCCGGCTTTGATGCCCACCGCGAAGACGACATGGGCCAGCTGGGCATGGTCGAGGCCGACTACGCCTGGATCACCCACCGCATCAAGGACATTGCGCGGCGCTTTAGCAAGGGCCGCATCGTCTCCTGTTTGGAAGGCGGCTATGTGATGACGCCGCTGGCAGCCAGCGTGGAAGCCCATATCCGCGTGCTCGCCGATCTGTAAACCCCTTTTGAGGAACTGGCCATGACGGACAGCAAGCTGCTGGTGCAGACCCGCGATGCGCGTGGTGTGGTGACCTTGTGCATGAATGATGCGGCGCGCTTCAATGCACTGGGCGATGAGATGCTCGCTGCCTTGCGCGCCGCGCTGGCGGCCATTGCGCAGGATGCCTCCGTGCGCGTGGTGGTGCTGGCCGCGCAGGGCCGGGCCTTTTGCGCGGGCCATAACCTCAAGGACATGGCGGCCCATCCTGACCGCGCCTGGTACCAGGACCTGTTCAACCGCTGCAGCCAGGTGATGATGGCGATCCAGAAGCTGCCTGTGCCGGTCATTGCGCGCGTGCAGGGAATGGCGACCGCCGCCGGCTGCCAGCTGGTGGCGCAGTGTGACCTGGCCGTTGCCAGCACCGACGCTAGCTTTGCCACCAGCGGCATCCAGTACGGCCTGTTCTGCGCCACGCCCAGCGTGCCCCTGGTGCGCAACATGCCCATCAAGCAGGCGATGGAGATGCTGCTGACGGGCGAATTCATCAGCGCCGAGCAGGCCCTGGCCCAGGGCCTGGTCAACCGGGTGGCGGCGCCCGAGCAGCTCGATGCCGAGCTGGAAAAGCTGGTCGCCGCCATCGTCAGCAAACCGGCCACTGCCGTGCGCATGGGCAAGGCCTTGGTCTACCAGCAGCGGGAGCTGGGCATCGAAGCGGCCTACCAGCTGGCCAGCCAGTGCATGGCCTCCAACATGATGGACAGCAATGCGCAGGAAGGCGCGCAGGCCTTTGCGCAAAAGCGCAAGCCGGTCTGGTCTTAGCCCCAGGCTGCGCTCAGCCGCGCGTCCCAGGAACTCTGCCGCTCCTACAAACGGCAGCGCCCTATCGGTGATACGGTACGGAACCAGCATATGCTTGCGCGTATGCTTTTTTTGGACCCTATGAGACCGGCGCATGGATATCTTTGATCGTTTACTACAGGACTTTGAACAGGCCAGCACCTGGCAGGAACTGGCCGTTCTGGTGATTTGCATTGGCCTGGCCTGGCTGCTGACACGCAGTTTTTACCGCCACCGCGACGATGGCAAGCCCTCGGTATGGTTTGGCAAGACGGCCTGGGGCGGGGCGCTGTTCCCGCTGCTGGCGCTGCTGTTCACTGCAGCGGCCCGCATGCTGGTGGAGCACTACCAGCCGGTGTTCTTGCTGCGGCTGGCGGTGCAGATTCTGCTGTCGCTCGCGGTGATCCGCTTGGTGGCCCGGGTGCTGGCCAAGACCTTTCCCAACTCCACCTTGGTGCGCCTGATCGAGCGGATTTTCTCGTGGCTGGCCTGGGGCGTCGCGGTGCTGGGCATCCTGGGTGTGCTGCCGCAGGTGATGGCCCAGCTCGATGCCGTGCAGTTCGCCTTTGGCAAGACGTCGATATCGGTGCTAGAGCTGTTCCAGGGGGCGATATCGGTGGGCATGGTGATGCTGGTGGTGCTGTGGATTTCGACCACCTTCGAGCAGCGCGTGATCGACGATATGGTCAAGGACCTGTCGATGCGCAAGATGGCCGTCAACCTCACGCGCATGCTGCTGATCACGGTCGGCCTGCTGGTGGCGCTGTCGCTGGTGGGGGTCGATCTGACGGCACTGTCGGTGCTGGGCGGTGCCTTCGGGGTCGGCCTGGGCTTTGGCATGCAGAAGATCGCCTCCAACTATGTCAGCGGCTTTCTGGTGCTGATCGAACGCGCCTTGCGCATTGGTGACAACGTGCGCGTTGACGGTTTTGAAGGCCGCATCACCGACATCCGCACGCGCTACACCGTCATCCGTGCCTCCAACGGGCGCGAATCGATTGTCCCCAATGAGACCTTGATCACCCAGCGGGTGGAAAACCTCACCGATGCCGACCAGAAGTTCAATCTGACGACCCAGATTGTCGTGGGCGCAGACAGCGATGTCGCGCAGGTGCGCGAGGTCTTGAAGAGCGCCGCACTGGCGCAGGCCCGGGTGCTGGCCAAGCCCGAGCCCTCGGTATTCCTGGTGAATTTCGCGCCTGACGGGCTGGAGTTCAGCCTGAGCTTTTACATCAACGATCCGATGAACGGCCAGGCCAATGTGAAGTCGGCGGTCAATATCGCCGTGCTCGAGGGCTTGCGCGCTGCCAGCATCGAGATTCCGTTCCCGCAACGTGTTTTGCATATCCAGAACAATAGCGGCGGTGCAATACCTGCCAGCCAGGGCTGATGAACCGCCAACTTGTGCGGAAAATGGAGGCTGCTGCGCAGCGATGCGCCGATAATTGGTCGTTATGGCTCGTCTGGTCATAAAAAAGCACGACCGTGCTGTTTTTGTGCGATGATGGCCTGATCCATGCCCATGGCTGAGTGGCCGCGCCAACGCGCCGCCACTGGCGCAAACCTATTGAACAACTCAGGAGTCGAGGTTTATGAAAGTACTGGTACCCGTCAAACGCGTGGTGGACTACAACGTCAAGGTGCGCGTCAAGAGCGATGGCTCGGGAGTGGACATTGCGAACGTGAAGATGTCGATGAACCCCTTTGATGAAATCGCGGTGGAAGAGGCCGTGCGTTTGAAGGAAAAGGGTGTGGTCACCGAGATCATCGCCGTGAGCTGCGGTGTGACCCAGTGCCAGGAGACGCTGCGCACGGCGATGGCCATTGGTGCGGACCGCGCCATCCTGGTCGAAACCACCGAGGAGCTGCAGCCGCTGGCCGTTGCCAAGCTCCTGAAGGCCCTGGTCGACAAAGAGCAGCCAGGTCTCGTGATCTGCGGCAAGCAAGCGATTGACGACGACGCCAACCAGACCGGCCAGATGCTGGCAGCGCTCGCTGATCTGCCCCAGGCCACCTTCGCCTCCAAGGTCGAAGTCGCTGGCGACAAAGTCAATGTGACGCGCGAAGTGGACGGCGGTCTGGAGACCCTGTCTCTGTCCATGCCCGCTGTCATCACCACCGACCTGCGTCTGAACGAGCCGCGCTACGTCACCTTGCCCAACATCATGAAGGCCAAGAAAAAGCAGCTCGACACGTTGAAGCCAGAAGACCTGGGTGTGGACGTGAGCCCGCGCCTGAAGACCTTGAGGGTGGAAGAACCCGCCAAGCGCGGCGCCGGCGTGAAGGTGCCCGATGTGGCCACCTTGATCGACAAGCTCAAGAACGAAGCAAAAGTAATCTGACCTTGACCCCCCTGAGTCGCCTGCGGCGCCTTCCCCCCAGGGGGACGACGACCACGCGGCGGGGCGGCCCTTGCTAGTCGTCCCGCCGCACGGGACCGACAGTTTTGAAGGCCGCGAACGACATCTGACACATTGAATGGAAAGACGATAGACATGACCGCTCTCGTTATTGCAGAACACGACAACCAAACGATCAAGACCGCCACGCTCAACACCGTCACCGCAGCCCTGGCTTGCGGCGGTGATGTGCATGTGCTGGTAGCAGGCGAAGGGGCTGCCGCTGCAGCCCAGGCCGCAGCCCAGATCGCAGGCGTTGCCAAAGTCATCCTGGCCGAAGGCCCGGCGCTGAAAGACGGCCTGGCCGAGAACCTGGCCGCGCAAGTGCTGGCGATTGCCGGCAACTACAGCCACATCCTGGCGCCAGCCACCGCCTCGGGCAAGAACGTGGCGCCACGCGTGGCAGCCAAGCTCGACGTCGCCCAGATCAGCGACATCACCAAGGTGGTCAGCGCCGACACGTTTGAGCGCCCCATCTACGCGGGCAATGCCATTGCCACCGTGCAGTCGGTCGATGCGACCAAGGTCATCACCGTGCGCGGCACCGGCTTTGATGCCGCCGCTGCCACTGGTGGCTCGGCCGCGGTCGAAAACGCAGCAGCGGTTGAGGGCAGCGGTAAGAGCAGCTTTGTGGGCCGCGAAGTGACCAAGAACGACCGCCCGGAACTCACGGCCGCCAAGATCATCGTCTCCGGTGGCCGCGCACTGGGCAGCGCCGAGAAGTTCAACGAAGTGATGACCCCGCTGGCCGACAAGCTGGGCGCAGCCATTGGCGCCAGCCGCGCTGCAGTCGACGCGGGCTACGCGCCCAACGACCTGCAAGTGGGCCAGACCGGCAAGATCGTCGCGCCCCAGCTGTATGTGGCAGCGGGCATCTCGGGCGCCATCCAGCACTTGGCCGGCATGAAGGACTCCAAGGTGATCGTGGCGATCAACAAGGACGAAGAAGCGCCGATCTTCAGCGTGGCCGACTACGGCCTGGTGGCTGACCTGTTTGAAGCCGTGCCTGAGATGGCCAGCAAGCTGTAACAACGTGCCAGCAGCCACCCCACGCCGCAACAGCATCCCGCTGACGCTGGATGTGATGGGCAGCGTGGTGGCCGCGAGACGCATCTGAAGGCATCCCCTGGGGGATGCCTTTTTTGTATGCGCGGCGCACCCCAAAACCACAAGCAACGATAAGATGAGGAGACAACGATGAGCTACAAGGCACCTGTCAAGGACATGCTGTTTGCGATGGAGCACCTGGCCCGCATCGACCAGGTGGCACAGATCCCCGGTTTTGAAGAAGCGGGGCTGGAGACGGCGCAGGCCGTGCTGGAGGAATGTGCACGCTTCAACGAAGAGGTGGTGGCGCCGCTGAATGTGGTGGGTGACCTGCAGCCCTCGACCTGGAAGGATGGCCAGGTCAGCACCACGGCGGGATTCAAGGAGGCTTTTGCGCAGTATGTGCAAGGCGGCTGGCAGGGCCTGCAGCACCCGGTGGATGCCGGCGGCCAGGGCTTGCCCAAGACGATTGGCGCAGCCTGTGTGGAGATGCTCAACAGCGCCAACATGAGCTTTGCGCTCTGCCCCTTGCTCACCGATGGCGCCATCGAGGCCTTGCTGACGGCTGGCAGCGATGCGCTGAAAACGACCTACCTGGACAAGCTGGTCTCCGGCCAGTGGACCGGTACGATGAACCTGACCGAGCCGCAGGCCGGCTCGGACCTGGCGCTGGTGCGCACGCGTGCCGAGCGGCAGGGCGATGGCTGCTACCAGGTCTTTGGCACCAAGATCTTCATCACCTATGGTGAGCACGACATGGCCGAGAACATCGTGCACCTGGTGCTGGCCCGGGTGGCCGGCGCGCCCGATGGCGTCAAGGGCATCAGCCTGTTTGTGGTGCCCAAGTTCCTCGTCAATGCCGATGGCACGCTGGGTGCGCGCAACGATGTGCACTGCGTGAGCATCGAGCACAAGCTGGGCATCAAGGCCTCCCCCACCTGCGTGCTGCAGTATGGCGACCAGGGCGGCGCCACCGGCTTTTTGGTGGGCGAAGAGAACCGGGGTCTGGAGTACATGTTCATCATGATGAACGCGGCCCGCTATGCCGTGGGCCTGCAAGGCGTGGCCATTGCCGAGCGGGCCTACCAGCAGGCCGCCGCCTTTGCCAAGGAGCGTGTGCAAAGCCGCCCGGTTGATGGCAGTGTGGCCGGCAGCGCCACCATCATCCACCACCCCGATGTGCGCCGCATGCTGATGACCATGCGCGCCTACACCGAAGGCTGCCGCGCGATGGCCTTGACGGCAGCTGCCGCCTTTGATGCCGCCCATGCCCATCCCGACCAGCAGGTGCGCCAGGACAACCAGGCTTTCTACGAATTCATGGTGCCGCTCATCAAGGGCTACAGCACGGAGATGAGCCAGGAGGTGACCAGCCTGGGCGTGCAGGTGCACGGCGGCATGGGCTTTATCGAGGAGACGGGTGCTGCCCAGCACTACCGCGACGCCAAGATCCTGACCATCTACGAAGGCACCACCGCCATCCAGGCCAATGACCTGGTGGGCCGCAAGACCGCGCGCGATGGCGGCCAGGCAGCGCGTGGCATCGCCAGCCAGATCGAGCAGACCGAGCAGGCCTTGAAGGCCAGCAGCTCGGGCGCAGCCCAGGCGTTTGCACGCGCACTGGCGCAGGCACGGCAGGACTTTCTGGCGGTGGTCGACTACGTGGTGGCGGGCAGCAAGACCGCGCCCAATGATGTGTTTGCGGCCAGCGTGCCGTACCTGATGCTGGCGGGCAATCTGGTAGCAGGCTGGCAGATGGGCCGGGCCTTGCTGGCGGCCGAGCAGCAGCTCAGCCAGGGCGCGGGCGACAAGGCTTTCCTCGAAGCCAAGGTGACAACTGCGCATTTCTATGCCACGCATATTTTGGTAAAAACCTCGGCATTGCGCGAAGAAGTTCTGCACGGTGCTGCCCCGGTGATGGCGCTGCCGCAGGACGGTTTCTGAGCGCCATGTCCCACATCTGAAGCCCCCCGCGCGCCTTGGCCAAGGCGCCTGGGGTCTGCGCCGCTCCCACAGCGCAGAAGGCTTTTGCCATTTGAAGGAGACCTTGTATGTCCAAGCTTCCCGGCGCGTTGCAGAACGTGCCTTTTCCGGTCATCGGCTCGCCGCTGTTCATCGTCAGCAACCCCCAGTTGCTGATTGCGCAGTGCAAGGCCGGCATCGTCGGCTCCATGCCCGCGCTCAATGCCCGCCCGGCCGAGCAGCTCGATGACTGGCTGGCCGAAATCACCGAAACCCTGGCGGCACACAACCGCGCCCACCCTGACCAGCCCGCTGCGCCGTTTGCGATCAACCAGATCGTGCACCGGACCAATGAGCGCCTGGAGCATGACATGGCGCTGTGCGAAAAGTACAAGGTGCCCATTTTGATCACCTCGCTGGGTGCACGCGAGGATGTGTTCCAGGCCGCCCATTCCTGGGGCGGTGTGGTGATGCACGACATCATCAACAACAGCTTTGCCCACAAGGCCATCGACAAGGGGGCCGATGGCCTGATTGCCGTGGCAGCTGGTGCCGGTGGCCATGCGGGCATCAAGAGCCCGTTTGCGCTGGTGCAGGAAATCCGCGAATGGTTTGACGGCCCGCTGGCGCTGTCGGGCAGCATTGCGCATGGCCGTGCGGTGCTGGCCGCCCAGGCCATGGGCGCCGACTTTGCCTATATCGGCTCGGCCTTTATCGCCACCGACGAGGCGCGTGCGGTCGAAGAGTACAAGCAGATGATCGTCAGCTCCAACTCGGACGACATCATCTACAGCAACCTCTTTACCGGCGTGCATGGCAACTACCTGAGCCCGTCGATCCGCGCCGCCGGCATGGACCCGGACAACCTGCCGGTCTCCGACCCCAGCTCGATGAGCTTTGGCAAGGACCGCAAGGCCTGGAAAGACATCTGGGGCAGTGGCCAGGGCATTGGTGCCGTCAAGCAGGTGGTGCCCGCTGCCGAGCTGGTGGCCCGGCTCAAGCGCGAGTACTTTGAGGCCCGCGATGCGCTGCTGGCCAGCAGCCCGAGCCGCGCAGCGGCCCCTGCTCAGGCAGCGTAACGCGCAGATACCAACACCGGCCGCCTGGGCTGAACTTTGGCCCTGCGGCGCTGTCCAACCGCGCTTGACGGCTACGGTGTGATGCGATGGAGATACAGTTTTTTGCCCAGGCTGGCGCCCAGCCGCTGCAGCGCCGCCGCTGCCTGGTATGGGCTGCCGCTGGCCTGGTGGCTGGGGCTGGTCTTGCGACCAGCATGGCGCAGGCTGCCGATACCCCGCTACCCGCAGGCGCGCGCAGCATCCGCATCAGCCAGGCGCAATTGCAGCAGGCGGTCGCTGCCAAGTTTCCGCTGGCCCGCTCCTGGCAGGGCATGGTCGTCATCCAGCTGCAAAAGCCCAGTGTGCAATTGCTGGCAGCCAGCAACAGCCTGCGAGCCGCCTTCGATATCTGGGTGACGGAAAAGCTGATGGGCAACGAATACCCCGGCCAGATGACCTTGGACTTTGGCTTGGCCTTTCAGGATGCCGATGCCAGCATCCGCCTGCACAACGTGCATGTGCAGCAGCTGCAGATGCAGGGCGTGCCCGCTGCCTACCAGGGCATGTTCCAGACCTATGCACCCCGCCTGGCTGAGCAGGTATTGCAAGGCCTGCTGGTCTATGAGCTGCCCGCCAGCCAGCGCATGCTGCTGCAAGGCCTGGGCTATACGGTCGAGCGCATGGAGGTGCAGGAGCAAGGCCTGCGCATTGTGCTGGCGCCCAAAACGGCCACTGCTGCGCCAGCGCGTTAGGCCAGCGTGTAGGGATAGTGGACGGATAGGCCCGGCGCCAGTTGCTCCATCAGCGCCAAGGCTTGCGGCGCCAGCGCCAGACCCTGGTCTTGCGCCGCTTCCAGCTGGGCCATCAGATCGGCCAACTGCAGCCATTGCCCGGCATCGATGCCCAGCAGCTGGGGCAGGGCGTCGGGCCCGGCACTGTGGTCCAGAAAGGCGACGGCCTGCTGCTGGTCACGGCTCAGCAACCAGGCATCGCCGCTGCCCGAGCAGGCAAACACCCACCAGTCTTGGCCCAGCTTGGCCAGCGGGGCATCGCGCCCCCACGTTTCCTGGGCAGCGGCCAGGTGGTCCAGCAGCACAAAATCGCCGGCGATCTCGGTCGTGGGCAGGCCATGGCCGGGCATCAGGCCAGGCACCACAGCGGGCCAGGGGCTGCCGGGCCAGAGCCGCTCGGCAATGGCGGCCGGGGCTTGCAGGGCCAGCATCTCAGTCGTTGCCTTCCTTGCGGGCGGGCGATTTGCCGGTCAAGCGGTCCTTGATGGTCAGCACCCGGGTGACAGCGCTGCCCATGCCCATCAGCTGCAGGGCCGTGTCGGGGTTGAGGCGCTGCACATCGTCAAACCAGGTCATCAGTTTGTCGATCAGGTCGTACATCTCCTGCATGCGCTGCTGGGCGTATTGCTCGTCGGCGGAATGGGTTTCCTGCAGCAGGGCGGAGCGCAGCATCGACTGCGTGGGTTCGATCTCGCGGCGGCGGCGCTCTTCGGCCAGGGTGCGAAAGATCTCCCAGACATCGGCCGGCGCTTCAAAGTATTCGCGCCGGTCACCCGGCTGGTGGCGCATATGCACCAGGCGCCAGGATTGCAGCTCCTTCAAGCCCATGCTGACATTGGAGCGCGAGAACGACAGGCCCTCGGCAATCTCGTCGGCATTGATCGGCTGGGGCGAGAGAAAGATCAGCGCGTAGATCTGGCCCACGGTGCGGTTGATGCCCCAGCGGCTGCCCATCTCGCCAAAATGTGACACGAATTGGCGGGTGAGCTCGGGCAGCGGGGTGGGGGCTTGTTTCATGGCGCTGATTATCGGTTTTTTCTGGAAAAGCTGAAACGCCAGGCTGCGATGGCCTGGAGCGCAGCCCCCCGCGCTTTGTAAAGACGGCATATTTCGCTCGGTCCCCGGGGCAGCCCCGTCAACGCAGGCAGAAACAACGGCGTTACATATGGAGTGGCACTGCGCGCGCGGTGCCACACCCTTGTCAGAACATTGCCAGCCTGCGTTGCAATGGCTTGCCCATTGTGGAGTAGCTGGCCAGAGACTATCTTGCCTACCACAACAACCCATAACAAACGAAATCTGTGGCTGGACATGACCAAAGGGGCTTGCTGTGCTGCCATCGTCTGGCACCACCTGGCTTTCTACGGCCCGATGTCGGATGTCGCAGCGCAATTCACCCCCGGCATCATTGACTGGCTGGCGGAATATGCGCGCATTGCCGTGCAGATTTTCCTGGTCATGGGCGGCTTTCTGTCGGCGGCCAGCCTGGCCCCGCAAGGTGTGGCCCGCTTTGGCAGCCCGCTGGCCAAGATCGGCCAGCGCGCGCTGCGCCTGCTCGCGCCTTATTCCGTCGCGCTGCTGCTGGCTGTGCTCATCGCAGCGCTGGTGCGGCCCTGGTTTGCCCACGAATCCGTCCCCGCCGAGCCCACCTGGCAGCAGCTGATCGCCAATGCGTTGATGCTGCAGGACATCAGTGGCGAAGATGCGCTGTCGGCCGGTGTCTGGTATGTGGCGATCGATTTTCAGCTGTTTGCCGCCGTCACCTTGCTGTTTGCCTGGAGCCGCCGCTGGGCCCGCCAGTGGCTGGGCCTGCAACTGGGCCAGTGGGTCGTGCTGGCGCTCACAGCCTTGTCGCTCCTGGTGTTCAACCGCCACAGCGAGCTGGACATGTGGTTTGTCTACTTTATCGGTGCCTATGGCATGGGCATGCTGGCCTTCTGGGGCAGCCAAAGCGCCAAGCCCTGGTCCTGGACGGCCTGCCTGCTCGCTTTTGGCCTCGTGTCACTGGAAGTGGATTTCCGCCTGCGCATTGCGGTGGCGCTGTGCGGCGCCGTCGCGCTGCTGTGGCTGATGCGCCTGCCGGCAGACAGCCGCCTGGTCGACTGGCTGGGCCGCCAGGCGCCCGTGCGCTGGCTGCAGTCGCTGGGCCAAATGGGCTACTCGGTGTTTCTGGTGCACTTTTCCATCGTGGTGCTGTGCAACGCGGTGGTCTCGCATGTCTGGCCGAGCCAGCCCTGGCTGAACTGGCTGGGCATGGGTCTGGCCTTTGCGCTGTCGCTGCTGGCCGGGCGCGCGCTCTACCTGGGGGTGGAGGCGCGTACGCCCAGCTTGCGCTCTGTTGCCCGCTGGGAGCTGGGCCTGGTCGGGGGCGGCCTGCTGGTGACCCTGGTGGGGGCGCGCTTGTCGATGTAGGCAGGCCCTTGCCGGCGCTTGTCGGTTGGCCGCTCAGCGGTGCAGATCGCCTGCGCGCTCGGGCTGGTAGCTGATGCCGGTCACACGCACGGTCATGGTCTTTCCGCCCACGGACGGCCAGGCCAGTTCATCGCCAATCGACAGGCCCAGCAGCGCACTGCCCACCGGTGCAAATACCGAAATCTTGCTGCTGGTGTCGTCCAGGTCTTTGGGGTAGACCAGGGTCAGCTGGAACTGCTTGCCCGATTCGGCAATGTCAAAGTTCACGGTGGAGTTCATCGTCACCACATCCGGCGGAATATCGCTGGGCTCCACGATATCGGCGCGGGCAATCTCGGCCTCCAGATCCGCCTTGCCGGGGAAGGCACTGGCCGGCATGGCCTCCAGCAGCGCTTCCAGGCGGTCCACATCCAGGGATGACAGGATGAGTTGGGGTTTGCGAGACATGAAAACTTCCTCCGGAGTATGTAATCCCCGAATGTAGGCCATGGCTCATTTCGCACCAAAACGGTGCGAATAGCCTTGGTGTGCGCGGCGCTTGCAGAGGCTGCCGGGATGGCGGACAATGCACGAAATACTGTATATAAAAACAGTCATCATCCGTTAGTATGCCTGCCCGCCATCCCTCCATCCACACCGTTGACACTGCCCCGCTAGACGACCCGCAGGTCCTGCAGCGCTGCGCGGACGACCTGGATGGGCCTGTGCCGGTGCGTGTGCCCCTGCCAGTGGCCCGTAAGGGGCGCGGTGCGGTCGGTGCACCCCGCCACCGTTTTGCCAGCGATGTGCGGGAATGGGCTGACGATGGCTGGACCCCTGCAGCCGCTGAGGCGCCTGTAGCAGGGGATGCAGATCTGAACCTGGAAGAAGGCGCCTGGTGGCAGCAGGACGCCGAGAGCCTGCCGACCCAGGTGCACGAGGAGCGGGCACGCAGCGCGATCCAGAAAAACGACTCACCCGATATCTTCTTTGATCACTCGGTCAACCCCTACCGGGGCTGCGAGCATGGCTGCATCTACTGCTATGCCCGGCCCTACCACAGCTACCTGAACCTCTCGCCGGGGCTGGATTTTGAAACCCAGTTGTTTGCCAAGACCAATATTGCCCAGGTGCTCAAGGCCGAGATCAGCCGCCCGCGCTACCAGCCGGCCTCGCTCAATATCGGCTCGGCCACCGATTGCTACCAGCCGATCGAGCGCGAGCTGGGCCTGACGCGGCAGTTGATCCAGGTGCTCAGCGAGGCCGAGCACCCGTTCTCGCTGATCACCAAGAGCAGCGCGGTGGAGCGCGATACCGACCTGATTGCCGCTGCGGCGCGCAAGAACGCCGCGGCCGTCTACATCACGATCACCAGTCTGGACCCACAGCTGACCCGCCTGCTCGAGCCCCGGGCTGCGGCGCCGCACCGGCGGCTGCGCACGATACGCCGGCTGACGGAGGCCGGCATTCCGGTCGGGGTGAGCGTGGCGCCGCATATTCCGTTTTTGACCGAAGACATGGAAGAGGTGCTTGCAGCCGCGCGCGAGGCCGGCGCCACCACCGCCTTCTACACCGTGCTGCGCCTGCCCTGGGAACTCAATGTCGTGTTCCAGCAGTGGCTGCAGGCCCATTACCCACAGCGCGCCGCCCGGGTGATGCAGCGGGTGCGCGACCTGCACCAGATCAGCGAGGCCGACCGGCTGCGCGGCAAGAGCTATGACAGCCAGTCCTTCAGCCGCATGAAGGGCCAGGGCCTGTGGGCCGATCTGGTGCGCCAGCGCTTTGTGCGCGCCTGCGCGCAGCTGGGCTATGGGCGCGAGCGGCTGGAGATGGATTGGCGCGGTTTTGAGGCCTGGCGCGCGCAACAGGTGCAGCAGGCCGTGCGCCAGGGAGGCGCCGCGCAGGCGCCGCACCCTGGGCAGGGAAACCTGTTTTAGCCGCGCTTGCGAGCAGCGGCGACCGTGGTCGGCGGCTGCGCTGCAACGCTTGCAGGCACAGAGGCAGACGCCAGCTGCGCCAAAGTGGCAGGTGGCGCAGAGCGGCCCTTGCAGCTGGCAAAAATATCCAGATCGGCCTGGTGCAGTGCGGTCTGCACATCGGTCAGGCCCAGCATCGAGTGGAACAGGTTGTCATGGCTGATGCGGGCGGTGGCCACGGCCTGCTGCAGGCAGCTGGTGCTCATGCCCATGCGTTGCTGCATGGCGGGCGAGAGCCAGGTGATCCAGGGCACATGCTTTTGCACATCGGGTGCGACGGAATAGGGCAGGCCGTGCAGGTAGATATTGTTCTCGCCCAGCGACTCGCCATGGTCGGCCACATACATCATCGCCGTGGGCTGGCGTTGGCCCTTGCTGGCGAGCCAGTCGATCAGGCCGCCGAGCATGCGGTCGGTGGCGACGACGCTGTTGTCATAGGCGTTGATCAGCGAGGCGCGGTCGCAGGCCTGCAGATTGACGTTGTTGCACTCGGGGCTGAAGCGCTTGTCCTGGCCCAGCGAGCGCTTGAAATAGGCCGGGCCATGGCTGCCCATCTGGTGCAGCACGACGACCACGCCTTTGGCGCGCTGCTCGGCGGGCAGCGCATTGATGCGCTCATCGAGGCCTTCGAGCAAGGCCATGTCCACGCATTCGCCGTCCTGGCACAGCGCCTTGCGGGCCGCAGCGGGCAGGTCGGTCTCGGTGTTGGCGTTGTGCACGCGGGCGCAAACGCCCTTGCAGCCCGATTGGTTCTCGACCCAGAGGACGGCCAGGCCGGCGCGCTGCAGCACATCGAGCAGGTTTTCATAGGACTTGTCGCTGTTCTGGCTGCTGCGCCCCAGATGGGAGAACATGCAGGGCACCGACACGGCGGTGCTGGTGCCGCAGGACCAGGCGTTGGTGGCGACGGCCAGGTCCTGGCGGGCAGACAGCAAAGGCGTCGTGGGGCGCTCATAGCCATTGGTCGCAAAATTGCCGGCGCGGCCGGTCTCGCCGACGACCAGCGCATAGATCGGGAAGCTGGTCTGGCCGGCATAGCTGGCCCCCAGCTTGGCATCTTCGCCAATCGGGTAGAGCGTGGTGTCGCGGTGCTGGATTTGCTGGGCCACCAGGTTGCCAGCGGCATAGACGGTGGACAGCGGGTTCATCATGTAGCGCAGGCTGGTGTGGTTGCGCATGGCCGACGAGATGGGGCGAAAGCCCGCCATCACGACGACCACCATGGCCAGCACAGCCAGCAGCACCATGCCCAGCTGCTTAAGCACCGGGCGCCAGCCTGGGCGCCGTGCCAGGGTCTGGCGCCAGATCCACCAGGTGGGCGGAATCGCAATGGCCCCCACGGTGACCACCAGACTCCAGTGCAGCAGGTCGGCCGCTTCCTTCACATCGGTCTGCAGCACATTGGTGAGCATCGAGGCATCAATGGCGATGCCGTAGTTCAGCATGAAGCAGGCGGCAAAGGCGGCGACCCAGCACAGCGCGATCATCACCGGCTTGGCGGCCCGGCCCCAGCTGATCAGGTTCAACAGCGCCCAGCAGGCGCAGGCAATGGCCAGACCCAGGCTCAGCCCCAGGACCCACTGCTGCGTGCTGCTCAGGCCGTCTGCCTGCGAGATCGCCTTCCACAAGGCCAGATTGCCCACACTGGCCAGCCAGAGGCTGACAACCAGGCTCCACAGCCACAGGGGCCGAGCGGGCGGGTGCGAGGTGCTGGTGGCCAGATCGGCGCTGAAGGGCAGATGGCCGTCGGATGGGGAGGGTGCGGTGGCTGCAGGCTGGGCGGCAGCGCCCCGGCGCGTGACGGCCTTGCCTGTGGGGGTGATAAACCGGGCAAAGAAATTCATCCCGCCATGGTCGGCAGGCTAGCTTAACAAGTGATTAATATGACAAACACCATAAAAAAACCCGCCGAAGCGGGTTTTTGGGGAGCAGTGCTGGCGCAGGCAGTGCCTGGCCGCTGCGATCAGCGCTTGCCGATAGGCTGCACGTCGCGGGCCACCGAGCCGGTGTACAGCTGGCGTGGACGGCCAATCTTGTACTCAGGATCAGCCATTTGCTCGTTGAGCTGGGCGATCCAGCCGACGGTGCGGGCCAGTGCGAAGATGCCGGTGAACAGCTTCACAGGAATGCCGATGGCGCGTTGCACGATGCCCGAGTAGAAGTCCACGTTCGGGTACAGCTTGCGCGACACGAAGTAGTCGTCTTCCAGAGCAATCTTTTCGACTTGCTTGGCCAGTGCGAACAGCGGATCGTTTTCCAGGCCCAGTTCGGCCAGGATCTCGTTGCAGGTTTCCTGCATCAGCTTGGCGCGTGGGTCGTAGTTCTTGTAGACGCGGTGGCCAAAGCCCATCAGCTTGACGCCGCTGGACTTGTCCTTGACCTGCTCCATGAACTCACCGACCTTGGCGATGCCGCCGTTGGCCTGGATGTTTTCCAGCATGTTCAGACAGGCTTCGTTGGCGCCGCCGTGGGCAGGGCCCCAGAGGCATGCCACACCAGCGGAGATCGCTGCAAACGGGTTCGTGCCCGAGGAGCCGCACAGGCGCACGGTCGAGGTGGACGCGTTTTGCTCGTGGTCTGCGTGCAGGATGAAGATGCGGTCGAGCGCGCGCTCCACCACCGGGTTCACCACATACTCTTCGCAAGGGTTGCCGAACATCATGCGCAGGAAGTTGCCTGCGTAGGACAGGTCATTCTTCGGGTACATGTAAGGCTGGCCCGTGCCGTACTTGTAGGCCATGGCCACCAGGGTCGGCAGCTTGGCGATCAAGCGGATCGCCGCAATGTTGCGGTGCTCGGGGTTGGTGATGTCGGTGCTGTCGTGGTAGAAGGCCGACATGCCGCCCACCAGGCCCGTCAGAACGGCCATGGGGTGCGCATCGCGGCGGAAACCACGCAGGAAGAACTGCATCTGCTCGTTGACCATGGTGTGCTTGGTCACCGTGTCTTCGAACTCGGCCTTCTGCGTTGCATTGGGCAGCTCGCCGTACAGCAGCAGGTAGCAGGTTTCGAGGTAGTTGCAGTTCTTGGCCAGCTGCTCGATCGGGTAGCCGCGGTACAGCAGCTCGCCCTTGTCACCATCGATATAGGTGATGGCCGACTGGCAGGCAGCCGTCGAGAGGAAACCGGGGTCGTACGTGAACATGCCGGTCTGCGCGTACAGCTTGCGGATGTCGATGACATCCGGGCCGATCGAGCCCTGGTAAACCGGAAGGTCTACGCTTGCTGCGCCGTTGCTAAACGATAGCGTGGCTTTGTTGTCTGCTAGTTTCATAAAACTGGTTCCTTCTCGAGTTAGTCCGCAAGAGATGCACGTGGTTTTCGGCTGCGCAGCATCTCCAGCACTTCATGAACATCTGGCGTGTCGAGGTCGCCTGTTGGTTCCTTGCGCCTGAGCATCAAGTCCAGCAGGTCGTTGTCCGACAGGTTCATCAAAGTGGTCAGCCCTTGCGCCTGGCGGACATTCAGGCTTGCTCCGTATGTGCGGAAGAACTGCTCGACGAAGATGTCGTTCTCCACCAGGCCTCGGCGACTACGCCAGCGCAGCAGATCGCGCGCACGTTCATCCAGCAGTTCGTTTTCCATCATTGCTCAATCTGGTTTTTACACCGCACGGCGAACCATCAGTTCCTTGATCTTGCCAATCGCCTTCGTGGGGTTGAGGTGCTTGGGGCACACGTCCACGCAGTTCATGATGGTGTGGCAACGGAACAGACGGTAGGGGTCTTCCAGGTTATCCAGGCGCTCACCGGTGTGGTCATCGCGGCTGTCGGCGATGAAGCGGTAGGCCTGCAGCAAACCGGCGGGGCCCACAAACTTGTCGGGGTTCCACCAGAAAGAGGGGCAGCTGGTCGAGCAGCTGGCGCACAGAATGCATTCGTACAGGCCGTTGAGCTCTTCGCGCTCTTCGGGCGACTGCAGGCGCTCCTTCTCGTTGGCGACAAAGCTGTCGGCCATCAGGTAGGGCTTGATCGAGTGGTACTGCTTGAAGAACTGGGTCATGTCCACGATCAGGTCGCGGATCACGGGCAGACCGGGCAGGGGCTTCAAGACGATGTCACCCTTGAGGGTGTTCATGTTCGTCAGGCACGCCAGGCCGTTCTTGCCGTTGATGTTCATCGCGTCCGAGCCGCACACGCCTTCGCGGCAAGAGCGGCGGAACGAGATCGATGGATCGAGTTCCTTCAGCTTGACCAGGGCGTCCAGCAGCATGCGCTCATGACCGTCGAGCTCCACCTCCACGGTTTGCATGTACGGCTTGGCATCTTTATCGGGATCGTAGCGATAGATTTTGAAAGTACGCTTCATTTTGGGATGTTCTTTCGTGGGCTGCGTGGATTTAGAAGGTACGGACCTTGGGCGGTACCGACGGCACGGTCAGCGGCTTGAGTTGCACTGGCTTGTACTCCAGGCTGTTGGCAGCGCTGTACCACAGGGTGTGCTTGAGCCAGTCGATGTCATTGCGGCCCAGTGGGTACTTGGGATCGTCAGCGGGGTGCTCGTAGTCATCCACGGTGTGGGCGCCACGGCATTCCTTGCGGGCGGCGGCCGAGACCATCGTGGCCTGTGCCACTTCGATCAGGTTGGCCACTTCCAGCGCTTCCATGCGGGCGGTGTTCCAGACCTTGGACTTGTCCTTCAGGGTCACGCCACCGACGCGCGCGCGGATGTCGGCGATCTTCTGGACGCCTTCGTCCATGCTCTTTTGCGTGCGGAACACACCGGCGTGCAGCTGCATGCAGGCACGGATGTCGTTGGCCACGTCTTGTGCGTACTCGCCGCTGGTCGACTCGTCGAGCTTGTTGAGGCGCGACAGCGAGAAGTCCGAGGCGTTGTCCGGCATGGGCTTGAATTCGCCGTAACCGTTGACGTAGTTGACGATGTGCTTGCCTGCCGACTTGCCAAAGACCAGCAGGTCCAGCAGCGAGTTCGTGCCCAGGCGGTTGGCGCCGTGCACCGACACGCAGGAGCATTCGCCCACTGCGTAGAGACCGTTGACCACCTTGTTCTCTTCACCATCCCAGACAACGACCTGGCCGTTGATGTTGGTGGGGATGCCGCCCATCTGGTAGTGGATGGTGGGTACCACAGGAATCGGTTCCTTGGTGATGTCCACGTTGGCGAAGTTGTGGCCGATTTCTTCCACCGAAGGCAGGCGCTTGCGAATGGTTTCTGCACCCAGGTGGGTCATGTCCAGCAGGATGTGGTCCTTGTTCGGACCGCAGCCACGGCCTTCCTTGATTTCCTGGTCCATCGAGCGCGAGACGAAGTCGCGTGGTGCCAGATCCTTCAGGGTCGGCGCATAGCGCTCCATGAAACGCTCGCCATCGCTGTTGCGCAAGATAGCGCCTTCACCACGGCAGCCTTCGGTCAGCAGCACGCCCGCGCCGGCCACGCCGGTGGGGTGGAACTGCCAGAACTCCATGTCCTGCAGCGGGATGCCAGCGCGCGCTGCCATGCCCAGACCGTCGCCGGTGTTGATGAAGGCATTGGTCGATGCCTGAAAGATGCGGCCGGCGCCGCCGGTGGCCAGCAGCACCGCCTTGGCGTGCAGCTCGTACAGGTCGCCGGTTTCCAGCTCGATCGCGGTCACGCCGATCACGTCACCGGATTCGTCGCGGATCAGGTCCAGCGCCATCCACTCGACGAAGAAGTTGGTCTTGGACTTGACGTTTTGCTGGTAGAGCGTGTGCAGCATCGCGTGGCCGGTACGGTCAGCAGCTGCGCAAGCGCGTTGCACGGGCTTTTCGCCATGGTTGGCGGTGTGGCCGCCGAAGGGGCGCTGGTAGATCGTGCCATCGGGGTTGCGATCGAAAGGCATGCCGAAGTGTTCCAGCTCGTACACCACCTTGGGTGCTTCACGGCACATGAACTCGATCGCATCCTGGTCACCGAGCCAGTCCGAGCCCTTGATGGTGTCGTAGAAGTGCCATTCCCAGTTGTCGGGAGACATGTTGCCCAGCGAGGCGGACACGCCACCTTGCGCTGCCACGGTGTGCGAGCGGGTGGGGAAAACCTTGGACAAGGCAGCCACGGACAGGCCAGCCTTGGACAGTTCCAGCGCAGCGCGCAGACCGGAGCCGCCTGCGCCGATGATGACGACATCAAACTTGCGCTTGGTGATGTTCTCTTTTGTATAGCTCATTGTTCTCTTTCAATCGCGGGTATCACAGACGCCACAGAACCTGCAGGCCCCAGCCGAGGCAGCCCACCAGCCAGACCAGCACAAAAATCTGCAGCACCAGGCGCAGGCCGACGGGCTGGACGTAGTCCATGAGGATTT
The DNA here is from genome assembly GCF_037479395.1 of Comamonas sp. MYb21. NCBI lineage: Bacteria > Pseudomonadati > Pseudomonadota > Betaproteobacteria > Burkholderiales > Comamonadaceae > Comamonas > Comamonas sp. MYb21. The sequence continues at coordinate 170,565 of NZ_JBBGZC010000007.1, read as the reverse complement.
CACGCATGCCCACCCAGGCGTGGTAGGCCAGCGCCACCAGGGTGCCCACGGTGATGAACTTCATCCACTGGTGGGAGAAGATGCCTGCCCACTGTTCGTAGCCGATAGGGCCCTTGATCATCAGCACCTGGACCAGCAGGGCCACGGTGAACAAGGCCATCAGCAAGCCGGTGATGCGCTGGGCCAGCCAGTCGCGCAAACCGTAGTGCGCACCGGTCACGACGCGTTTGGAGCCGTAATTGACGGACATGGGGAATCCTTTCTTATTTATCAGTAAATGCAGTCGCGGGCGATCAGTACAGGCCAAACAGCTTGGCACCCAGGATGGCGGTCAGCGCCAGGCTGATGGCAAAGCAGACGATGGCCGAGCTCTTGCCGAATTCCTTGTTGACCGACTTGTGCGAGACATCCATCCAGATGTGGCGCAGGCCGGCGCAGAAGTGGTGCAGGTAGGCCCAGATGAGCGCCAGCACGGCCAGCTTGATGAACCAGCCCGCAAAGATGCCGGCGCCGGTGTTGAAGGCGGCCGTGAAGCGGGCGTAGGAGAATTCGGAGGAGATCGAGGTGTCGAGCAGCCAGACCACAAAGGGCAGCAGGAAGAACATCACCAGGCCGCTGGCGCGGTGCAGGATCGACAGGATGGCTGCCACCGGGAAACGGTAGCCCGGCAGGTCCGTCAGCATGTTGATATTGCGAAACTCAGGCCGCTTCTTCGTGGTATCTGTCATGGTGTGAAATCTTTCGTGGATGTAACTGCTATGTAATCGCTAGGCTCAAACCTGCAAAATTTTATTGCAATGCAGCGCGCAGGTCTAAGGGTTTCTCTTTAACCCCGTGGTGACTACTCAGACTTGACCGGTGCATTAGCTCAGGGTATTGCTGTAATGGTGGGTGTCCGTCCGATAAAGACCTCGTCGTAATTCCATGGGAACATCGTTATAGGTGTAAGCGACGCGCTCGACGCTCAGCAGGGGGGTCTGGCCGTCGATATCGAGCAATTGGGCCTGTGCCGCATCGGGCAGCACGGCGCGCAGTTTTTCCTGGGCGCGCACCATGCGCACGCCGTACTCCACCTCGAACATTGCGTAGGTAGCGCCGGGGTAGTCGCGCATCTGCTCGGCCGTCAGGCCCTTGAAGCTGCTGCTGGGCAGCCAGATGTCTTCGACAATCGTGGGAATGCCGGCAAACACCAGCACGCGGCGCACATGGATCAGCGACTCGCCCGTGGGCACCTGCAGCAGCTTGCAGATCTCGCTGGCGCCCTTGATGCTGCGGCAGGAGATGATGTTGCGCTGCGCCGGACCCTCTTCGTTGAGGTCGCCACTGTCCGGAAGGAGACGCAAGAAGCGGTACTGCACATTGCGCTCGGCATGGGTGGCGACAAAGGTGCCCTTGCCCTGGCGGCGCAGCAGCAGGTTGTCGGCAGCCAGCTCGTCGATGGCCTTGCGCACGGTGCCCTGGCTGACGCGGTAGCGGGCGGCCAGCTCCATCTCGCTGGGGATCATCTCGCCCGGTTTCCAGGCGCCAGCCTCCAGGCTTTGCAGGATCAGGCCCTTGATTTGTTGGTAGAGGGGGCTGAATGCCGGGGTCGCACCACCCACGCTGTCGCCAGCGGACGTGATTCCGGTGTCGTTTGCATTGGGGGTGGAAGATGTCATGCGCTTGTCTTGGGAGAGATTCAATCTCTCGGGTGTCACAGTGGATGTGACATCCAACGGTTCAAATTTACAGCGCGCATTGTATAGCGCATCAGGGGTCAATCATATCTTATATAAGACATAAGACAAATTGACTGAGTGATCTGTTCAAGAGTACACTTATGCGCTGTTTACAGACCTGCCATCGGGGAATCCCGATCGCTGATTCCAGTCGTTTGACACCCTCTCCGATGCTGGCCTGCTTGGACACCTCATTTCTATTTTCTGGAGTTTTCCCATGAGCAAGAAGCCCGTACGTGTCGCCGTTACCGGTGCCGCTGGTCAAATCGGTTATGCCCTGTTGTTCCGCATCGCTTCGGGCGAAATGCTGGGCAAGGACCAGCCTGTCATCCTGCAACTGCTGGAAATTCCTGACGAGAAGGCACAGAACGCGCTCAAGGGCGTGATCATGGAGCTGGAAGACTGCGCTTTCCCTCTGGTGGCCGGTATCGAAGCCCACAGCGACCCGCTGCAAGCCTTCAAGGACACCGACTACGCACTGCTCGTGGGTGCCCGTCCTCGCGGCCCAGGCATGGAGCGTGCTGACCTGCTGGCTGCCAATGCCCAGATCTTCACCGCCCAAGGCAAGGCCCTGAACGCTGTCGCTTCGCGCAACGTCAAGGTGCTGGTGGTCGGCAACCCTGCCAACACCAATGCCTACATCGCGATGAAGTCGGCTCCCGACCTGCCAGCGAAGAACTTCACCGCCATGCTGCGTCTGGACCACAACCGCGCTGCCTCGCAACTGGCTGCCAAGGCTGGCTTCAAGGTCGGCGACATCCGCAAGCTGACGGTCTGGGGCAACCACTCGCCAACGATGTACGCTGACTACCGCTTCGCCACCGTGGACGGCAAGTCGGTCAAGGACGCGATCAACGACCAGGCCTGGAACAAGGACGTGTTCCTGCCAACCGTGGGCAAGCGTGGCGCCGCCATCATTGCTGCACGTGGCCTGTCGTCGGCTGCATCGGCAGCGAATGCCGCCATCGACCACATGCGTGACTGGGCCCTGGGCTCGGCTGGCGAATGGGTGACCATGGGCGTGCCTTCGAACGGCGAATACGGCATCCCAGCGGGCATCATCTTCGGCTTCCCAGTGACCACCGAAAACGGCGAATACAAGATCGTCGAAGGTCTGGAGATCGACGCGTTCTCGCAAGAATGCATCGACAAGACCCTGGCTGAGCTGCAAGGCGAGCAAGACGGCGTCAAGCACCTGCTGTAATCCAAGGCCGATCCGCATGCTTGCATGGAATGCCCAGCTCTACAGCCGGTTCGAGGACGAGCGCACGCGCCCGGCCGCCGAACTGCTGGCGCGCGTGGCCCTGCCCAGCGATACCGCCTATGTGGTGGATCTGGGTTGCGGGCCGGGCAATTCCACCGAGCTGCTGGCCCAGCGCTTCGTGCATGCACGGGTGCTGGGGATCGACCAGTCGCAAGACATGCTGGCCGCTGCGCGCCAGCGTCTTGCGCATGTGCATTTTGAGCAGGGCGACATCGCCCACTGGCAGGCTCCACTGCACAACGGGCGTTTGCCCGACCTGATTTTTGCCAATGCGGCCCTGCAATGGGTGCCAGACCACGTGCAACTGCTGCCCCGCTTGATGGACATGTTGGCGCCCGGTGGTGTACTGGCCGTGCAGATGCCGGACAACCGCGATGAGCCCACCCACCGCCTGATGCGCGAGGTGGCAGCGCTGCAGCCCTGGGCTGCAGAAATCGGCGATCCGCATGCCTTGCGCACGGATTTGCTGGCCTTGAATGATTACTACGATGTGTTGGCCCGTGATGCGCAGGTGGATGCCTGGCGTACGGCGTACCAGCACCCAATGGACAGTGCGGAGGCGATTGTCCAATGGGTTCGTGGCACGGGTCTCAGGCCCTTTCTCCAGCCTCTGCGTGCCGAGCTGCAAACCAGCTTTGTGGCCGAGTACACCCGCCGCATCGATGCCGCCTATGCCTTGCGCAGCGATGGCCGGCGCCTGCTGGCCTTCCCCCGCTTGTTTTTGGTGGCCAAGCGCCCCATCTGACGATTAGTAGCCATGAGTGTCTCCGCCATCCATCCCGCACAGGTACTGCTGGGCGCCCAGTCTGGGGCCCTGGCACTGCCGGTCTGCGACCACTACAGTGGCGTGGAAGAGCGCATGCGCAAGAGCCTGGCCCTGCAGGCACAGATGATGCAAGAGTTTGGCCGCTGCGTGTTCGATGTGACCTTGGACTGTGAAGACGGCGCGGCCGTCGGCCAGGAAAAAGTCCATGCCCAGCTGGTCGCCTCGCTCGCCAAGAACGCCGCGCCCGGCGCCCGGGTCGCTGCCCGCGTGCATGCGGCCGACCACGCCGCGCTGGCCGAAGACATCGCCACCATCGCTGGCGAGGCGGGCGAGCAGCTCTGCCACATCATGGTGCCCAAGGTCGAGTCGGTCGACGACATCGATAAGGTTGACCGCTTGCTGCAGGCGGCCACCAGCACCCCGGTGCCGCTGCATGCGCTGATCGAGTCGCCCCAGGCTGTGCACCGCGCTTTCGAGATTGCCGCCCACCCCCGCGTGCAAAGCATCAGCTTTGGCCTGATGGATTTTGTCTCTGCCCATGGGGGCGCGATCCCCTCCAGCGCCATGGGCGTGCAAGGCCAGTTCACACATCCGCTGGTGCTGCGCGCCAAGCTGGAGATCGCCGCTGCCTGCCACGCCTACGGGAAAGTGCCGTCGCACTGCGTGGTGACCGAGTTCAAGAACCCCGATGCGATGGAGCAGGCAGCCCGCCGCGCCTATGGCGAGCTGGGCTACACCCGCATGTGGAGCATCCACCCCGCGCAGATCCGCCCCATCTTGCAGGCCTTCGCGCCCACGCAGAGCCAGGTCGATGAAGCGGCCCGTATCGTGCGGGCAGCGGCCGACGCGCAATGGGCGCCGATCAGCGTCGACGGGGTCTTGCATGACCGTGCAAGTTATCGTTACTTTTGGCAAATTTTGGAGCGTGCCGCGCAGACGGGTTGTCCGTTGCCGGGTACAGTGCGGGAGTGGCTGTAACCATCCGGGTCCAGCCCTTTTCCTGTTTCTTGCGTTGTATCGCGGGAGTTGTTATGAAAAATCGCGTGATTTCTTTGTTGGTCTTGGTTCCTGCGCTGACTCTGGCCATGGGCAGTGTGCAGGCGCAAGACAAGACGGCGGCCAAGCCTGCTGCCAAGGCCGCAGCGGCCAAAACCACCGCCGCCAAGAAGGCACCGGCCAAAAAGGCCCCTGCCAAGCGTGCATCCACCGCCAAGAAGGGCGCAGCGGTTGCCGCTGGTGCCGGCGCAGCCGCTGCGGCCGCGTCCATTCCTGCCCAGCAGACCCTGACCCCCGCCGAGCTGGCGATTGCCGAGCAGGTCTACCAAGGCCGCATCAGCTGCGAGCTGGGTGCCTCGATCAATATCGCCAAGGATTCGGTCAACCCCGGCTACTTCTTCGTTGAAGGCAAGGGCTTCAAGTACCACATGGCCCCGGTGGCCACCTCCACCGGCACCATCCGCCTGGAAGACCAGCATGCTGGCGCCATGTGGCTGCAAGTGGCCAACAAGTCGATGCTGATCAACCGCAAGCTCGGTCAGCGCCTGGCCGATGAATGCATGAGCCCTGAACAAAACCAGGTTGCCGAGGCCATCAAGAAAAACCCACCTGCCGCACTGTTTGAAGGCAACGGCCGCTGATAAGAACAGCGGCGCGGCTGCCCGACGCCTTGCGAGCGCCCCACCATTGAAATAGAGAACCGGAGAACGTATGTTGAAAGCCTACCGCGACCATGTGACTGAGCGTGCCGCTCTGGGCATCCCCCCACTGCCGCTGGATGCCAAGCAGGTCGCTGACTTGATCGAGCTGATCAAGAACCCGCCTGCCGGTGAAGAAGCATTTCTGCTCGATCTGCTGACCCACCGCGTGCCGCCAGGCGTGGACGATGCCGCCAAGGTCAAGGCTTCCTTCCTGGCTGCCGTGGCACATGGCGACCTGAAAGTGGCGCTGATCTCCAAGGCCAAGGCCACCGAGCTGCTGGGCACCATGGTAGGTGGTTACAACGTTCATCCGCTCATTGAGCTGCTCGATGACGCAGACGTGGCCGCCGTGGCTGCCGATGCGCTCAAGAAGACGCTGTTGATGTTCGACTTCTTCAATGACGTCGCCGACAAGGCCAAGGCCGGCAATGCCAAGGCCAAGGAAGTGGTGCAAAGCTGGGCCGACGCCGAGTGGTTCACCTCGCGCCCCGAAGTCGACAAGAAGATCACCGTCACCGTGTTCAAGGTGCCCGGCGAGACCAACACCGACGACCTGTCGCCCGCGCCAGACGCCTGGAGCCGCCCCGACATTCCTCTGCACTACCTCGCGATGCTGAAGAACACGCGTCCTGACGCGGCCTTCAAGCCTGAAGAAGACGGCAAGCGCGGCCCGATGCAGTTCATCGACGACCTGAAGAAAAAGGGCCACCTGGTGGCCTACGTCGGCGACGTGGTCGGCACCGGCTCTTCGCGCAAGTCGGCAACCAACTCCATCGTCTGGGCCACCGGCCAGGACATTCCCTTTGTGCCCAACAAGCGCTTTGGTGGTGTGACCTTGGGCGGCAAGATCGCTCCGATCTTCTTCAACACCCAGGAAGACTCGGGCTCGCTGCCGATTGAAGTGGACGTCTCCAAGCTGGAGATGGGCGACGTGATCGACGTGCTGCCCTACGACGGCAAGATCCTCAAGAACGGTGAGACCGTTGCCGAGTTCCAGCTCAAGAGCGATGTGCTGTTTGACGAAGTGCGCGCCGGCGGCCGTATCAACCTGATCATTGGCCGCTCGCTGACCGCCAAGGCCCGCGAAGCGCTGGGTCTGCCCGCATCGACCGTGTTCCGTCTGCCCCAGGCGCCTGCCGAATCCAAGGCCGGCTTCACCTTGGCGCAAAAGATGGTTGGCCGCGCTGTCGGTCTGCCAGAAGGCCAGGGCGTGCGCCCCGGTACCTACTGCGAACCGCGCATGACCACCGTGGGCTCGCAAGACACCACGGGCCCGATGACCCGCGATGAGCTCAAGGACCTCGCTTGCCTGGGCTTCTCCGCCGACATGGTGATGCAGTCCTTCTGCCACACGGCCGCCTACCCCAAGCCCGTGGACGTCAAGACCCACCGCGAACTGCCCAACTTCATCAGCAACCGTGGTGGCGTGGCCCTGCGTCCTGGTGATGGCGTGATCCACAGCTGGCTCAACCGCCTGCTGCTGCCTGACACCGTGGGCACCGGCGGTGACTCGCACACCCGTTTCCCAATCGGCATTTCCTTCCCCGCAGGCTCGGGCCTGGTGGCCTTCGGTGCTGCCACCGGCGTGATGCCGCTGGACATGCCTGAATCGGTGCTGGTGCGCTTCAAGGGCGAAATGCAGCCGGGCGTGACCCTGCGCGATCTGGTGCACGCGATTCCGCTGTACGCGATCAAGGCCGGTCTGCTGACCGTCGCCAAGGCTGGCAAGATCAACGAGTTCTCCGGCCGCATCCTGGAGATCGAAGGCCTGCCAGACCTGAAGGTCGAGCAAGCGTTCGAGCTGTCCGACGCGTCCGCCGAGCGCTCTGCCGCTGGCTGCACGATCAAGCTCAACCCTGAGCCGATCAAGGAATACCTGACCTCGAACGTGGTTCTGATGAAGAACATGATCGCCGACGGTTATGCCGATGCCAAGACCTTGCAGCGCCGTATCGAGAAGGTCGAAGCCTGGCTGGCCAAGCCCGATCTGCTCGAAGCCGACAAGGACGCCGAATACGCGCACATCATCGAGATCGACCTGGCCGACATCAAGGAGCCTATCGTCTGCTGCCCCAACGACCCGGACGACGCCAAGTTCCTGTCCGACGTGGCCGGCACCAAGATCGATGAAGCCTTCATCGGCTCGTGCATGACCAACATCGGCCACTTCCGCGCTGCAGCCAAGCTGCTGGGCGGCCAGCGTGACATCCCCGTCAAACTGTGGGTGGCACCTCCCACCAAGATGGACCAGAGCGAGCTGATCAAGGAAGGCCATTACGCCGCCTTTGGTACCGCCGGCGCCCGCACCGAAATGCCCGGCTGCTCGCTGTGCATGGGCAACCAGGCCCAGGTGCGCGAGGGCGCGACGGTCATCTCGACCTCGACCCGCAACTTCCCCAACCGTCTGGGCAAGAACACCAATGTGTTCCTGGGCTCGGCCGAGCTGGCCGCGATTGCATCGCGCCTGGGCAAGCTGCCCACCAAGGAAGAGTACCTCAAGGAAATGGGCGTGATCGATGCCGACAAGGCCTCCGTCTACCGCTACATGAACTTCAACGAAATCTCGGAATACGCCGAGGTTGCCGAGAAGATCTAAGCCTTTTGGCCTGCGTGCAGGGGTTTGCAGCCTCTGCCCTTGCAACCCGCTTCGGCGGGTTTTTTTATGCCATGTATCTAGGTTATGCGTGCTGCCCTGTGCAGAAAAAACGGAGGTATGCACAATGTTCGCTGGCCGCAGGCTGGCGCCTGTGCGCCCGCGCGCCTGGCCATGCCAGGTTTGCGCGCCCAAGTTTTGAACTGCCCGACTGGAGAAATGAGTCCGATGAAGATGTGGAAATATGTGGTGGCGCTGCTGGTGCCTGGAGTGATGACCAGTGCCAGCCTGGCGCAGGTGCAGAGTGGCGCCACGGACAGCGCAGCCTCTGCCGAGGTGACAACTGCGCAGGCGACGCCTTGCGACGGCGCGGTGATGTATGCGCTGGACAACTGGTACCAGGTGCAGCGCTGCGAAAGCGCGGGCTTCTTGCTGCCCGAAGACATTGCCCAGAGCAGCGCCGATTTTCTGGCCGCGCACCAGGGCATCGAGCAGGATGTGCGCAGCCAAAGCCCGCGCGCGCAGCAGGCGCTGGCCTTTGCCGGCACCAGCCCCTGGGACTGGAATGACCCGGGCAACCGAGGCACCCTGGAAAACCTCTGCCGCGACACCTTGCAGTCACAAAAGCGCATGGTGAGCGAGCCCAGCTGGCGCGAATCACTGAGCTGCGCGCGTTGATCAACGCACAGCGGGCAGGGCGCCCAAGCGCCAAACGCCCGCCTTTGTGGGACTGACTGACCTGGAGCCTTGAGCAGCCTATGAAGCCAGGCTGCCCAGGCCGCCAGGGCGTGTCGCCTAGCCTAGGCGCACGTCGAAGTAGGCCTCTTCCACGCCAATCCCCTGAAAGCCCGCCTGCCGCGCCTTGTCAAAAGCCTTGAGCCAGGCGCGTGCCAGCACCTCTTGCTGGGCGGAGATCTCACCGCCTTCGGCGGCATCGGTAAAGGCGCTCAGCGCTTCGAGCATGTCTTGTTCATCGGGGAAAAACTTGCCGATCTCTCTGGCAAAGCGCGCTTCTGCGCGGTGCTTGAGGGCGGGATCAATGCCGTGGCAATCCTGCAGGCTGATGGCGATCGGGGTAGAGACTTCCATAGATTAGATGACTGTTTAAATAAACAGTGTCTAGTATCTCTGCTAACTGTTTATTTGTACAGTTTTTTATTGCGGCAGTCGTTGGGTGTGTGCATCGGCTGCCCCGCGCTGGCCACGCGGGTGGGCCGGCCTTGGGCCCAGCGGCCACCCGGGTTTGCGCAGCGCGTATACAATACGGGCCCCTTGTGCCTGGGAACGCCGCATTGTTCTTGGGCCACTTTTCGTAGCCATGGGTTCCCTCGCCCCCATTGACCAAAAAGGAATGTCATGAACTCCGCTCATGCCGTGCAGACCCCTGTCTCGCGCGTGCCCTTCTATCTCTCCTTGCTGGTGGCCTTCCATATCGCCATCGTCATTGCCAGCAACTACCTGGTGCAGCTGCCCATCTCGCTGTTGGGTTTTCACAGCACCTGGGGGGCCTTCAGCTTTCCCTTTATCTTCCTGGCCACCGATCTGACCGTGCGTCTCATTGGCAAGGCCGAGGCGCGCCGCGTCATCACCCGGGCCATGCTGCCAGCGCTGCTGGTGTCCTATATCGTTGGCGTCATCTTCCATGAAGGGCGCTTCAACGGCTGGGAGGCGCTGCAGACCTTCAACAGTTTTGTCTTCCGCATTGCGCTGGCCAGCTTTGCCGCCTATGTGCTGGGCCAGCTGCTCGACATCCAGGTGTTTGACCGCATTCGCCAAAAGAGCCATGCCTGGTGGATGGCGCCCGCTGCCGCCTCGGTGTTTGGCCAGGCGCTCGATACCGCCGCTTTTTTCTCCATCGCCTTCTGGCGCAGTGCCGACCCCTTCATGGCCGCCAACTGGGTGGAGATTGCACTGGTGGACTATGTCATCAAGCTGGCTGTGAGCCTGCTGCTGTTTGTGCCCGCCTATGGCGTGGTGCTGGCCGCGCTGGTGCGCTCGATGCGCATGCCGGCGGCAGCGACTGCTGCGCCCTGACCGGCAGATCCGTTGGGCCGAGGGCCTGACGGGATGCTCACCAAACAAAAGGCCGCCAGAATCAAATCTGGCGGCCTTTTGCATGGGCGCTTGCGTAGCTCAGGTCTGGCTTTGCAAGTAGTTGGGCAGGCCCATCATGTTGATCAGGCTGAGCTGCTTTTCCAGCCAGTAGGCATGGTCTTCTTCGGTATCGCGCAACTGGGCGAGCAGAATGTCGCGGCTCACATAGTCGCTGTGCTTCTCGCACAGTTCCATGCCCTGGCGCAGGCCGGCGCGCACTTCGTATTCGGTGTCCAGGTCCTTTTGCAGCATCTCGGGCACGGTCGCGCCGGGCGTGAATTCCTTGGGGCGCATGTCGGGGCGGCCGCCCAGCATCAGGATGCGGCGCAGCAGTGCGTCGGCATGCTGGGTCTCTTCCTGCATCTCATGGTCCAGGCGGGTGAACAGCTTGCTAAAGCCCTGGTCTTCGTAAATGCGCGAGTGGGCAAAGTACTGGTCGCGTGCGGCCAATTCGCCACGCAGCAGGTCCTTGAGGTAGTCGACGACGTCGGGATGGCCTTGCATGTTCTTGTTCTCGGGTGAGTTTGCGAAGCCTGCAGTATCGCGTGTCTGCGTGCGCTTGGTTGCGAAAGCAGCCAAATGCCCATGTAGCACCGCTCTGGATGCGGGCTGTAAGCAGATGCATTCGCATTGCCTATGCCGCCAGCGCGGAGGCGGGCAGGGGATGGGCCGCGATAGTTCTGGCAAGATCAGAGGTTTTGAAGGGAGCGAGCATGAACCCATCCGAAGCCTGGCAAGCGCAAGTGCACCCCATCGACCCGGCAGTGCGCGCCGACATCGAGGCCAAGTTGGCGCAGATCGAGATCGAGCACCAGGTGCGCATTCTGTTTGCCTGCGAGTCCGGCAGCCGGGGCTGGGGATTTGCATCGCCCGACAGTGACTACGATGTGCGCTTCATCTATGCACCGCGCCTGCCCTGGTACCTGAGCGTGAGCGAGCAGCGCGATGTGATCGAGCTGCCTATCTCTGACGTGTTCGATGTCAACGGCTGGGAGCTGCGCAAGGCGCTGGGCCTGCTCAAAAAGGGCAATGCCACCTTGATCGAATGGTTTGATTCTCCCGTGGTCTACCAGGCCGATCCGCTGTTTGTGGCCGACATGCGCGCCGCCATCGAGCGCGTGCACCTGCCCGAGCGCACGCACTACCACTACCTGCACATGGCGCGCAAAAACTACCGCGAGTACCTGCAGGGCGAGACGGTGCGGCTCAAGAAATACCTCTATGTGCTGCGCCCGCTGCTGGCCTGCCTGTGGGTGGCGGAGGGCCGGGGCGTGGCACCGATGCGCTTTCAGGATCTGGTTGATGGCACCGTCGTCGACCCGGCGGTGCTTGACGCGATTGCGGCGCTGCTGGTGGTCAAGCGCGCGGCCAAGGAGTCCGAGCATGGTGCTGCGATGCCGGTGCTCAATGCCTTTATCGAGACCACCTTGGAGCAGTTGGAGGCCGCCCCCGCGCCGCAGACACCGGGCGTGGACTTTGCGCCGCTCGATGACTTGCTGCTGCGCACCGTGCTGAGCGGCCACACGGGTTGATCAGGCGCTAGGGCCAGGGGCTTGCACGGCCTGCACGGCAGATTGCAGGCTCAGCAGCAGCTTGTGCACCAAGGGGTTGTCCGGCTGGCTGCGCCAGACCGCCAGCAGCTCGGACTGCGGCTGCTCGCCCAAGAGCGGGATGAACACCACATCGGGCATGCCCACGCGCTGCAGCGCGGCGGGCACAATGGCCGAGCCCTGGCCCAGCGACACGAGCGACAGCACCGACAACCAGTGCCGCACCTCATGCCGCACCTCGGGCGCAAAGCCATGGGCCATGCACATCTGGTAGATGCGCTGGTGGTAGAGCGGAGAGACGGCGCTGGAGAACAGCACCAGGCGCTCATGCTTGAGCTGCGCCAGATCGAGCGCGGCATGGCCCGCCAACGCATGCTGGCGCGGCAGGCAGGCCACAAAGGGCTCTTGCATCAGCAGCTGGCTGCGCAGGCCTTCGGGCAGCATCACTGAATGCACCAGGCCCATGTCCAGCTCGGCCTGCTGCAGGCCCAGCAGTTGCTCGGCGCTGTTGAGCTCGCGCATGTCGATGCGCACCTGCGGATGCGCGCTCTGAAAATGGGCCAGCGCCTGGGGCACGCCCCGGTACAGCGCCGAGCCCACAAAGCCCAGGCGCAGATGGCCACTTACGCCCTGGCCCACATCCCGCGTCTCCTGCACCGCCTGCCCGGCCAGCGCCAGCAGCTGGCGCGCGCGTGGCAGCAGGTGGGCGCCGGCAGGGGTCAGGCGCACGCCCTTGCTGCTGCGCTCAAACAGCGCGGCGCCAATTTCTTCTTCCAGCTGGCGGATGGCGACCGACAGCGGCGGCTGCGAGATGGACAGGCGCTGGGCCGCCCGGCTGAAGTGCAGCTCTTCGGCCAGCGTTGCAAAGTAGTTCAGCAGCCGCAGCTCCATGGGGCACTCCTATCTATATTTAATACGTATCGATAAAGATTTTAATAATATTTGACGCGAATAGCGCTGGCTGCTGAAATGGCGCAAAACCCCGCGACCAGAGCGCGAACCCACGCACAAAACAGGCCTAACCACGCGGGCCGGCAGCGCAGTCCCTCCCCGAGCACCTCGCTGCCAGCCCCGCCATCAGGAGACCCGCATGTCCGCACCGGACCCATCCCAGCGCAGCGCCATGGCGCAGGTGGCGCAAGCCCATGCCCACCCCGTGCCCGATCGCCACGGCAGCAATTTCTACAGCACCGACCCGGCTTTGCAGCAGCTCTTGCAGCTCTACCTGCCCGCCGATCTGCTGGCCCATCTGCAGCCCTATCTGCAGCGCATGGGCGAGCTGGCCGGTGGCCGCATCGACGAGCTGGCCAGCATTGCCGACAAGAACCCGCCCACGCTGGAGCACCGCAGCCGCTCCGGTGAAGACCGCCAGCGCATCATCAAGCACCCGGCCTATGAAGAGCTGGAGCGCATTGCCTATGGCGAATTTGGCCTGCAAGCGATCTCGCACCGCGACGACATGCTGGGCTGGCAGGGCAAGATGCCGCCCATCGTCAAATATGCGCTGACCTATCTGTTCGTGCAGTCCGAGTTTGGCCTGTGCTGCCCCTTGTCGATGACCGATTCGCTCACGCGCACCTTGAAGAAATTCGGCGCGCCCGAGCTGGTCGCCAAGTACCTGCCGCAGCTGCTGTCGCTGGACTGGGACAGCCAGGCCCAGGGCGCCATGTTCATGACCGAGCAGGCGGCCGGCTCCGACATCTCCAACACCCAGACCCTGGCCCAGCCACAGGCCGATGGCAGCTGGCGGGTGACGGGCGACAAGTGGTTCTGCTCCAACCCCGATGCCGAGTTTGCAATGGTGCTGGCCCGCGTGGAAGGCGCACCCGCTGGCATGAAGGGCATCTCGCTCTTCCTGCTGCCCCGCAAGCTGGACGATGGCAGCCAGAACCACTACCGCATCATTCGCCTCAAGGACAAGCTGGGCACCAAGTCGATGGCCAGCGGCGAGATCCGCATGGAAGGCGCCACGGCCTACCTGATCGGCGAGCAGGGCCGGGGCTTTGTGCAGATGGCCGATATGGTCAACAACTCGCGCCTGTCCAACGGTGTGCGCTCGGCCGGCATGATGCGCCGCGCGGTCGCCGAGGCCGAGTTTGTGGCCAGCGAGCGCGTGGCCTTTGGCAGGCGCCTGCAGGATATGCCGCTGATGCAGCGCCAGCTGGACAAGCTGCGCGTGCCCGCCGAGCAGGCGCGCTCGATGGTGTTCCAGACCGCGCAGACCCTGATGCGCTCGGACGCAGGCGACAAGGAGGCCTATGCGCTGCTGCGCATCCTGACGCCGATGATCAAGTTCCGCGCCTGCCGCGATGCGCGCAAGGTGACGGGCGATGCGATGGAAGTGCGCGGCGGCTGCGGCTATATCGAGGAATGGACCGACCCGCGCCTGGTGCGCGATGCCCACCTGGGCTCCATCTGGGAAGGCACCAGCAATATCGTCGCGCTCGATGTCGTGCGCGCCATCCAGCGCGAAGGCTCGCTGCCGGTGTTGCAGACCTATCTGCAAGGCCTGCTGAAGGACTGCCGCATCAGCGCCGGCTACCGCCAGGCCTTGGATGCCGCATTGGCCCGCGCCAGTGCGCTGGCCGAGCATGCCGCGCAAGACGGTGGCGCAGTGCTGGCCCGTCAGGCCGCCACCGGTCTGTACAACTGCACCACCGCGATTGCGATGGCCTGGGAAGCCGGCCAGATCGACTCGGCCGAGCGCCTGCGCCTGTCGCAGCTGGTGCTGCTGCACCGCGTGCTGCCGCGCGATCCGCTCGCCAGCGACGCCATTCCGCAAGATTGGCTGGCCTGATTCGCAGATCCGCAGACCGGCAGCGACAGCCCCATCAACACGCAGGCAGCAGACCTGCACCCCTCAATACATGGAGACAAACATGCAAAAATTTTCCTTGAACGCGGCGGCGCTCGCCCTCGCTTGTCTGGCCGGGCTGGGTGGCGTGGGTATGGCCTCGGTGCAAGCCGCTGACAAATTCCCCGACCGCCCGATCATGTTCACCGTGCCCTTCCCACCCGGCGGCCCCACCGATGCGATGGCCCGCATTCTGGCGACGGAGCTGACGCGCGAGCTGGGCCAGAGCGTGGTGGTGGAGAACCGCGCGGGCGCGGGCGGCAATATCGGCGCCGAGTATGTGGCGCGCGCTAAGCCTGATGGCTACACCATCATGTTCGGCACCTCGGGCCCGCTGGCGATCAACAAGAGCCTGTACAAGTCGATCAGCTACGACCCGCGCACCAGCTACGCGCCTGTCATCTATGTGGGCTACCTGCCCAATATCCTGGTGGTGAAGGCCAGCCTGCCGGCCGACAACGTGCAAGGCCTGATCGCGCTGGACAAGGCCCAGCCCGGCAAGCTCAATTTCGCGTCATCGGGCAATGGCGCTTCGTCGCACCTGGCTGGGGTCATGTTCAACAACCTCGCCGGCACCAAGCTGCAGCACATTCCCTACAAGGGCACGGGCCCGGCGCTCAATGATTTGCTGGCGGGACAGGTCGACATGAGCTTTACCGATATCCTCACGGCCATGCCCTATATCAAGGCTGGCAAGGTCAAGCCGCTGGGCGTCGCCACCGCGCGCCGCTCCAGCGCCTTGCCCGACATTCCCACCGTGGCCGAGCAGGGCATGGCCGGGTATGACGTGGGTGTTTTCTTCGGTGTCGTCGCCCCCAAGGGCACGCCGCCCGAGCGTGTGCAGGTGCTCAACCAGGCCTTCTCCAAGGCGCTGGATTCGGACAGTGTGAAAAAGGCCTTTGCCGCGCAGGGCCTGGAGGCATCACCGGACCGGTCGCCTGCCTACCTGGGGCGCTTTATCGCCACCGAAGTGGACAAATGGCAGGCAGTGGTGCAGCAGTCGGGTGTGACGCTGGACTGATCCAACGGGAAACGGAAAAACGGACCATGACAACAACACAGGCGGCCCAAGCAGGCGCTTTGCAGGGCATCAAGGTGCTCGATCTCTCGCGCATTCTGGGCGGGCCGCTGTGCGGCCAGATCCTGGGCGACCACGGCGCCGATGTGCTCAAGGTCGAGCCGCCGCAAGGCGACGACACGCGCAGCTGGGGCCCGCCGTTCCGCGATGGCGTGGCCTCGTACTACCTGGGTCTGAACCGCAACAAGCGCGTGCAGTTCATGGACCTGGCCAGCGCTGAAGGCCAGGCCCAGGTGCGCGCTTTGATGGCGCAGGCCGATGTGGTGGTCGAGAACTTCAAGACCGGCACGATGGAGAAATGGGGCATTGGCTACGAGCAGATGCAGCAGGAGTTTCCGCACCTGGTCTGGTGCCGCGTCACCGGCTTTGGTGCCGATGGCCCGCTGGGCAGCCTGCCGGGCTACGACGCGGCCATCCAGGCCATGGCCGGGCTGATGAGCATCAATGGCGAGGCCGACCGCGACCCGCTGCGTGTGGGCCTGCCGGTGGTCGACATGGTCACCGGCCTCAATGCCGTCATTGGCGTGCTGCTGGCGCTGCATGAGCGCGGCCGCAGCGGCCTGGGCCAGCTGGTCGATGCCTCGCTGTACGACGCGGGCATCTCGCTCTTGCACCCGCATGCGGCCAACTGGTTCATGAACGGCAAGATCCCCGGCCGCTCCGGCAATGCCCATCCCAACATCTACCCCTACGATGTGGTGAACACCGGCAAGGCGCCGATCTTTCTGGCCGTGGGCAATGACCGCCAGTTCCGCCTGATGTGCCAGCACCTGGGGCAGGAGGCCCTGGCCGATGACACGCGCTTTGCCACGGCCGGCCAGCGCTCGGTGAACCGCGATGTGCTCAAGCCGCTGCTTGAAAAAGCCTTTGCCGCGCATGACGGCGTGCAACTGGCCGAAGACCTGATGGCCATTGGCGTGCCCGCCGCGCCGGTGCTGAATGTGGAGCAGGCCTTGCAAGCCCCGCATACTGCGCACCGCGAGATGGTTGTGAAGATGGGCGACTACACCGGCCTGGGCGCCCCGGTCAAGCTCAGCCGCACGCCCGCGTCCTACCGCTTTGCGCCGCTGACCGAAGGCACGGCGTTCTTGGACGCGGCCAACGACCACTGACCCGCACCATTCACCCGCGAAGGCCCATGCCTGCGCTCTGCAGCATGGGCCATTTTTCTGCGCCAGGGACTGTGCTCAGTCCAGCAGGCGAATGCCCGTGCGCTGCACAAACTCCGAGTAGCTGATGGGCTTGCCCGCCTTGGTCGATGGCTGGTTGTCCTGCAGATGCACCCAGCGCTGGCCGGTCGCTGGGTCATATACCATCTTGAACACGGCATCGGGCACCCAGACCTGGCCGTCTCCGATGGTACGGTGCTGCTTGCCAAAAACCGGGCCGGTGATGACAAACACATCGCCCTTGGCGCGGCGGATATAGCGGCGCGTGTCCTGCTCGATCTGCGACCAGGGCTTGCCGTTTTGCGTCGGGTCCTGCGGCACCATATTGGCCAGCGAATAGCTTTGGGCCTTGCCGAACTTGGTGCTCATGTCACCGGCGGCAGCCATATGGCCACGGCTGAGGCCCGAGCGACGGTAGTCCGACAGCTGCGCGCGTTCGCGCGCGGGCAGGCGGGCTTCTTCGTAGAACTTGTCGCTGCGCTTCAAGTCCTTGGCCTGGTCCAGCATGCGGGCATTGAGGCGCTGGGCCACAAAGATCGGCGTCTTGGTCTGGCCCGAATGCAGCACGGCAAACTCTTCAAAACACAAAGGACGCAATTGGCCGTAGGCACTGGTGCTGGGCGGCTTGCCCGAGAAGAACTGCGGGCAGTCATCAAAGCCTGCAGCCAGGGCAGGGGCGGCGGCGCACAGCAGCGCTGGCGCCAGGTAAACAGAGAGGCGGGAAAACATAAGCGCGCAAGTGTTGCACAAGATGGGCCCGCCGGGGACAAAGGCCGGGCAGGCCGTCGGCTATGCGGGCGGTGGATGGCGCTCGCTGCGATGCCTAATGGGCCGCTTCCTGCAAAAAGGTCCACAGCTGCAGCGCCTGGGGCGGCAGCTGGGCCGGGTCGCGGCAGGCCAGCACCAGCTGGCGCGCGGCCCAGTCGGCACTCAGCGGCCGCAGGCGCAGCCGGGCCTGGGGCCAGCGCAGGGTGGCGCATTCTGCAGCGGTGCGCGGCACCAGTGCAGCGCCCAGGCCCATCGTGACCCAGTCGCACAGGGCTTCGAGGTGCGGCGCCAGCGCGCGGTAGCGCAGCGCCACGCCCGCCTGCAGCGCCTGTGCGGCCATCAGCTGGTGCAGCGCATGCTGGGGCAGCAGGCCCAAGAGCGCAATGTCCTTGAGGTGGTGCAGCTGCACATCCTGGGGCAGGGCGGCCAAAAGGCGCGTCGTGCCCAGCAGCACCAGCGGGTCATCGCGCCAGACCTGGGTGTGCAGGCTACCCGCAGGTACGGCGTTGGAGAGCACGCCCATATCGGCTTCGCCTGCCACCAGCGCGCGGGCAATCGCATCGCTGGTGCATTCGCGTAGCTCCAGGCGCAGCTGCGGGTTGGCCTGCATAAAAGCGCCCAGCGGCGCAATCAGGTGCTCGCTGATTGCCGAGGTGTTGGCCAGCAGCTCGATGCGCGTGCCCAGGCCCTGGCCAAAGGCCTGCATGTCGCCAGCGAGCTGCTCCATCTGCAGCAGCATGCGGCGCGCATGGGGCAGCAGCACGGCCCCCGCCTCGGTCGCTGTGACCCCGCGCTTGCTGCGGTGGAGCAAGGGCGCGCCCAGCACCGTCTCCATGCCGCGAATGCGCTCGCTGGCCGATGCCAAGGTGATATGGCAGCGCTCGGCCCCCTGGGTGATGGTGCCGGACTCCAGCGTATGGACAAAAAGGCGCAGGTCTTGCAGGTCAAAGCGCATGGCGGGCGGGAAGCGGTGTCGTGGGGGATGCGCCATGGTAGCGGTCTGCCGCGATGCTGGCTATGGATTTTCCGTAGGGATGATTCGGAAGGCATCACCGCTCAAGGGATCGAACCACATTCCTATGGAAAAGAAGAATGCTTTGGCCTTGGTATGCGTCGAATGGCAGGAGACCGCGCAGTGCATGCAGCAGGCGACCCTGAACCCTCTTGCGCTGGGGTATGCTACGGCGCATGGCTACTTCGTCTTCTGAAAGCAGTGTTGCCGGCACGGCAGCGTTTTCCAAGTTTATGCGCGTGCTGCAGCTGGTGGCAGATGGCAGCGAGCCGCTGGGCATTGCCGAGATGGCCAAGGCGACGGGTTTTCCGCGCCCGACGGTGCACCGCATTGTGGCGGCGCTGCAGGCCGAGCGCATGCTGGTGGAAGTGGGGAGCACGCGCTGCTGGACCCTGGGCCCGCGCCTGGTGCAACTGGCCAGCCGCAGCTGGAGCCG
Source organism: Comamonas sp. MYb21 (assembly GCF_037479395.1). Classification (NCBI taxonomy): domain Bacteria; kingdom Pseudomonadati; phylum Pseudomonadota; class Betaproteobacteria; order Burkholderiales; family Comamonadaceae; genus Comamonas; species Comamonas sp. MYb21. Next base: position 151,566 of record NZ_JBBGZC010000007.1, on the reverse strand, counting down.
CTCGGGCCTGCGCATGGCAGCGACCCAGGCACTGCGCGATCTGCGCGATGCCACGCAGGAGACCATCCATTTCGCCGTGCCCTCGGGCCATAGCATGGTCTATATCGAAAAGTTGGAGAGCGACAGCGCCGTGCAGATGTCATCGCGCATTGGCACCAGCGTGAACCTCTACTCCACCGCCGTGGGCAAGGCCTACCTGGCCGCGCTGCCGCCCGGCGATGCCAGCGCGCTGATGGCCGAGCTGAGCTATGCGCCGCTGACGGCGCAGACGGTGGGCGATGCGCAGGCGCTGCAGCAGCAGGTGGACGCGGTGCGCCAACGCGGCTGGTCCACCGATGCGCAAGAAAATGAAGAGGGCATTTACTGCTTTGGCGCGGCGGTGCTGGGGCCGGACGGCAGCCCCGTGGCTGCCATCAGCGTCAGCACCTTGCTGTTCCGCCAGCGCGAAGATGTGCAGGCCGCCTATATCCAGCCGCTGCTGCGCACCTGCCGCGCGATTGCCCAGCAGCTGGCGCAAAACCCCAATCTGGTGCATGGCTGATAGTTTGTGCGCAGGGCTGGCGCACTCCGCACAAACTACCGCTTTAGAGCATCACATTTGAATTGGTGATTTTTTTGACCGGCCGGATGGCGCTGTTGTCCGGCTGGATGGATGCGGCCGTGTCACCGCTGTCCCAGTGCGGGTCGTCGATGCTGTCAAAGGCCTGGCGCAGCTTGTCGCCCCAGGTGTTGCGCACCATGCGGAAGTACTCGTTGAACTCGTCGATGCAGGCGATGTTGTCGCAGGCGAGCTGGTCGGTTTCGTACACCACCAGGTCCAGCGGCAGGCCCACCGACAGGTTGGATTTGAGCGTGCTGTCCATGGAGACCAGCGCGCATTTGGCCGCTTCATTGAGGGGGGTCTTGGGCGTCAGCACGCGGTCGAGCACGGGTTTGCCATACTTGGCCTCGCCAATCTGGAAGTAGGGCGTCTCCGCCGTGGCCTCGATAAAGTTGCCGGCCGAGTACACCTGAAAGAGGCGCGGGCTCTCGCCAGCGATCTGGCCGCCAAACACCAGGCTGCAGTTGAAATCTACACCCGCGCGCTCGAGCGCCTTGCCATCGCGCTCCTGGATATGGCGCACGGCAGCGCCCAGCACGCGGGTGGCATCGAACATGCTCTTGGCGTTCCAGATGGTGATGGGCGGCCCGCCGTTCTCGTCTTCGAGTTGCTGGGTCTGCAAAATCTCGCGCACCGATTGCGAGATCGACAGATTGCCGGCAGACAGCAGCACCATGAAGCGCTCGCCGCGCTTCTCATACACCATCATCTTGCGGAAGGTGCTGATATGGTCGAGGCCCGCATTGGTGCGGGAGTCGGAGAGGAACACCAGGCCGGCGTTCAGCTTGATGGCTACACAATAGGTCATGACTTGTCAGCGAGTCGCTTGAGTGAATACAGTAGATCGAGGGCGTCGCGCGGTGTCAACGTGTCGGGTTGCAGCTCGCGCAATTGCGCCTCGACGGCGCTGGGAGTGGGGGTCTCGGCCGAGGCCGGCTGGGCAAACAGGTCCACCTGGGAGTCGCCCGCCTGCTGGCGCGCTTCCAGCGCAGCCAGTGCATGGCGGGCATGGCTGAGCACGGGCGCGGGCATGCCGGCGAGCTTGGCCACCTGCACGCCATAGCTGCGGCTGGCCGGGCCCGGTTGCAGTTCATGCAAAAACACAATGTCGCTGCCCGCCTCGGTCGCGGCCACATGCATGTTGATCGCATGTTTGGCCTTGGCCGGCAGCTCGGTCAGCTCAAAGTAATGGGTGGCGAACAAGGCCAGGGCCTTGGTCTTGTCATGCAGCTGCGTCGCAATGCCGCTGGCCAGCGCCAGGCCGTCAAAGGTGCTGGTGCCCCGGCCGATCTCGTCCATCAGCACCAGGCTGTTGGGCGTGGCGCTGTGCAGGATCTGCGCGGCCTCGGTCATCTCCAGCATGAAGGTGGACTGGGCATTGGCCAGGTCATCGGCCGCGCCGATGCGGGTGTGGATCGCGTCGATGGGCCCGAGCAGGCAGCGTGTGGCGGGCACATAGCTGCCCATGCTGGCCAGCAGCGCAATCAGTGCCACCTGGCGCATATAGGTCGATTTACCGCCCATATTGGGGCCGGTGATGATCTGCAGGCGCTGCAGGCTCGACAGCCGCGTGTTGTTGGCGATGAAGGACGCATTGGAGGTCTCGGCCAGGCGCGCTTCCACTACCGGGTGGCGGCCGGCATCGATGTCGATGCAGGGCTCGGGCACAAACTGCGGCGCGCACCAGTTCAGGGTCAATGAGCGCTCGGCGAGCGCGCACAGCGCATCGAGCGAGGCAATCGCCTGGCCCACGCGGGTCAGGGCGCTGACATGCGGCTGCAGCTGGTCGAGCACCTGCTCGTACAGCCATTTCTCGCGCTGCAGCGCGCGCTCCTGGGCCGACAGCGCCTTGTCCTCGAAGGTCTTGAGCTCGGGCGTGATAAAGCGCTCGGCATTCTTCAAGGTCTGGCGGCGGCGGTAGTCGTCGGGCACCTTGTCCTTGTGGCTGCTGGTGACCTCGATATAGAAGCCATGCACCTTGTTGAACTGCACGCGCAAGTTGCTGATGCCGGTGCGTGCCTTTTCGCGCGTCTCCAGGTCCAGCAAGAAGGCGTCGCAATTGGTCTGGATCGCGCGCAGCTCGTCCAGCTCGGTATCAAAACCGTTCGCAATCACGCCGCCGTCGCGCACCAGCGCGGCCGGTTCGGGGTCGATCGCACGGATCAGCAGCTCCATCGCCTCCAAGGGCGGCTGCAGCGCTTCAAAAATCTCGCCCAGCAAAGGCGCAGGTGCGGCGGCATTGCGCGCCAGCTGCTGCGCTTTTTGCAAGGTCAAACCCAGTGCGACGAGCTCACGCGGGCGCACCTGGCGCAGGGCGATGCGGGCGGTGATGCGCTCCACATCGGAGACACCCTTGAGCTCGGTGCGCAGAATCTGCCAGGGTGCGGCCGACAGCGTGTCGCTGTCGCCGCGCAGCACGCTGATGGCGCCCAGGCGCGCGCGCGCATCGCTGCGGTCACGGCTGGGTTCGAGCAACCAGCTCTTGAGCAAGCGGCTGCCCATGCCCGTCTGGCAGGTATCGATCAGCGAGAACAAGGTCGGGCCGTCTTCGCCGCGCAAGGTCTTGACCAGCTCCAGATTGCGGCGCGTGGTCGCTGGCAGGTCGATCAGCGCATCGTCGCGCACCACATGGATGCTCTGCACATGGGGCAGGTTGCGGCCCTGGGTGTGCTCGGCATAGGTGAGCAGCGCGCCAGCGGCCGCATGGGCGGCATACAGGGTCTGCGCATTCCAGGCCTGCAGGCTGGCCGCGCCCAGTTGCTCCAATAGCTTGCGCTCGCCCAGTTTTTCGTCAAACTGCCAGTCGGGGCGCAGTGCCAGCGGGCAGGTCAGCACGCCGCTGCTGCGCAGCTGGTAGAGCGATTGCTCAAAGCGCTGCGAGGCACCGGCGCTGTAGGCCACTTCGCTGGGCGCAATGCGCGCAATCCAGGCGGGCAGCTCTTCATGCGTGCACTCGGCCAGAAAAATCTTGCCCTGGGTGACGCTGAGCCATGCCAGGCCACAGCGGGCGCGCTGGGCCTGGTGCACCACCAGCAGCATGGCCTCGGCCTTGTCGCTCATCAGCTCGCTGTCGGTCACCGTGCCGGGCGTGACCACGCGCACCACCTTGCGCTCGACAGGGCCCTTGCTGGCACCCACTTCGCCCACCTGCTCGCAGATCGCCACCGATTCGCCGAGCTTGAGTAAGCGCCCCAGGTAGTTCTCCAGCGCATGGAAGGGCACGCCCGCCATCGGAATCGGCTGGCCGGCCGACTGGCCGCGCTGGGTCAGGGTGATATTGAGCAGCTGCGCGGCCTTCTCGGCATCGCCATAAAACAGCTCGTAGAAATCCCCCATGCGGTAGAACAGCAAGGTGTTGGGGTGGTCAACTTTGGCAGCATGGTACTGCTGCATCATTGGGGTATGCGATGAAAAATCGGCTTTTGTCAGCGTTGGATTTTCCATTGGGTTTGAACTCATCTATTGGTATGGGTTGGTATGCATCCAACTTGGCATGGCATGGGTGATGGGGTTGGCACCGGGCCCATAAAGGCGGGCACAACCGGCGGGGCACCAGGGGGCAGGGTGGCTGCGCCTGTGTGCGTCTGGCCGCTATGCGCATCATACAAGGCTGGCTGGGGGGCCATCGGCCTGGGCGGGGTGTGCATATTAACGCAATTGGCCGATCAAGTTGGCGGCCACTCGCATGCAGCGCAAGGAAATATCTGGCAGATCCGCCCTGCAAGGGGTTTTCGGCGCGGGCGGGCACCGCAGCGGCAAGCGCCGCTATTTTTGAAGAGATTTAACACCCCGATGCGAATGTAAAGCCCATCGCAGCGCCTTGAAAATCTCGGTAAAGCTGGCCGTTTCCTACCGCCTCGCCCTCAGGCTTGCGCCATCATGGGCTGCAAGCAAGGCGGTTCTGCCTTGTGCTCTACAAGGATAGGAGGTCCTCAATGACAAACGCAACGACAACATGGATGCGCCGTATCGCCGCCGCTGCACTGGTGGCTACGATGGGGGCTGGCGCCGTCGGCGTGCAAGCGCAACCGCGCCCGCCGCAGGATGCGCAGCGCCATGATGACCGGGGCCGTGCGCAGCCCGATCGCCGCCATGATGCGCACCGGCCCGACGCGCGCAACCACCGGGGCGCGGGGCCGGACCACCGCTGGGTCAAGGGCTCGCGTGTGCCGCCTCAGTACCGGGCGCATGGCTATGTGGTCAATGACTGGCGCGGCCACCGCCTGAGTTCACCCCCGCGCGGCTACCACTGGATCCAGAATGGCGGTGACTACCTGCTGGTGGCCATTGCGTCTGGTGTGGTTGCGCAGATCGTGTTTGGCAACTGATAGACCGTCGGTTATCTGATCGCCCAAAGACAAAGCCCACAGGCATGGCCTGTGGGCTTTGTCGTAGTGGAGCGCGGAGATTTACTCGGCTTGCTCGGCGTCGGGCTCGGCCGGGGTGTCTGCAGCGGGCTCGGCGCCTTCGTCGTTCAGCGCCTGGCGCACGGCAGCCTTGTCGCCCGCGCTGGCAAACTTGCTGTACTTGGCCAGGATAGGCACCAGCTGGCCGTAGATGCGGGGCGTGCCGGCCAGCACTTCGCGCTGCTCCAGAAAGTCGGCTTCGCCGGTGAAGTTGCCGACCAGGCCACCGGCCTCGGTCACCAGCAGCGAGCCCGCTGCCACATCCCAGATGCTCAGGCCCGTTTCAAAGAAACCATCGCTGAAGCCGGCGGCCACATAGGCCAGGTCCAGTGCCGCTGCGCCGGGGCGGCGCACGCCGCTGGTGCGCTGCATCACATCGCCCAGCATGGCCATGTACTGCTTGAAGTTGTCGCCCGGACGGAAGGGGAAGCCGGTGGTGATCAGGGTATCGCGCAGCTGGGTGCGCTTGGACACGCGGATGCGGCGCTCATTGAGGAAGGCGCCACGGCCACGGGTGGCGGTGAACAGGTCGTTGCGGGTGGGGTCGTACACCACGGCTTGCTCGACGCGGCCGTTCACGGCCAGCGCGATGCTGACGCAGTATACGGGGAAGCCGTGGATGAAGTTGGTGGTGCCGTCCAGCGGATCGATGATCCAGATGTGGTTGGAGCGGGGGTTGCCGTATTCGTTGCCCGATTCTTCGGCGAGGATGCCGTGGTCCGGGTAGGCGGTCAGCAAGGTCTCGATGATCGCTTGCTCGGAGGCCTGGTCCACTTCGGTCACAAAGTCGTTCACCTGTTTGGTCGATACCCGCACCGATTCCACGTCAAGCGCGGCACGGTTGATGATGGCGCCAGCAGCGCGAGCGGCCTTGATGGCCATGTTGAGCATGGGGTGCAGGGAGGAGGACGACATAAATTGTGTGGGCGTAAGTGGGGCAGCAAAAACGCTGCGAAACGCTGGGGCAAGAGCGGCTTGTAGATCGCGGCCGGCGATGCGGCAGCGACAATAGGGGCTAGATTGTACCTGCGGTCGATTTTTTTCGCTGGTGCATGTCCATTTTTGCTCGACCTGTCTATGAAAACCCGTTTTGTTCTGATCGAAACCAGCCACGCCGGCAATGTGGGCGCCGCCGCCCGTGCCATCAAGACCATGGGTTTCGATGACCTGGTGCTGGTGCGCCCGCGCTGGAGCAATGTGCTGCGCAAGGAAGAAACCATCCAGCGCGCCAGCGGCGCACTGGATGTGCTGGCCAACTGCCGCATTGTGGCCACCGTGGAGGAAGCGCTCGATGGCATGAGCCACCTCTGCGCCACGGCAATGACCCCGCGTGACTTTGGCCCGCCCGCGCGCACGCCGCGCGAGCACTTTGCGCTGCTGCTGCAAGGCGCGCTGGCCGCCGAGGCTGGGCCGGTTCCACTGGATGAAGACAGCAGCCCCGCAGCCAGCGACGCCGCAGCCGCCAACCCCAGCGGCGAGAGCGGCGTGGCCTTTTTGTTTGGCTGCGAGCGCTATGGCATGGCCAATGAGGATGTGTACCGCTGCCATGTGGCGCTGTCGATTCCGACCAATCCGGATTTTGGCTCGCTCAATCTCGCCTCGGCCGTGCAGGTGGTGGCCTATGACTGGCGCCAGGCACTGGGCGGCTATGGCGTGAGCGATGTGGCGGCGCGGGGCGAGCGGGCCGATGCGCAGCAGGTGGCGGGCATGCTGGCGCACTGGCAGCAGGCGCTGGCCGAGATCGGTTTTCTGGACCTGGATGCGCCCAAGAAGCTGATGCCCCGGCTCAACCAGATGTTCAACCGCGCGCAACTGACCCAGGAGGAAATCCATATCCTCAGAGGTGTTGCCAAGGCCATGCTGCGCACGGCCGAGGCCACAAAACGCTAGACTGGCGGGCCCTCGAATACTTATATAACCATTGTTTCCATGCTTGACCGCCTGCGCTCCGATATTCAGTGCATCCTCGACCGCGATCCTGCCGCCCGCAGCCGTTGGGAGGTCATCACCTGTTATCCCGGTCTGCATGCGATCTGGATGCAGCGTCCTGCGCACTGGTGCTGGAGCCATGGATTCAAATGGACGGGCCGTTTCATCTCGCACATGGCCCGCTGGCTGACCGGCATCGAGATCCACCCCGGCGCGCAGATTGGCCGCAATGTCTTTATCGACCATGGCATGGGTGTCGTGATCGGCGAGACGGCGGTCGTCGGCGACGGCTGCACCATCTACCACGGCGTCACCCTGGGCGGCACCACGCTCTACAAGGGCGCCAAGCGCCATCCCACCTTGGGCAAGAACGTGGTGGTGGCTGCGGGTGCCAAGGTGCTGGGCGGCTTTGAGGTGGGCGATGGTGCCAAGATCGGCAGCAATGCCGTGGTCATCAAGCCGGTGCCAGCCGGTGCCACGGCGGTGGGCATCCCCGCGCGCATCATTGCCTCGCGCCAAGGCGCCAGTGCCGATGTGACCGAGGCCCAGCCCGAGCAGAAGTTTGCCGCCTACGGCGTGACGCAGGAAGACGACCCGCTGTCCAAGGCCATGCGCGGCATCATTGATAGCGCTGCCGGCCATGAGCAGCAGATCACCATGCTCTGGGCCGCTATCGAGAAGCTGTCCGTGCAAAGCAAGCTGGGCGATTGCGTGCCTTGCGATGCGCAGCGCGAAGCCGAGTTCGAAGCCCAGAAGCTGAGCGACCTGGTCGGCAAGTAAGGCCCAGGCCTGTCTTGCCAATAAGCGACTAGCCCAGCTTGCGCACCATGGCGGCACTGGGCGCCAGCACCTGGCCATCTGCGGTCTGCGGCTGCATGCGCGCCACCGGCTGGCCGCTGGCTTTTTCCACCAGGCTTGAATGCGCCTCGCCCGGCGCAAACAGCTGGTCCTCGCCCCATTGGCGCAGTGCCACCACCACCGGGAACAGGCCCAGGCCCTTGGCCGTCAGCGCATATTCCTGGTAGGCACTGCCGTCCGATGCGGGCTGCGTCTGCAGCACCCCCGCATCCACCAGCTTGCGCAGCCGGTCGCTCAGGATATTGCGTGCCATGCCCAGGTTGCGCTGCAAATCGCCAAAGCGCTGCACGCCGTCAAAGGCATCCCGCACGATCAGCAGCGACCAGCGGTCGCCAATGGCATCCAAGGCGCGCGCAACGGGGCAGGGCTGGTGCTGGGTCATGCGGTGTTCTCCAAGTTTTTCCAATCGAGTTGCATTTTAAAACTGGAATGCCTAGAATTCATCTGGTTTTAAATTAAAACTAGATTGGTGATGACTCGATGACTTCCTCTTCCTGTGTCGATATTCCGGGCCGGCAGGTCCAGCGTCCTGCCGTGCCATCAGGCTTGGTGGGGCTGTTCGCCGTGGCCGCTGGCGCCAGCGTGGCCAATGTCTACTACGCCCAGCCGCTGCTCGATGCGGTGGCGCTGGACCTGGGCATACCGCTGGCCACCGTCGGCGGCGTGATCACCGCCACGCAACTGGGATCGGCCCTCGCCTTGCTGCTGCTGGTGCCCTTGGGCGACCGGGTCAACCGGCGCCCCTTGATGGCCTGGCAATTGCTAGCCCTGGTGCTGGCGTTGCTGGCCGTAGCCTTTGCGCCTTCTGCGCCGCTGTTGATGGCGGCGATGCTGGCGGTGGGTTTGCTGGGCACGGCGATGACCCAGGGCCTGATCGCCTACGCCGCCAGTGCGGCGCCGCCCGATGCCCAGGGCCGGGTGGTGGGGGGGGCGCAAAGCGGGGTCTTTATCGGCCTGCTGCTGGCGCGGGTACTGGCCGGGGCCGTGGGCGATGCCTGGGGCTGGCGCAGCGTCTATATGGCCTCGGCGGCGTTGATGCTGGCGATGGCCTTGCCGCTGTGGTGCTGGCTGCCGGTGCTGGCGCATCGGCCATCCAGCCTGGGCTATCGCCAACTGGTGGTATCGATGGGCCGCCTGCTGCGGCGCGACCGGGTCCTGCAGGTGCGTGGCGTGCTGGCGCTATTGATGTTTGCCGCGTTCAGCATTTTCTGGAGCAGCCTGGTGCTGCCGCTGCGTGCGGCACCCTTTGGTTTTTCGCACAGCGCCATTGGCCTGTTTGGCCTCGTGGGTGCCGCCGGGGCCTTGGCAGCCACGGTGGCGGGCCGCTGGGTGGACAGGGGCCAGGCGCAGCGCGCATCGCTATGGGCCTTGCTGGCCCTGCTGCTGGCCTGGCTGCCCTTGGCAGGTTTGGGCGGGCTGCCCGATCCGCGCTGGGCGATAGCGGCCCTGGTACTGGGCATTGTGCTGCTGGACCTGGGTGGCCAGGCCTTGCATGTCAGCAACCAGGGTCTCATTTTTGCGCGCAGCAGCGATGCGCATAGCCGCGTGGTCGCCGTCTACATGCTGTTCTATGCAGTAGGCAGCGGGCTGGGTGCCATCAGCGCCACCAGCGTCTATGCCTATGCGGGTTGGCTGGGTGTGTGCGCACTGGGTGCGGTGGTCAGTGGCGCCGCGCTGCTGTTCTGGTGGGCCACGCACGACTGGATGCGTGCGGATCCTGCGCGCGCCGCTGCGAACGCTTAGGCTGCGGCAGGTTGTGCCTGGCCCAAGGCGGCCAGCATCGCAGGTGCAATGCGCCGGTGCATGGGCGCCACCGGCAGCATGTACAAATGGCCGAGCAGGTTGCGGACATGCACCACCGTTGTGATGGTGATGGCGACCTGGTCCTGGCGGCCGGCGACAGGCGCGCGGTGGACGCTGAGCACCACGTTCAAATGCTTGTCGCTGTCGCCAATCAGTGCCTCCGCTGCGCTGTTCTCCAGCACCGTAAAAACGCCCACGCGCTCGCCCGGCTGGTAGGCGCTGGCAGGGCGCTGCGGGTCGATCTGGGAGAGGGTGCCCAGGTCCTTGAGCCCCACCAGTTGGCCCACCCGGTTGCGGGCCTGCATGCACCACTCAATCCAGCGCGGCGTGCGCGCGACGGCGGCCAGAAAATAGGCCAGCGCCGGCTCGCCGGTCTGCGCGGTGTGGATGCACCAGGCATCCTGAAAATGCGCGCCGGCCAGGCGCTCGGCGATGCGGCTGCCCGCAGGCGGCCGGGTCTCTTGCGGTTGGGTGGGCATGGTGGGGACCAGCGTTTAGGTGCCAGCAGCAGCGAGCCGGGCGCTGGCAGCGCGCAGCCATTGGTCCAGCGCACCCGGCGCATCGCAGGCAATCGCCTGGCGGGCGGGCATGCTGCGCAGCCAGGTGATCTGGCGCTTGGCCAGCTGGCGCGTGGCGGCAATGCCTTGCTCGCGCATCTCGGCCCACAATGCGGGCGGCACGTCGCTTTCGGTCTGCACGGCAATGCCTTGCTGGGCGCAGCGGTCGAGCATCTCCCACATCTGGCGGTAGCCCACGCAGCGCATCGATGGCAGGTTCAGCTGCAAATCGCCGCGCGCGCGCAGCTGCTGCACCTCGGCCAAGAATCCCTGGGCCAGCATCTGGTCGTAGCGCAGCGCAATGCGCGCATGCAGCCAGGCGCGGTCGCTGGGCTCCAGGCTGAAAAGCTGAAAACTGGGCGCCAGCTGCAGCAGTGGCGACGGCCGCTTTTGCTGCGCATGGAAGTGCGACAGCGGCTGGCCGCTGATGCGCCAGACCTCCAGTGCGCGCTGCACCCGCTGGCTGTCGCCCGGCGCCAGACGCTGCGCGGTCACTGGGTCAACCTGGGCCAGCAGCCCATGCATATGGGGCCAGCCATGGAGGGCGGCCTCGGCATCGAGCTGGGCGCGCACCGCCGGGTCGGCCGCAGGCATGTCATCGATGCCATCCATCAGCGCCTTGAAGTACAGCATGGTGCCGCCCACCAGCAAGCTGATGCCGCCCCGCGCATGGATTTGCGCGACCAGCGCCAGCGCATCGCGCACAAACTCGGCCGCGCTGTAGGCGTCCAGCGGGTCGCGGATATCGAGCAGGTGGTGGGGAATGCCGGCCTGCTCCTGCACGCTGGGCTTGGCTGAGCCAATGTCCATGCCCCGGTAGATGAGGGCCGAGTCCACGCTGATGATCTCGACGGGCCGCGCCGCGCCCAGTTGCTGCGCCAGCGCAATGGCAGCGCCGGTCTTGCCGGAGGCGGTGGGGCCTGCCAGGCCCAGGCAGAGGGGAGAGCTTGCAGCGGATGGCACGGTAAAGAAGCGGTGAGCTGGCCACGCAGGGCCCCATGCAGGCATGGGGGCTGGCGCAGACAGCTATCAATACAGGAGTGATGACTGCCCGCCAGTGTAGGGCCAAAGCGAAGCCAACAGGCTGGGCGGGAGTTTTCGATGCAGGGTTGACGCTCGTTCTACAGGGTGGCGAGGTAAATGGGCTGGCGCGCATGGCGCCGTGCCTCTTCTTCGCTGGCCGGCTCGTCCGGGCCCACGCAGACCACGAGCAGCATGCCGGGCAGGTCGATATCGGCATACAGCGCGCGGCGCAGCTCGCTGCGTTGCTCTTCATGGAGGCGAGGGGCCTGCACCAGCAGCAGATGGATGCGCAGCTCGGGCATGCGCGAGTCTGGCTTGCTGAGCAGCCAGGCCTGACTGATGGGCTTGAACAGCGCCAGCTCGCCGCGCAGATCGGCCAGCTCGAACGCGCTCAAATCGTTCACGCGCGTGCCCTGGAACACAGGGGCCTGCTGCAAGCTGTCGAAAAAGCTTTGCTGCTGCAGCTCGGCCTCGCGGGCGCGGTCACGCCACAGGCGCATGGCGGCAGCGTCGTAGCTGCTTTGCTTGGCCTGGGCTTCCAGCATGCCCACCATTGCCCGCGTGGCATAGGGACGGTAGCTCGGGGCGGTCTGCCACAGCGCCTCCAGGCATTTTTGCTGCAAGGCGGTATCGCTGGTGGGCAGGCAGGCGGACAGTCCGGCCAGCGCGCCGGGGTGCTGCGCATCACGGGCCAGCACCTGCTCGTAGAGCTGGCGCACGGGGGCCTGGCGGTCGATCTTGCGCTCAATGCGCGCGCGCTCGATCAGCTCTGCATTGCTGGAGTGGGCCGCATTGGCACGCAGCTGCTGGGCATGCTGCTGCCAGCGCGCCGTGCGTGCATGGTGCTGCTTCCAGGTGCTGGCGTTGTCCTTGCACCAGCGGGCGTCGAACTGCTGCATCCATTGCGCAGCCTTGGGGCCCAGCAGGCTGACGGCACCTTTGGTGGACCAGCTGGGCAGGCCAGGGCGCTCGCCACTGATGGCCTCCACCCGGTCGCGCAAGGCCGGGTGGGTGTCGTCCACATCGCTGATCCGCGCGAGCGCCTGGCGCAGGGCCTGTTGCGCAAATGCCGGCTCGGGCTTGAGGCGCAGCATGTCTTGCATGGCACTGAACGGCCCCTGGGGCAGCGGGTGCTGGGCTGCGCTGCGCCAGTGCTGGCCCCAGAAGGCATCGCTCAGCCAGGCGGCCTTGACCTCCAGCTCGGTCAGTGTGGCAGCCGCCACGTCGGCCCCCAGCAGCTTCGTAGCGATGCGGTCGGCCTCGTACTCGTCCTGCCGGGCCATCGCAAAGGTCTTGGCAGCAAAGCGCGGAAAGTACCAGTTCAGGAACGAGCGGGTGGCTGCGGCCATCGGTCCGTCATCTTCGCGCATGCTGTAGTAGAGCTTGAGCCAGGCGCGGCGCGAGCGGTACACCCAGGCGCTGAGGCGGTTGTGGTTCTCGCGCAGATGGCCGTATTCATGGGCCAGCACCGCCATCACCCTGGCCTTGTCGAGCGCCATCAGCAGCGGCAGGCCAATCATCAGGTAGTTGACCGAGCCGCCCAGCATGCCAAAGCGGGGCCGCTGCCAGATGGCGGCGTTGCAATCATCTTGCAGGTAGACGGCATCGATGGCCGGGCCCTTGACCTTGCGGCGGATGCGATCGAGCGCCTTGAACAGATCCGGAGCGTCGGCCTCGGTAATCGCAATGCCCTCGGGCTCGTCGGCCGGGCCCGTCCACAGCGCCTTGAAACTGGTCCACAGCAGGCCCAGCGCAAACACCAGCGCCAGCACATAGCCGCCGCGAAACTGGCCGCGCACAGCCTGGGTCACGACAAATGCGAGGATGGCCAGACTCAGGACCAGGCAGCCCACCACCCAGAGGTAGCCCAGCAGCGCAAACCGGATGACGCTGCGCCGGTAGGCGGCGCTGTCGTTGGCGCTTTCGATCTCGCTCTCGCGCACCAGATGGATAAAGTCCGCTTGCTCCATGGCCCGCCCCTCATACCTTGTCGTAGTGGTTGTCGTTGTAATGTTCTGGCGCGCAGCAAAAAGCCCCCAGCGCGCTGAACGCTGGGGGCATTGTGCAGTGGGTGCTGACCGGGCGCTACGCCCGGGCGTTTTTACAACACGCCTTGGGCCAGCATGGCGTCGGCCACCTTCACAAAGCCGGCGATGTTGGCGCCGTCGATGTAGCTCATCGAGCCGTCTTCGCGCTGGCCGTACTTGACGCAGGCTGCGTGGATGCCTTCCATGATTTCAAAGAGGCGCTGGTCGACTTCGGCAGCGGGCCAGCTCAGGCGCAGCGCGTTCTGGCTCATCTCCAGGCCGGAGGTGGCGACGCCGCCGGCGTTCGATGCCTTGCCCGGCGCGTAGAGTACGCCGGCCTTTTCAAAGGCCTTGGCCGCTTCGATGGTGCAAGGCATGTTGGCGCCTTCGGCCACGCAGAGCACGCCGTTCTTGATCAGGGTCTGGGCATCGGCCAGTTCCAGCTCGTTCTGGGTGGCGCAGGGCAGGGCCACGTCGGCCTTGATGAACCAGGGGGTCTTGCCTTCGTAGTACTCCACGCCCGGCACTTGCTTGGCGTAGTCGCTCACGCGGCCGTACTGCTTGTTCTTGATGTCCATCAGCTTGACCAGCTTGTCGCCGTCAAAACCGGCCGCGTCGTAGATGGTGCCCGAGGAGTCGGAGGCCGACACCACCTTGGCGCCCAGCGCCATGGCCTTGTCGATGGCGAACTGCGCCACATTGCCCGAGCCCGAGACCGAGACCGTCAGGCCTTCGAAGCTCTTGCCACGGGTCTTGAGCATTTCCTGCGCAAAGTAGACGGTGCCAAAGCCGGTGGCTTCGGGGCGGATCAGCGAGCCGCCAAAGGCCAGACCCTTGCCGGTGAACACGCAGTCGGCGCGGTTGGCCAGCTTCTTGTACATGCCGGCCATGAAGGCCACTTCCCGGCCGCCCACGCCGATATCGCCGGCGGGCACGTCGGTGTCCGAGCCCACATGGCGGAACAGTTCGCTGATGAAGGCCTGGCAAAAGCGCATCACTTCGGCATCGCTCTTGCCCTTGGGGTCGAAGTCCGAGCCGCCCTTGCCGCCGCCCATGGGCAGCGTGGTCAGCGCGTTCTTGAAGGTCTGCTCAAACGCCAGGAACTTGAGCACCGACAGGTTGACCGAGGGGTGGAAGCGCAGGCCGCCCTTGTAGGGGCCGATGGCCATGCTGTGCTGGATGCGGTAGCCACGGTTGACCTGCACCACCCCCTTGTCGTCCACCCAGCTGACGCGAAAGCTCACCACGCGTTCGGGCTCCACCAGGCGTTCGAGCAGGCTGTGTTGGGCGTAGCGGGGGTTCTTCTCGATGAAGGGCCACAGGCTTTCCATGACTTCGGTCACGGCCTGCAAGAACTCGGGCTGGCCGGGGTTGCGCTGTTCGACGTAAGCGAGAAACTGGGCCAGGGATTGGTGTTGCATGGACAAACTTTCAAGGTCTAAAGCCGGCTTGCACTGATTTTGTGCGAGGGCCGAGGTGTGCACAGCGATGGTGCGCCATCGCGCCGAAAACCGACATTATGCCGAATGTGCATGCGTTAATGCATAAAACCCACATGCGATGACCCTGATAAGTCCGTGGATTGCACTGCTTTGGTGCTTTTCTGAGGGCGCGAGCGGCTTTGCCGGCCGGCTGCCATGCCCTGAAATGGGGCTGCGCGGGGATGATGGCTGGCTGTCACCACGGCTACTGCGGTGCAACAAATCTGTGTGCCGATTGTGGTCTTTGCCTTTTTAACAATTGCCTAGGCAATGAATGATTGGATAATCATTGCCTTGTAAACCATTTCAGAAAGGGCCTGCGGCATGACCGATTCGCACCAGGAAAATCCCGCGTCTGCTGGCGAGGAGCAAGAAGCGCTGGCGGGCGGCTTTCCCGAGATTGAAGCCATCCGGCCGGTGGATTTCCCCTGCTGGCTGATGCGCATCATCTCCACCGTGGTGCGTGCCGAGGTGGACCGCCGCATGGAGCCGCTGGGCCTGACGCAGGCGCAGTGGATTCCGGTGCTGCACCTGGCCAGCGGCAAGGCCCATACCTCGGCCGACCTGGCACGCCGCACCCTGCAGACGCCGGGCGCGATGACGCGCCTGGTCGACCGCCTGGTGGACAAGGGCATCATCGAGCGCGAACGCTCCACCGACGACCGCCGCGTGGTCAGCCTGCGTTTGACTGATGAGGGCCTGGCCGCTGCGATGCAGGTGCCCGACATCGTCAAGGGCGTCAACAGCGCCGCGCTCAGCCCCTTGTCCCCCGATGAATTGACCCAGTTCCACGGTTACCTGCGCCGCATCTATGAGGCCATGCCCAACACCTTGTCGGTGGACATGTGCCTGCCCCCCGATGGCTGCGCCAGTGAAGCCACCGATAACTCTGATAACTCCGATAACTCCGATAACACAGCACACCAGCCCGGCAAGGAGAGGGCACTATGACCAGCAGTTTTTCATTTGTGGGCGCCGACCGTCGGCTGGCCCTGTCAGCCATTGCGCTGGCGGCCACCACGTTCATCGCCGGATGCGCCGATATGCGCGGCATCGATACCCATGCCCAGCTGCGCTCGCCGCAGTCCCTGGGCTTGCTCACCGAGCCTTCAGCGGCAGACCAGGCCGCGACCGTGGCCCCGGTTGATGCGCAGTGGTGGAAGGGCCTGGGCGATGCCCAGCTCAACGCGCTGATCGACACCGCGCTGGCCGACAGCCCCAACCTGCAATCGGCGCAGGCGCGCATCCGCAAGGCCTGGTCGCTGGCGCAGGTCAGTGAATCGGCGATGGGCCCGCAGCTCAATGGCCAGGCCAGCGCCACGCGCAACCATGCGCCGGCCAACGGCATGATTCCGCCGCCCCTGGCCGGCAACAACTACAGCACGGCCGAGGCGCGCATCAATGGCAGCTGGTCGCTGGACCTGTTTGGCAAGCACCGCGCAGCGCTCGATGCCGCTGTGGGCTCGGCCCGCGCGGCCCAGGCCGATATGGACGCCGCCCGCGTGCTGCTGACCAGCAATATGGTGCTGGCCTATGTGCAGCTGTCCCGCCTGCAGGCGCAGGAAGAGGTGGCCGTGCGCGCCATTGACCAGCGCGCCCACACCCTGCAATTGGTGCGCGACCGCTATGACGCCGGCCTGGACACCACCTTGGAAGTGCGCCAAAGCGAGAGCGGCGTGCCCCAGGCCAAGGTGCAGCTGCTGCAAGTGCGTGAGCAAAAGCAGCTGGCACAAAACGCGCTGGCCGCGTTGATGGGCCAGCCCGCACGCGCCCAGGAACTGGTGGCTTCGCCCATCGCCCAACTGAGCCTGCCGCGTTTTCCGTCGCAGCTGTCGTCCAACCTGCTGGGGCGCCGGGCCGATATTGTGGCCGCGCGCTGGCGCGTGGAAGCGGCCGAGCAAGGCATTCGCCAGGCCAAGGCCGAGTTCTATCCCGATATCGACCTGACGGCCTTCCTGGGCCTGTCGAGCATTGGCTTCAACAACTTTGCCAAGGGCAGCGCGCGCGAATGGGGCGTGGGCCCGGCGCTGAGCCTGCCGATCTTTGACTCGGGCCGCCTGCGGGCCAATCTGAGCGGCAAATCGGCCGACTATGAACTGGCCGTGCAGGCCTACAACCAGGCGGTGATCACGGCGGTGCACGATGTGGCCGACCAGGTCGCCAGTGCCCGCTCGGCCCATGCCCAGCTGCCCGAGCAGCGCCGCGCCGCCGATGCCGCGCAAAGCGCGCTCGATATTGCCAACCAGCGCTATGCCGCTGGCCTGGGCACCTATTTGAATGTGCTGTCGGCCGAGACCAATGTGCTGACCCAGCGCCAGCAGATGGTGGATGTCGAGGCCCGCATTCTGTCGAGCAATGCCGCACTGGCACAGGCTCTGGGTGGTGGCTACCAGGAGCAGATCCACAGCAGTGACAGCAACGCCAACCCGGACAGCACCACGCCCACCCAGACCAACGCCCCGATGGACAGCGCCAAGAGCTGACCTGCCCACCTCGCGCGTGCAACACACATAAGCAAGACCTTGAAGGCCCAGCCTCTCGTCACATAACTCGCTACGCAATACCATGTCGAACAACAACACCTCCGCTTCTCCCTCCGCCGCGCCCGCTGCCCCTGAGGCACCGGCAGCCCAGCCGCGCAAAAAATGGCTGCTGCGCCTGACCGGCATCGTCATCGTGCTGGGCGCCGCCTATGGCATCTATGACTGGATGGTCAACAGCCATTTCGAAGAAACCGACAACGCCTATGTGCAGGGCAACCTGGTGCAGATCGCGCCGCAGACCGCCGGCACCGTGCAGTCCATCCTGGCCGATGACACCGACTATGTGAAGGAAGGCCAGGCCCTGGTGCGCCTGGATCCGGCCGATGCCAAGGTGGCCTTCGAGCAGGCCAAGGCCAACCTGGCCCAGGCGGTGCGCCAGGTGCGCACCCTGTATGTGAACAATGGCTCCTACACCGCGCAGATCGCGCAGCGCCAGGCCGAAGTGGCCAAGGCCAAGAATGATCTGGTCCGTGCGCAAAGCGACCTCAAGCGCCGCCAGGCACTGACGGGCAACGGCGCGGTATCCAAGGAAGAGCTGAGCCATGCGCAAAGCCAGGTCGATGCCGCCCAGGCCGCTGTCAATGCGTCGCAGGCCGCCGTCAACACGGCGCGCGAGCAACTGGCCAGCAACCAGTCGCTGACCGAAGGCATCAGCGTGAACGACCACCCCAATGTGCTGACCGCTGCGGCCAAGGTGCGTGAGGCCTATCTGGCGATGCAGCGCAACGAGCTGGTCTCGCCCGTCTCGGGCGTGGTGGGCAAGCGCTCGGTGCAGGTGGGCCAGCGCGTGGCCCCCGGCACGCCGCTGATGACCGTGGTGCCGATGAACCAGCTTTGGGTCGAGGCCAACTTCAAGGAAAACCAGCTGCGCAACCTGCGCCTGGGCCAGCCCGTCAAGATGACGGCCGACCTTTACGGCAAGAAGGTCGAGTACAGCGGCACGGTTGAAGGCCTGGGCGTGGGCACGGGCGCTGCCTTCTCGCTGCTGCCCGCGCAAAACGCGACGGGCAACTGGATCAAGGTGGTGCAGCGCGTGCCGGTGCGCATTGCGCTCGATCCCAAGCAGGTGCAGGAGCACCCGCTGCGCGTGGGCCTGTCGATGCTGGTCGATGTGGACATCCAGAACCAGGACGGCAAGCTGCTGGCCGACGTGCCACGCAAGGAGCCGCTGGTGCAGACCAATGTCTATGACGTGCAGGACGAAGGCGCCGATGCGGTGATTGCGCAAGTGATCGCCAGCAATGCCGGCAAGAAGCTGTAAGCGCCCCTTCTTTTGACCAGGGCTGCCCGCTGGGCGGCCCCAAGGATGCGTTATGGCAACTTCCAATCCCTCGCTACCCCACCCGCCGCTCGAAGGCTCGGCGCGCCTCATCGGCACCCTGGCGCTGTCGGCTGCGGTGTTCATGAATGTGCTGGACACGTCGATCGCGAACGTGTCGCTGCCGGCCATTGCCGGTGACCTGGGCGTCAGCGCCAACCAGGGCACCTGGGTGATCACCAGCTTTGCCGTGGCCAATGCGATCTCGGTGCCGCTGACCGGCTGGCTGTCGATGCGCTTTGGCCAGGTGCGCTTGTTCATGCTCAGCGTGACCTTGTTCGTGATCTCGTCTTGGCTCTGCGGCCTGGCCCCGAACATGACGACCCTGATCGCGTTCCGTATCTTGCAGGGCTTTGTCGCCGGGCCGATGATTCCGCTGTCTCAGTCGCTGCTCCTGGCCAGTTACCCGCGCGCGATGGCGGGCACGGCGATGGCCTTCTGGTCGATGACGACCCTGATCGCGCCGGTGATGGGGCCGCTGCTGGGCGGCTGGATCACCGACAACATGTCCTGGCCCTGGATCTTCTACATCAATGTGCCGGTCGGCATGCTGTCCGTGGGCGCTACCTGGGCGATCTTCCGCAACCGGGATTCGGTCCGCAAGGCCTTGCCGATCGATGCGATTGGCCTCGGGCTGCTGGTGGTCTGGGTCTCGGCGATGCAGATCATGCTGGATATCGGCAAGGAGCACGACTGGTTCCAGTCGCCGATGGTGGTCGCCTGTGCGGTGATTGCGGTCGTTGGCCTCTTGTACTTCCTGATCTGGGAGCTGGGCGACAAGCACCCGGTGGTGGACCTGCGCCTGTTCAAGAACCGCAATTTCTGGGCCGGCACCCTGGCCATCTCGGTGGGCTATGGCCTGTTCTTTGGCAATGTGGTGCTGCTGCCTTTGTGGTTGCAGCAGTTCATGGGCTACACGGCAACCGATGCGGGCCTGGTGTTGGCGCCGGTGGGCTTGCTGGCGCTGGTGCTCTCGCCGGTGGTGGGCAAGACCATCCACAAGGTCGATCCCCGGCGCTATGCGACGGCCTCGTTCATTGTCTTCGGTCTGGTGATGTGGATGCGTTCGCGCTTCAACACCCAGGTGGACCTGACGACCATCATGATCCCGACCATCGTGCAGGGCGCGGCCATGGCAGGCTTTTTCATCCCGCTGATGACCATCACCTTGAGCGATATCCCGCCCGAGAAAATGCCCAGTGCGTCGGGTCTGTCGAACTTTGTGCGGATCACCGCCGGTGCCGTCGGTACCTCGGTCGCCACTACCCTTTGGGAGCGCCGCGCCACCTTGCACCACGCGCAACTGGTCGAGCACATCAGCCTGGGCGACGGCCCCACCGCGCAAGTGGTGCAAGGCCTGCAGGCCAGCGGGCTCACGCTGCAGCAGGCGCTCGCCCGGGTCGACCAGCTGGTCAACCAGCAGGCCTTTATGCTGGCGGCCAATGATATTTTCTGGGCCTCGTCGATGCTGTTCCTGCTGCTGATCCCGCTGGTCTGGCTGGCCAAGGGCCCCAAGAAGGGCCAGGGCGGCGGCGGATCGGAGGCGGCATCGGCTGCGCACTGATCTAACACTGCATAGCGCTGCGTACATGGAAAAAGGAAGCCTCGGCTTCCTTTTTTTCTGTCTGGGTGCTGGGGCGCGGTTTAGCGGCCGCGCAAGAACAGTGCGTCCAGCTCCTTCATGCTCAGCTGGCGCCAGGTGGGCCGGCCATGGTTGCACTGGTCCGAGCGCTCGGTGTGCTCCATATCGCGCAGCAGCGCATTCATCTCGTCGATGGTGAGTTGCCGGTTGGCGCGCACGGCGCCGTGGCAGGCCATCGTCCCCAGGATCTCGTTGCGGGCGCGCTGCACGACGGTGCTGGCATCGTGCTGCGCCAGCTCGGCCAGCACGCTGCGCGCCAGCTCCACGGGGTTGCCCTGGGCCAAGGTGGTGGGCGTGGCGCGCACGGCCAGGGTCTTGGGCGAGAAGGGCACGACCTCCAGCCCCAGCTGGGCCAGGGTCTCGCTGTGGTCTTCGGCAGTGGCCACTTCTTCGGGTGTGGCCGAGAAGGTCGCAGGAATCAGCAGTGGCTGGCTGGCAATGGCGCTGTTGGCATCGCCGTCATCGAGCTGGCTTTTGAGGCGCTCGTAGACGATGCGCTCATGGGCTGCATGCATATCGACAATGACCAGGCCCTGGGCGTTTTCCGCGAGGATATAGACCCCATGGATCTGCGCCACGGCCCGGCCCAGCGGCCAGGGGTTGTCAGCCGACTCGGGTGGCAGGGTGGGCACCAGCGGCGCGCCGGCGGCCATCGCACCGGCAGCGGGTTGCGGGTTCCAGCGCGGGCTGGCTTCCTGCACCTGCCAGGGCGTGGCATCGATGCTGGTGGCTGTGTTGCTGGATATGCCTGCCAGCGTTGCATCCGGCGTTGCAGCGCCCCCACCTTGGCCCCAGAGCGCAGCCGTTTGCTGCAGCGCCTGCAGGCCGTTGACGCGGGGCGGGGCCTCAAAGCGCATCGCAGTCTGTGCCTGGGGGGCTGGCGCATAGGCCTGTCCGGGCAAGGCGGTCGGCTGGCCGGCCGTAGCCGGTGTGGGCACTGCGGCCGCAGCATCCAGCAGCTGCTGGGCGCGCGGGGTGGCCAGCGCGTTCTCCACGCCATGCAGCACCGCCTGGTGCACCTCGCGGCTATCGCGAAAGCGCACCTCGATCTTGGTCGGGTGCACATTCACATCGACCCGCATCGGATCGAGGCTGATATAGAGCGCATAGACGGGCTGGCGGTGGCCGTGCAGCACATCCTCATAGGCGGTACGCGCGGCATGGGTGAGCACCTTGTCGCGCACAAAGCGGCCGTTGACATAGCAGAACTGCTGGTCGGCACGCGAGCGCGCGGCATCGGGCAGACCCGCGCGGCCGCGTACCTGCACATGGCCGGCCTGGTAGTTCACGACAATCGATTGCTCGAGAAAATCGGGGCCCAGCACATCGGCCAGGCGCTTGTCCATCGCGCGCTGCTCCAGCTGCTGCCAGGCGGCGTCGTCGGGCTGGTCTGCATCGCTGCGGGGCGGCAGGGTGGCGCGCCATTGCTCGACCAGCTTGCCCTCATGCCAGATCGCAAAGCCTACGCCGGGGCGGGTGAGCGCATGGCGGCGCACGGCCTCGACGCAATGGGCCAGCTCGGTGGCATCGGTCTTCAAAAACTTGCGCCGCGCAGGCGTGCTGAAAAACAGCTCCTTGACCTCCATCGTCGTGCCGGGGTTGCGGGCGGCGGGGCGCAGCTCGCCACTGCGGGCATCGAGCAGGTAGGCGCTCTCTTGCTGGGCGGGGCGCGAGAGCACGCTCATCTCCGAGACCGAGGCAATGGCTGCCAGGGCCTCGCCCCGGAACCCCATGGTGGCCACCGATTCGAGGTCATGCAGGTTGCGGATCTTGCTGGTCGCGTGGCGGCGCAGCGCAATGGGCAGCTCTTCGCGCGGAATGCCGCAGCCATCGTCTTCGACGGTGATCAGCCGCACACCACCGGCGAGCAGGCGCACGGTGATGCTGGTGGCACCTGCATCGAGCGCATTGTCGACCAGCTCGCGCACGACGGAGGCGGGGCGCTCGACCACCTCGCCGGCCGCGATCTGGCTGACCAGCTCATCGGGCAGATCCTGGATGGGACGGCGCGTGGGCGCAGCGCTGCTGCCACTGTGGGCTGCAGGCGTCAAAGCATCGTTGGGGGCGTCTGCCGGGTCAAGGGAGGCGGGTGCGGTATCTGCGGTCATGCAGGGATTTTAGGCAAAGCCGCCTGGCATTCGGGGTAAAGTGTGCAATCGCCACTTTGGGCCCTGGGGCTGCAGTTCCCTAGCCTGCCTTAGTGGTTATCAAGATGGTTTGCCGCAGGGCCTCAGGGCTGCTGCGGTTTTTGTGTAGAGAGGTTGTGTTTTGGAATTCTTCAGCTGGTTCATCGATGCGGGCATGCATCTGATCGACTTCATCTTGCATGTCGACAAGTACCTGGAAGCTTTTGTAACGACCTATGGCATGTGGGTCTATGCGCTGCTGTTTCTGATCGTGTTTGTCGAGACCGGCGTCGTGGTGATGCCCTTCTTGCCCGGCGATTCGCTGCTGTTTATCGTCGGCGCCATGTGCGGTGCGGGGCTGATGAGTTTTCCGCTGGCCACCGGCTTGCTGTTTGCGGCGGCCTTCCTCGGCGACCAGTGCAATTACCAGATCGGCCACCATTTGGGGCCCAAGGTGTTCAAGTGGGAGAACTCGCGCTGGTTCAACCGCAAGGCCTTTGACAAGGCCCATGCGTTCTACGAGCGCTATGGCGGCATCACCATCATCCTGGCGCGCTTCATGCCGTTTGTGCGCACCTTTGCGCCCTTTGTGGCGGGCGTGGCCAACATGAACCGTGCCAAGTTCATTGCCTACAACCTGATTGGGGCGGCCATCTGGGTGTTTGGTATTTGCGCGGCGGGTTACTTCTTTGGCAACCTGCCCTGGGTCAAGGCCAACTTGGAGAAGATCATCTGGGGCCTGATCCTGGTGCCCGGCCTGCTGGCCATCTTTGGTGCCTGGCGCGCCGGCAGGAACGAGAAGGCTGCTGGCACCGTCTGAGCAGCGACTGCACGATGAGCAAGGGACCGCCGAAGCGGTCCCTTTTTTGTGGCTGCAAAGCGGGGTGAGGCTTATACCGTGCGGTTGCGCGCCAGCGGCGGGTTCTTCGCAAAATAGGCCTGGATGCCGCGCATGATGGCGTCAGCGAGCTGGTTTTGGTAGGCGGTGGTGCGCAGCTTGGCTTCTTCTTCGGGGTTGCTGATGAAGGCGGTCTCGACCAGCACGCTGGGGATGTCGGGCGCCTTCAACACGGCAAACCCTGCCTGCTCCACGCGGGGCTTGTGCAGGCGGGCAAACTGGCCCAGCTGGCCCAACACATGGGTGCCGAGCTTGAGGCTGTCATTGATCTGGGCGGTGGTGCTCATGTCCAAGAGCGCGCGCTGTACATGGGCATCGCTGCTGCCGACGCCGGCCACGTTCAGGCCGCCCACCATGTCGGCCTGGTTCTCCTTGTTGGCCAGCCAGCGCGCGGCCGAGCTGGTCGCGCCGCGCTCGCTCAGCGCAAACACGCTGGCGCCGTTGGCCGATGGCTTGGTGAACGCATCGGCATGGATGCTGATGAACAGGTCGGCCTGCACACGGCGGGCTTTTTCGACCCGGGTGTTGAGCGGCACAAAGAAGTCGGCATCGCGTGTCATGAACGCGCGCATTGGGTTGCCGCCCACGCTGCTGTTGTTGATGCGCTCGCGCAGCATATGGCCGATCTTGAGCACGATGTCTTTTTCGCGGATACCGCTGGGGCCGGTGGCGCCAGGGTCTTCACCGCCATGGCCGGGGTCGAGCGCGACGATGATGAGGCGGTCGGTGCGCGATGCCGGGCGGCCGCGTGCGGGCGGTGGAGGAGGAGGCGGCGGGGGCGGAGGAGGTGCTGCAGCCACGACGGTGGGCGGCGGCGCGACCGGTGCAACGGGGGGTGCCACCGGGCGGTTGCCACTCTTGGCAATCAGCTCGGCCAGCGGGTCGGCAGCCTGGGCAGCGGCTGCTGGCGAGGGTGGGGCGGCGGCCACCACGGTGCCCAGCGCAGCGGGCGCGGGCGGGTCGCCGGCAATCGCAGCGGCCACTGACGGTGGCAGGCTGCTGCCCGCCGCAGGCGGGGGCACAGGGGCCGGCGCTGCGGCCACGGCGCTGTGGCTGTTTTCCATCATGCGCTCGGTGATCAGGCTCTCGAGCGGATCGCTGGGCCGGGCGGGGTAGAGGTCCAGCACCAGGCGGTGCTGGTAGGGGGCGACCGGCTTCAAGGTAAAGACCTGGGGCTTGGCCTCCTGCTTGAGGTCGATCACCAGGCGCACGACATTGGGCGAGTTCTGGCCCACGCGGATGCCGGCGATATTGGGGTCGTCCGAGCGGACCTTGGCCACCAGCTCGCGCAGCGCGGGGTTGAGATCGATCCCTTCGATATCGACCGCCAGGCGCGGCGGCTCGGGCACAAAGCGCTGCTCGGTCTTGAGCGGGGTGTCGGACTCGATCGTGACGCGGGTGTAGTCCTTGGAGGGCCAGAGGCGAACTGCAACGATGCTGGCGCCAAAGGCCAGGTGGCTGCTGCCCAGCAGCAGCACCAGGCTGCCGCCGCGCAGCAGATCGCGGCGTGAGAGGCCGTGGTGGCTGGCGGGCGCACCGTCAGCGGTGGTGAAAGGGGCAGAGGCTGGGAGATATTTCGGGGTGTCGCTCACGCTGAAAACCCTTGGACGATGGAGGCACCTGCCGGGGTGAAGGCCTGCAGATGCACCTGGCGTTCTGATTCGTTGATTGCTTCAATACTGATAGCTACATCGGCAATAGGAGTTACCGCTGCAGCCTTCTGCGGCCATTCTGCCACTTTCAGGCCGGGGCTGGCAAAAATATCCCGAAAGCCGGCGTCTTCCCATTCGCGCGGATCGTCGAAACGGTAGAAGTCAAAGTGCCAGATGGGGAAGTCGCGTCCCTCGTGCGGCTCGACCACCGCATAGGTGGGGCTCTTGATGCGGCCCTGCACGCCCAGCGCACGCAGCAGGTGGCGCACCAAGGTGGTTTTGCCCGCGCCCAGATCGCCATGCAAAGTTAGGTAAACATTCGACAGCGCTGCCTGCGCGGCCAGGCGCGCGGCAAAGGCTTCCGTATCGCGCTCGTCTTTCCAGACCAGGTGGAGCGCGGGGTAGGAGGGGCTGGCAGTAGCGTTCAAAATGTCGTTCCCGGGCCGCGCGGGCCCTCAGGTTTTTTACAATGGCAGCACATGGACGCCGCTGATCCCACTTTCATTCAACAGATCAACGACTGGGCGCTGGAGCTGGGATTTTCCCAAATCGGCGTGGCAGGCGTGGATTTGTCGACGGCGGAAACTGGATTGATGCAGTGGCTGGAAAAAGGTTTCCATGGCGAGATGCATTACATGCAGGCCCATGGCCTCAAGCGCGCCCGGCCAGCCGAGCTGGTGCCCGGCACGCTCAGCGTGATTACAGCACGCATGGATTATCTGCCGCAAAACACCGCTGCCGACTGGCAGCGGCAGGAGTGGGAGCGCCACGCCAGGCCCGGCGAGGGTCTGGTGAGCGTCTATGCCCGGGGGCGCGACTACCACAAGGTGCTGCGCAACCGGCTGCAAAAGCTGGCCGAGCGCATCGATGCAGCGCTTGGCGAACACAACCTCGCGCACCGCGCGTTCACCGATTCGGCCCCGGTGCTGGAGGCCGAGCTGGCCAGCCGCAGCGGCCAGGGCTGGCGGGGCAAGCACACGCTGGTGCTGAGCCGCGATGCCGGCTCGATGTTTTTTCTCGGCGAGATCTTTGTCAATATCGCCTTGCCGACGACTGTGCCGGTCACGGCGCATTGCGGCCAGTGCACGGCCTGCATCGATGCCTGCCCGACGGCGGCCATCGTGGCGCCCCAATCGGTCGATGCGCGGCGCTGCATCTCCTACCTGACGATCGAGCTCGATGGCGCCATTCCGGAAGAATTTCGCGCACCCATGGGCAACCGCATCTATGGCTGCGATGACTGCCAGCTCGCCTGCCCCTGGAACAAGTTTGCCCAGCGCGCGGTGCTGCCCGATTTTGATGCGCGCGGCGCGCTGATGGACCAGCAGCTGCCCCATCTGTTTGCATGGGACGAGGCGACGTTCTTGCGCATCACCGAGGGCAGCCCCATACGCCGCATTGGCCATGCGCGCTGGCTGCGCAATATTGCCGTTGCGCTGGGCAATGCCTGGCGCCAGACGGGCGAGGCGCGCTATGCGCAGGCGCTGAACAGCCGCGCGGACCACGACAGCGCCATGGTGCGCGAGCATGTGGCCTGGGGGCTGGGCCAGCGAAGCGCCTGAGCGCTGGCGTGCCCCATGATCAGCCGCTGAGAAAGCCCGAGGCCTTGAGCTGCGCAACCAGCAGTTCGGTAAAGCGCGCATAGCCCGCCGCATTGGCATGCACCTGGTCGGCGCGCATGGCGTCGTTGGCCAGCACCTCGCTCCAGGCCTTGGCGAGCAGGGGTACTTGCTCGTCCTTGGCCAGCGCCTCATAAATGGGGTGGTCCTGAATGCGGCCGGTCAGCGCGGCGCTCATGCTGAACTCGGGCACTGCCACCAGCAACACGGCAATGTGCTGCGCCTTGCATTGCTGCAGCATGCTGGCGATCTGTGCCTGGGCCGCTTGCGCGCTTTGGCGGCGCAGCCAGTCGTTGCCGCCGGCGCAAACAATCACCAGGGCCGGTTGGTGGGTCTCCAGCAGCTGCGGCAGGCGCTGCGCAATCTGGCTGCTGGTTTCGCCGGAGATGCCGGCATTGATGACGTTCCAGCCGGTGCGCTCGGCCAGCAACTGCGGGTAGGACTGCGCGGCGCTGGCGCCGACGCCCTGGGTCAGCGAATCGCCCAATGCGAGCACCGTGGCGCCCGCAGGCAGCGCAGCGGCGAGTGGCGCCTTTTTGCTGCAGGCGGCCAGCCCGGCTACGGCCAGGCCCAGGAAGGGGATGAGCGCCAGGCGCTGGAGGCTTTGGCGGCGTGCGGAATCAATGGTTTTCTCCATAGCCGCCGAGCTTAACCGATGGCCTTGGCAGGCCGCGTTGTTAAACCGGCCACCAGCCCAGCAGGCTGAGTGCAAACGGCAGACTGGCCACGCCGCAGATGGTGGACAAGGTCACCAGCCCCGCGACATAGGCGCCGTTGTAGCCCATGCGGGCGGCCAGCACATAGCAGGTCGATGCGGTGGGCAAGGCAGAGAAGATCAGCAAAATGGCGGCCTGCTGGGCCGACAGCGCCAGCCAGTGGGCCATGCACAGCGCAATCAGCGGCGTGACAAAGTGGCGGATGGCCAGCACTGCGCCACTGAGCAGCTTGCCGCGCGCCAGCAGCCCCAGCTGCATGCCGGCGCCCGCCGACATCAGGCCCAGCACAATGGAGGCCTGGCCGATGCGGGCGACGGTGGGCTCGACGATGGCGGGTAGGCGCAGCCCCAGCAGGTTGCAGATGAGGGCCGTGAGCGTGGCGACGATCAGCGGGTTGCGCAGCAGCTCGCGCATAAAACCATTTTGCGAGCCCTTGGCCATCGGGTAGACGGCGGCAATATTGAACATGGGCACGCAGACGCCGATCAGCACCGAGATCAGCTGCAGGCCTTGGGGGCCGGCCAGCCGGTCGGCCAGCGCCAGGCCGATAAAGGAGTTGAAGCGAAACGCGATCTGCGCGCTGGCAGCGGCGTCGCGGCTGTCCACCCTTTTGCCCAGCCAGGGCCAGCGCGGCAGGGCGTAGGTCATCGCGATGGCGACGAGGCCCGTGGCCACACCGGCCAGCATCAGGTTGGAGGTGCCCTGCCAGTCGATCGGGCTTCTGATGATCGAATAGAACAGCAAGGTGGGAAAGAGGAAGTAGTACACCAGGCTTTCCACCGGCTGCCAGATGGCCCGGTTCAGCGCCGTGTAGCGGCAGACCAGGTAGCCAATCAGAATCAGCGAGAAATCGGGGAAAAGCAGTTGGGCGTAGTTCACCGGCGCAAGCATAGCGGAAGGGCGTTCGCTGCGGCCCAATCGCTGTCGCGGCGGTAAGGCCGCTGCTGGGTGCAAGCCCTGCCAAAGCAGTTGCCAATTGCGCTATCCGCCGCCCCGATGCGGGAAAACACGGGCCATCTGCGGCGCGCTTTGGGGCAGAACCGCCAGGCAACACCGCTAGCATGGGAGCCATGTCCAAGCTGGCCCCAGCCAGCGCCCCAGATCCCGAGGAGACCTCCACCATGATGAACCGCCGACTGTGCCTGGCCATGGCACTGGCGCTGGGCAGCAGCGCTGCCCTGGCCGCTGATCCCTATCCCAACAAGCCCATCCGCCTGATCGTGCCGTTTGCCGCAGGCGGCACCACCGACATCGTGGCGCGCGTGATCTCGGAACCGCTGTCCAAGGCCCTCGGCCAGCCGGTGGTGGTGGACAACAAGAGCGGTGGCGGCGGCACCGTGGGCGCCGCGGAAGCCGCGCGTGCCCAGCCCGATGGCTACACGCTGAGCATCGCGACGGTGTCGACCACGGCCACCAACCCGGCCGTCAACCCCAAGATGCCCTACAACGTGCAGCGCGATTTCACGCCCATCATCAATGTGGCGGCCACGCCCAATGTGATTGCGGTGCACCCGAGCTTTCCGGCCAACAACTACCAGGAGTTCATTGCCGAGCTCAAGAAGAACCCCGGCAAGTACTCGTATGCGACGCCCGGCACCGGCAGCATTGCCCATTTGTTGATGGAAATGCTCAAGTCCGAAACCGGTGTGAACGTGGTGCACATTCCCTACCGGGGTGGCGGCCCGGCCTTGAACGACACGGTCGCCGGCCAGGTCAACATGATTTTTGACAACCTGCCCTCGGCCTACCCCTTTATCCGCGACAAGCGCCTGCGCGCCATCGTGGTGGCCGCCCCCAAGCGCGTGGCCGGGCTGGAGTCCATCCCCACGTTCACCGAAGTGGGCGTTCCCGTGGTCAACCGCAGTGCCTATTACGGCATCGTCGGCCCCAAGAACCTGCCCAAGGAGATTGTTGACAAAGTCAACGCGGCCACCAAAAAGGCGCTGGAAGACCCGAACGTGCAAAAGCGCATCGCAGAGACTGGCTCGGACATCCTGGGCACCACGCCTGAGGTGTTTGCCCAGCAGATGAAGGACGAATACGCGGCCTACAAGGCGGTGGTGGACAAGCAGGGCATCCAGCTGGACTGATCCCCGTCCCTCGTCTGTTCTGCCTCAAAGCGCGTGCGCTTTTCTAGGGAAATCCTAGGGAAATCACGCGCTTTTTGTGCGGTTGCAGCACGGTTGCGGACGTATTAATCCGGTATAAACGCGCTGTGCTGAAAAAGCATTACGTGGCCGTGCGCCATGCGGGTCATCCACCGGCACGCGAACGACGGCCACACCATTTCAAATGAGGAGATTCATCATGCAACGTCGCTCTCTCGTGGGCCTGACCTTGATCGCTGCTGCCGCAGCCACCTTGAGCACTGGCGCTCTGGCCGATACAAAATACCCTAACAAGCCCATTCGCCTGATTGTTCCTTTTGCAGCTGGCGGCACCACCGATATCATTGCGCGCGTGATCGCTGACCCCCTGGGCAAGGAGCTGGGCCAGCCCGTGGTGGTGGACAACAAGGGTGGTGCGGGCGGCACCATCGGCGCGGTGGAAACGGTGCGCGCAGCGGCCGACGGCTACACGCTGGGCATTGCGACCGTCTCCACGGTGGCCACCAACCCGGCGATCAACCCCAAGATCTCCTACGACCCGATCAAGGACTTCACGCCCATCATCAATGTGGCGGCCACGCCCAACATCATTGCGGTGAACCCGAAGTTCCCAGCCAAGGACTACAAGGAGTTCGAGGCCGAGCTCAAGAAGAACCCCAACAAGTACGCCTACTCGTCGTCCGGTACCGGCGGCATCCAGCACATGCTGATGGAGCTGTACAAGAGCCTGACCGGCATCCAGATGACCCACATCGCTTACCGTGGTGCGGGCCCGGCGCTGAACGACACGGTGGCCGGCCAGGTCAACATGATCCTGGACAACCTGCCCTCGACCCTGCCTTTTGTGAAGGACAACCGCCTGGTGCCTATCGTCGTGGCCGCGCCTGAGCGCCTGGCCGTGCTGCCCAATGTGCCGACCTTCAAGGAAGTGGGCCTGGAGCCGGTGAACCGCATGGCTTTCTATGGCATCCTCGCGCCCAAGGGCGTGTCCAAGGATGTGGTGGACCGCATCAATGCCGCTACCAAGAAGGTGCTGGCCGACCCTGCGGTGAAGAAGCGCATCGAAGACACCGGCTCGCTGGTGGTGGGCAACACCCCCGAGCAGTTTGCCGAGCAGATCAAGGCCGAGTTCGACGTCTACAAGGACGTGGTCAAGAAGCAGGACCTGAAGCTGGACTGATCGCCGCTGCCAACATCCCCAAGCCGCCCGCGCAAGCCGGCGGCTTTTTTCATGCCATGATGCCGGGCATGGCAAGCGCTCCACGATCTGCACCACCCCCGTCAGTCCCTCCTTCAGCTCCTTCGTCCGCGCCGGGACGCACTGCAGCGGCGCACCCGGTGATTGACCGTTTTATCGATGCGGTGTGGCTGGAAGATGGCCTGGCGCGCAACACCTTGGCGGCCTACCGGCGCGACCTGGCGCTGTACGGCCAGTGGCTGGCCCAGGAGCACCCTGGCCAGGCGCTGGAGCGCAGCGATGAGGCCCAGCTGCAGGCCTTTTTTGCCACCCGCATGGGCGACAAGGCCAGCACGGCCAACCGGCGCCTCACGGTGCTGCGGCGCTTTTTCCACTGGGCGCTGCGCGAGTCGCTGATCAGTGCCGATCCCACCTTGCGCATGCTGGCAGCGCGCCAGCCGCTGCGCGTGCCCAAGACGATGACCTCGGCCATGGTCGAAGCGCTGCTCGAAGCCCCCGACGCCGGCAACCCACTGGGCCTGCGCGACCGCGCGATGCTGGAGCTGATGTATGCCAGCGGCCTGCGCGTGTCGGAGCTGGTGGAGCTGCAAAGCGTGCAGCTCAGCCTGGCCGACGGCATCGTGCGCGTGGTGGGAAAAGGCAGCAAGGAGCGGCTGGTGCCCTTTGGCCAGGTGGCCCAGCAGTGGCTGGAGCAGTACCTGGCCGAAAGCCGGCCCGCCATTCTGGTCGGGCGGCAAAGCGCGGACCTGTTTGTCACCCAGCGCGGCAGCGGCATGACGCGGGTTGCGTTCTGGATGATCGTCAAAAAATATGCGCAGCGCGCCGGCATCACCGCGCCGCTCTCGCCCCACACCCTGCGCCACGCCTTTGCCACGCATTTGCTCAACCATGGCGCCGATCTGCGCGTGGTGCAGCTGCTGCTGGGCCATGCCGACATCTCCACCACCACCATCTACACCCATGTGGCGCGCGAGCGCCTCAAGGTGCTGCACAGCCAGCACCATCCGCGTGGGTGATCGATCTGCGATCTTGGGCTTGCGGCAGTCGACGGAACCGCTGACGCTATTCCACTGAAGTCCACAAAGCCGGTATTGGCTCCCAGCCGGGCGATGGCTCCCGATCAAGCAGCGCACACACCAAGGCGCCCAAGGCAATATCCAGGCAGTCGCTCGCCGCATGGGCGCCACCATCTTGCTGGTGGGCCTGCAATGCAAAGTGGCGAAAGGCTGTCCAATCCGCCGCCAAGTGGGCCACCAGCAAGCGTGCCAAATCGTAGGACAGCTCGTTCGAGGCACCAGTTTGCGAGAACGATTGGCCATTCCAGAAGGACTGGATGCGATCGGCATTCCAGAACGATTGGTGGCGTGCATGCATTTTGGGAAGGTCTGGGCGCATGCCGGCCGCCGGGCTCAGGCGCTGCTCGGTATTGACGGCCAAGCCTTCGTTCAGCCAGGTGGGCAGCGGCAAGTGGTGGACGTAGGCATGGGTGAGTTCATGCACGATGACAGGCTCCAGCGCCTGGAGGCTGTCGGCCATGGTCACAAAATGCCCGCACCCCGCCTGGATGTACATACCGCTGCTTTCTGCATACTCACCCGCGTCCGGGTAATAGTGCGCGACATAGCGGTAATAGCTCTCCTTGTCCTGGAACACGATGACCAGGTCATGGCCCCAGAGCGGTACTTCGGCCACGCCCTCCAGCACCTGCAGGATCCGCTGGGCGCTTTTATCGATGTAGCTCAGCATGGCCTTGGCGACCACCGGATCGAGGTTGGACAGCAAAAGCGCCGGGCCATGTTCGCGCACCCGAAAGTCTGGCCCCAGCGCTATGGACAGATGGTCAAACCAAGCGCGCTCTGCCATGCTCCAGGCCTGGGCCTGTTCCTCAGTGTCTGGCAGATGCGAAACCCATTCGGACACCGCTGACCAGTCGAACAGGGGCAGGCCGTTGGCGTCCTGCATGACGGAGGCCAAGACAAGTGGCTCGCCCTGAGACATGGCAATCCGGGCTGCAGCGACAGGCGCCTGGGCTGCCGTATCCGCAGCGGAGTTGGGTACAAGAAGAGAGGTCAGCCAACGAAACATGAAGGGCAGGGTGTCATGGAAACCCTGCCAACTATAGGTTGCGCGGCTTGGCTTGAAGCTATTGGCGGACTACAGCGTTGTGAATGCGCCTCGCCATGGATCAAATCCCCAGCGGATTCTTGCGGCCCTTCTCGACCGGATTGGCCAGCAGCTTTTGCGCGGGGTAGGCGCGCAGAAATTCCTTGGCCTTGTAGGCCGATGAACGCAGCCAGGCGTCATAGGCGCCTTCGTTCAGGATGGCGGGCATGGTCTTGTCATTGCCGGGCTGCTGGTAGCGGTTCATCAGCGCATGGGCATTGGCGTTGACGGTGATGATGGCGTAGCTCAGCAGCTCGGTGCCGTCGTCGTCGGTCCAGCGGGACCAGATGCCGGCAACGCCCATCGGCAGGCCGTCAACGCGGGCAATGCGCGTGGGCTTGGCCTTGCCGGTGCGGTAGTCGTCGGTCACGAACGCCATCATCGGCACGATGCAGCGCTGGTTGTTCAGCCAGGCATCGCGAAAGGCGGTGCTGGTGGAGGCGTTGTCGGATTTGACATTCACCAGCTTGGTGGCACGCAGCTGGCCGTCGGATGCGGACTTGACCCAGTGCGGCACCAGGCCCCATTGCGCCGGCACCAGCAGGCGGGGTGTGACCACCGGCACAGCAGCGGGCGCGGGTTCGGCATCGGCGGGGGCACCGCTCGCTGCCGCTTCTGCAGCGGCCTGCTCGGCCAGCGCTGCCTTGCGCGCGGTGTTCTCGGCATCGGTGGCGCCTGTCAGGCTGGTGGTGATAAAGAAGCCGGGCCGGCGCGGCGTCATCTTGCGCTCGCCCATCTCTGCAGGGGGCTCTACCTGGAAGGCGCTGAGGTACAGCTCGGGGGCTTTGAGGGCTTCGTATTGGGTGCTCATGGGCGCAATGGTACGTGAAGGCTGCAGCAGCATTCGCTGGCGCCGGTTTCTGGCAGAAGATAAAAAGCCCACCCTGGGGCAGGGTGGGCTCGGTGGCAAGCCTTGCGGCCGCAGTGCGTATTTTAAATCAGAGCGACTGGCCCAGCTTGCGCAAGAAGCGCTCGCAGGCCTCGAGCTGGCTGATCTCGACAAACTCATTGGGCTTGTGCGCCTGCTCGATATTGCCGGGGCCGCAGACCACGGTGGGGATGCCCAGGTTCTGGAACAGGCCCGCTTCGGTGCCATAGGCCACCTTGCGCGTGGCCTGGTCGGCGGTCAGCGCACGCACCAGCGCGGTGATGGCCGCTTGCTCGCTGGCTTCCAGCGCGGGGGCAGCAGGGCCGGTTTCGATGTCGATGCGGGCATCGGCAAACTCGCGGCGCATGCGCGGCAGCAGCTCGCCGGTCACATAGCTTTGCACCTTGGCCTGGATGCTCTCGGCCGTCATGCCCGGCAGGTTGCGGAACTCGTAGTTGAACTCGCACAGCTCAGGGATGGTGTTGACCGCGATACCGCCCGAGATCTGGTTGGTGGTCATGGTCGTGAACGGCACGTCATAGAACTCGTCGTAGGGGCCGTTGGCCTTGAACTGGTCGGCCACATCGCGGATATGGCAGATCAGGCGTGCGGCGTACTCGATGGCATTGCAGCCCTTGGGCGTCAGCGACGAGTGCGCCGCCTTGCCATGCACCTTGCAGCGGTACAGGTTGATGCCCTTGTGCGCGACCACCACCTGCATGCTGGTGGGCTCGCCCACCACGCAGCCATCGGCCTGCTGGCCGCGTGCCTTCAAGGCGCGCAGCATCACCGGGGCGCCTGCGCAGCCCACTTCCTCGTCATACGACAGCGCCAGGTGGATGGGCTTTTTGCGCGGCATGGCGAGGAACTCGGGCACCAGCGCGACCGATGCGGCGATAAAGCCCTTCATGTCGGCGCTGCCACGGCCGTAGAGCCGGCCTTCCTTTTCGGTCAGGCTGAAAGGATCGCTGTCCCAGTTCTGGCCGTCGACCGGCACCACATCGGTGTGGCCCGACAGCACGATGCCGCCTTGGGTGCTGCCGTCATCGGCCGGCAGGGTGGCAAACAGGTTGGCCTTGTCGCCTTCGGGCGAGTGGATCAGCTCGGCCTTCAGACCCTGGTGGGCCAGTGCATCACGCACGGTTTCGATCAGGGCGAGGTTGGAGTTGCGGCTGGTGGTGTCGAATGCGACCAGCTTTTCCAGCCAGGAGCGGGTGTTCATAGCGCTTCACTTGGTGTTACATGCAAGTGACTGAGTGTAGGGCGCTTGGGCTATGTGGGCAGCGCGCGCTGCCTAAGCTGGGGTTGGGTGTTGGGGTTTTAGATGGGATGGCCCAGTGGCTGGGACAGAACGGAAAACGGGAGCCCGTGGCTCCCGTTGTTGTCAAACCTGTGTCTGTAGGCTGCTATCAGCCCAGCACTTCCAGCAGGCGATCGAGCCCGCCGGTGTTGATGGCCACCTTGGCCTCGGCACGCACGCGTGGCTTGGCGTGGAAGGCGACCGACAGGCCCACCGCACGCATCATCGGCAGGTCGTTGCTGCCATCACCCACGGCAATCACCTGCTCGGGCGCAATGCCCATCAGCGATGCCAGGCCCAGCACGGTGCTGCGCTTTTCTTCGCCGTCGCAGATATCGCCCCAGCTCTGGTCGATCAGGCCACCGGTCAACTGGCCGTCCTTGACCTCGAACTGGTTGGCGCGCACAAAGTCGATGCCCAGCAGGCTTTTGACATGGTCGGCAAAAAAGGTGAAGCCGCCCGAGACCAGCAGCACCTTGAGGCCGGCCGCATGCGCGGCATCGACGAGGGTCTTGGCGCCGGGGGTCAAGGTCAGGCGCTCTTGCAGCACGCGCTCGATGGCGGCCATGGGCACGCCCTGGAGCAGGGCCATGCGCTGGCGCAGGCTGTCCTTATAGTCGGTGATCTCGCCGCGCATCGCCGCTTCGGTGATTGCCGCCACCTCGGCCTTCTTACCGGTGATGTCGGCGATCTCGTCGATGCACTCGATGGTGATCAGGGTCGAGTCCATGTCGAACGCGATCAGCTTGTAGTCGGACAGCTTTTGCGGCGTGGCCAGGTTCTGGATGGTCAGGCCGGGGGCGAATTCGGTAGAGGCACTCATGGGAGCTTTTGAGGGGTGAGGGTAGGGGAATGATAAACGGGCTGCTGGGGACAGACAGGCCGCTCAGGCCGTGGCCACGGCGGCTGCAGCGGTCGTGACGGGCTTGCCCAGGCTGCGCACCACATCGCGCACCATCTGCACGCGGTCCTTGACCTCGGGCAGCGCGCGCTCGATGCGCAGCTTGTCGTTGCCCGCCAGCTTGATGGCCTTGTTCTTCTGGATCAGGCCGATGATGGTCATCGGCTCGATCGGCGGGTTGGCGTAGAAGGTGATGTTGATCACGCCGGGCGCGGCATCGACCTTCTGCACGCCAAAGGGTTCGCAGAGCACCCGCAGGCGGTGCACATCGACCAAGGTCTGGGCCTGCGGCGGCAGCTTGCCAAAGCGGTCCACGATCTCTTCGAGCAGGTTGTCGATCTGGTCGCTGGTCTTGGCGGTCGCCAGCTTCTTGTAGAAGGACAGGCGCAGGTGTACATCGCCGCAGTAGTCGTTGGGCAGCAGCGCCGGGGCGTGCAGGTTGATGTCGGTGGCGGCAGACAGGGGGCTGAGCAGGTCGGGCTCCTTGCCTTCCTTCAAGCTGCGCACGGCCTCAGACAGCATCTCGTTGTAGAGCTGGTAGCCGATCTCCATCATGTTGCCGCTCTGGTTGTCGCCCAGCACTTCGCCCGCGCCCCGGATTTCCAGGTCATGCATGGCCAGGTAAAAGCCGCTGCCCAGCTCTTCCATCTGCTGGATGGCTTCGAGGCGCTGCGCGGCCTGCTTGGTCAGGCCGTCCAGGTCCGGCACCATCAGATAGGCATAGGCCTGGTGGTAGCTGCGGCCCACGCGGCCGCGCAGCTGGTGCAGCTGCGCCAGGCCAAACTTGTCGGCGCGGCTGATGATGATGGTGTTGGCGCTGGGCACGTCAATGCCGGTCTCGATGATGGTCGAGCACAGCAGGATGTTGTAGCGCTGGGCCACAAAGTCGCGCATCACGCGCTCGAGCTCGCGCTCGGGCATCTGCCCGTGGGCCACGGCGATGCGGGCCTCGGGCAGGATCTCTTCGAGCTTCTGGCGGCGGTTCTCGATGGTCTCGACCTCGTTGTGCAGAAAGTAGCACTGGCCGCCGCGCTTCAACTCACGCAGCACGGCCTCGCGGATCACGCCGGTGCCTTCGCTGCGCACAAAGGTCTTGATCGCCAGGCGGCGCTGCGGCGCGGTGGCAATCACCGACAGATCACGCAGGCCATCGAGCGCCATGCCCATGGTGCGCGGGATGGGGGTGGCCGTCAAGGTGAGCACATCGACCTCGGCGCGCATGGCCTTCATCGCCTCTTTGTGGCGCACGCCAAAGCGGTGTTCCTCATCGATGATCAGCAGGCCCAGGTTCTTGAACTGGGTTTTTTCGGACAGCAGCTTGTGCGTGCCGACGACGATGTCGACGGTGCCGTCATCGAGCCCCTTGATCGTGGTGTTCACTTCCTTGCCGGAGCGAAAGCGCGAGACCAGCGCGACCTTGATCGGCCACTTGGAGAAGCGGTCGGCCAGCGTCTGGTAGTGCTGCTCGGCCAGCAAGGTGGTGGGCGCGAGCAGCGCAACCTGCTTGCCACCGGTGACGGCCACAAAGGCGGCACGCAAGGCGACCTCGGTCTTGCCAAAGCCCACGTCGCCGCAGACCAGGCGGTCCATGGGCTGGGGCGAGATCATGTCCTGGATCACCGCATGGATGGCGGCGCGCTGGTCGGCGGTTTCCTCAAAGCCGAAGTCGTTGGCGAACTGCTCATAGTCCTGCGGGCTGTAGCGGAAGGCATGGCCTTCACGCGCGGCGCGGCGGGCATAGATGTTGAGCAGCTCGGCTGCCGTGTCGCGCACCTGCTCGGCGGCCTTGCGGCGGGCCTTTTCCCACTGGCCGCTGCCCAGTTTGTGCAAGGGGGCCTCTTCGGCCGAGACGCCGGTGTAGCGGCTGATCTGCGCGAGCTGGCTGACGGGCACATAGAGCACGGCCTTGTCGGCGTATTCGAGGTGCAGGAACTCCTGCAGCGCCGGTGTGCCATCGGGGTTCTTCTGGCCCACATCCATGTTGATGAGGCCATGGTAGCGGCCGATGCCGTGCTGGGCATGGACGACCGGGTCGCCGACCTTCAGCTCGGACAGATCCTTGATCAGTGCCTCGACATCGCTGGCCTGCTCCTGGCGGCGCTTGCGGCGGGCGCCGCCGGTGGCGGCAAACAGCTCGGTTTCGGTGACAAAGTCAATGCCTTGCTCGGCCCAGCGAAAGCCCTTGGCGAGCGCAGCGGTGGCGATGCCGACGGGCTCATCCGTGGTCTGCTGGAACTCGGCCAGCGAATCAAAGGCCGGCGGGTTGAGGCCGCTGGCGCGGAAGAAATCGAGCAGGCTCTCGCGCCGGCCGTCGCTCTCGGCCAGCAGCAGGGTGCGGGCCTGGCGCTGGGCAATGTGCTGCTGCAGCTTGGCCAGCGGGTCCTCGGCGCCGCGCACCACGGCCAGGTCGCCGAGCTTTTGGAAGATGGCGCTGTGCTCCACGTCTTCGAGCTGGGGGCGCAGCGACAGCTGGGCCATCTGCTTGGCGGTGGCGTAGAACTGGTCGGGGCTCAGGAACAGGCTGTCGGGCGGCAGCACCGGGCGCTCGGGGTCACCCTGCACCAGGCGGTAGCGGTCGCGCGTGTCCTGCCAAAAGCGTTGGAAGGCCGGCTCGATATCGCCATGCAGCACCACGGTGGCCTGGCTGCCCAGGTAGTCGAACACGGTGGCAGTCTCGTCAAAGAACAGCGGCAGGTAGTACTCGATACCGGCCGTGGCCACGCCGTTGCCCATGTCCTTGTAGATGCGGCTCTTGGTGGGGTCGCCTTCGAGCATCTCGCGCCACTTGTTGCGAAAGCGGGCGCGGGCCTCGTCGTCCATCGGGAACTCGCGCCCGGGCAGCAGGCGCACGTCCTTGACCGGGTAGAGGCTGCGCTGGGTGTCGGGGTCAAAGGTGCGGATGGAGTCGATCTCGTCATCGAACAGGTCGACCCGGTAGGGCACAAGCGAGCCCATCGGGTAGAGATCGATCAGGCCGCCACGCACCGAGTATTCGCCATGGCTCACCACCTGGGAGACATGGTTGTAGCCCGCCAGGGTGAGCTGGGCCTTGAGGCGCGCCTCATCGAGCTTTTGCCCGGCCTGGAACGCAAAGGTGTAGCCCGCCAGAAAGGAGGGCGGCGCCAGCCGGTACAGCGCCGTGGTGGCCGGGATCAGCACCACATCGGCTTCGGCCTGGCTGATGCGCCACAGCGCAGCCAGCCGCTCGCTGATCAGGTCCTGGTGCGGCGAGAAGGTGTCATAGGGCAGGGTTTCCCAGTCGGGGAACAGGGCCACGCGCAGCTCTGGGGCAAAAAACGCCAGCTCGTCCTGCAGGCGATGGGCATCGCCTGCGTCGGCGGTGATGATGGCGGTGACGCGCTGCGCTGCGGCCTCGCGGTTGGCCAAGGTCGCGAGCAGCAAGGCATCGGCGCTGCCCGGAGGCATGGGCAGTTGAAAACGTTTTCCGGCGGTGAGCTTGGGGAGTTCCATACGTGGTCCGAACCAGTCCATACACGGACTACAGCCCAGGGCAGCGTGCCGCGCCTGGGCCTGTGCAGCCAAGGCCGCCCCATCAAAGGGCAGGCCTGGCCGCGCAATAAACAGCAAAAGCACGGGTCTGGCTGACAGCGCCGTGCAACCACTCCATTCTAAAATACCCCCATGAACCAGACCACCCGCAACGAATTGATCCCTGCTGTACCCAGGGCTGCACCGGAGGTGGCTGCGCCGGTGACGGTGCCCGCAACGGTGCCACCCGCCGACCCGGGCGCCCAGACCCAGGCGCTGGGCGAGATGCGCCAGGAGGTGGTGGCCAGGTTCTGGGCCTTTTTGCCCTGCGCCGGGGTGGGCGCCCGGGCGGTGGATGCGGCGCGCCCCGCCCATCTGCCCAAGCAGTACCAGCAGGTGGCGGGCTGGCCGCTGGTGCTGCATACCTTGGCCGCCTTTATGGCGGCCAAGC
Organism: Comamonas sp. MYb21; assembly: GCF_037479395.1. Classification (NCBI taxonomy): domain Bacteria; kingdom Pseudomonadati; phylum Pseudomonadota; class Betaproteobacteria; order Burkholderiales; family Comamonadaceae; genus Comamonas; species Comamonas sp. MYb21. Next base: position 111,889 of record NZ_JBBGZC010000007.1, on the reverse strand, counting down.
CGCTATCAGGCGTGCTGGTGGGCGTGAGCCCCGGCGATGATTTTTTGCAGCACTACCAGCGGCCAGGCTTTGCCATCAGTCCTTGCGGTGGCCCCAGTCGGGCCGATACCGTGGCCGGCGGCCTGCGCAGTTTGCTCGGTGACTCGGGCCTGGGGGCCCAGCCGCATGACTGGGTGCTGGTGCATGATGCGGCGCGCTGCCTGATCAAGCCCGGCCAGATCGAGCAGCTGATGCAGGAATGTGCGGCCGATGCGGTGGGGGGCCTGTTGGCGCTGCCATTGCCCGATACACTCAAGGCCGCTGCCACCGATGCCCATGGCCAAAGCCGCGTCAGCAGCACCTTGCCCCGGGTGGACAAGTGGCTGGCGCAGACGCCGCAGATGTTCCGTATCGGTACGCTGCTCGAAGCGCTGGAGCGCTGCAACGATGTCACCGACGAGGCCAGTGCCATCGAGGCGCTGGGCTTGCAGCCCCGGCTGGTGCCGGGCAGCAGCTTTAACTTCAAGGTCACCTTCCCGGATGACTTTGCGCTGGCCGAGGCCTTGCTGCTGCAGCGCATGGCCAGCGGTGACAGCCAGGTGGCGGCACTTTTTGATTGAATCCCAGGCGACGCGCTGCACAGCCTTCGCTCCTTAGGCGGGGCTGTGGCGGCTTGCGCTGGGATGCGGATGTAAATGGACAATATAAGGGATAAACATGCTGCAAATGCGCATTGGTGAGGGTTGGGATATTCATGCGCTGGTGCCCGGCCGGGACTTGATTTTGGGCGGCATCCAGGTGCCGCATACCACCGGTTTGCTGGGCCATTCGGATGCCGATGTGCTGCTGCATGCGATCACCGATGCCTTGGTGGGTGCGGCCGGCATGGGTGACATCGGATCGCACTTTCCCGATACCGATGCTGCTTTCCGTGGTGCCGATTCGGCCGTGTTGCTGGCCGAGGCCATGCGCCGTGTGGCCGCCAAGGGCTGGCAGGTCAACAACGTGGACAGCACCGTGATTGCCCAGGCGCCCAAGCTGGCGCCGCATATTCCGGCCATGCGGGCCAATATTGCCAAGACCTTGGGCATTGATGAATCCCAGGTCAATGTGAAGGCCAAGACGGCCGAGAAGATGGGCCCGGTAGGCCAGGGCGCGGCGATGGAAGCCCGTGCGGTGGTGTTGCTGGTGCGAGCTGGCGAGCAGGCCTAAGTCAAACGCTGGCAAGAAAGGATGACGGCCCGCCAGAGGCGGTCATCCAACGTGCCGTGAGGCACCAACTCAGGTCTCTTCGTACTGCGCCAACACTTGCGCCCCGGTGAGCTTGGGGGTGTCATTGGCCAGGTCGTAATACGCAGGCTTTTCGTCGATGAAGATCTGCGAGGCCAGCCGCATGCCGTCTTCGTCCTGGAACAGGCCGGCCGACAGAAAATGCTCGTTGGTGGCCAGCAGGCGGTAGAACAGATGCGTGCCGCACTGGCTGCAAAAGGCGCGCTCGGCCCAGGGGGAGGAGGCATAGCGGCTGACGGGGCCCGTCAGCTCCACCTCGGTACCGCCATGCAAGGTGAAGGCGGGGCCCTCGCCCCAGCGCCTGCACATGCTGCAATGGCATACATGGACATCTTGGACAGTCGGGGCAGTCACATGGACCGCACCGCAAAGGCACTGGGCTTGCATGTCAACTCCTAGGGCAACGGGGTGCCTGCATTCTATGCACAGACGTCGCTTTGTGCCAGCGGCGAGTGCCGCGTGCCGCTGGCCGGGCAGGGGGCGGTCCGCCCGCTACACCTTCTTATTGCAGATCGGCCAGGTTGGTGGGTGCCCCTGGCAGGTGCCGCTTGATCTGCGGGCGCAGCAGGCGGCGCTTGGGCTCCTTGCCAATGGCCTGGTCGGGCGCACGGCGCAGGTAGATGCTGGTGACCAGGCCCGTGCTGCCGTCCGAGGCATTGACCATGCTCAAGCGCCCGCCCATGCGTTGCACGGTTTTCTCGACGATCGACAGGCCCAGGCCCGCGCCAGCGGCTGCCGTGCGGGCTGTGTCACCCCGGTAAAACGGTTTGGTCAGGCTGCTCAATTGGTCCTTGGAGACGCCCGGGCCATGGTCGCGCATGCGGATGGTGACGGTGCTTTCGCTGAACTTGACGGTGATGTCCACGCGGGTGTGCGAGGCGCCCGGCGTCTTGCCATAGCGGCGCGCGTTTTCCAGCACGTTGGACAGCACGCGCGAGAGCTCGATCTCATCGGCATTGACCATCAGCTCTTCGGGCACCTTCATGTGCACCTGCAGCTCCTGGTGGTCTTGCACAGCGTAGACGCATGAGGACACGACGCCGTAGACATTGACCGGCGCGAGCTTGGCGGCATGGTCGGGGCGGGCGTAATCGAGGAATTTGTCAATGGTGGCATCGAGCTGCACGATGTCGGCCACCATGTGCTCGCGCGCGACCTGGTCGAACACGCTCATCTCGGTCTCCAGCCGCAGGCGGGCCAGCGGCGTGCGCAAGTCGTGCGAGATGCCGGCCAGCATGACCGCACGGTCTTGCTCGAGCTTGGACAGGCGCTCGCTCATGCGGTTGAAGCCGATGTTCACTTCGCGGATTTCGCTGGTGACGGCATCTTCGTCGAGCTGCGCGGCAAAGTCGCCTTCGCGCAACCGGTTGGTGGCGCTGGACAGCTGCTTGAGCGGCCGGTTGATGAGGCCCGCGATCACCGCTGCACCGGCGAGCGACAGCGCTGCGGCCGTCAGCACCCACACCAGCCAGGTCTTGCCGCCGGCCGGGTTGACGCGTGAGGGCTCGATCAGGAACCAGTTCTGGTCGCCATCGATGGTAAAGCCCACCCACAGGCCTTCTTCGCCATTGACGCTGCTGGCCACGATGGTGCTGGGGCCCAGGCGCTTGGTCACTTCCTGCGTCAGGCGTGCGCCCAGCGGGGTGGAGTTGTCGATGGATTCGTACACATCCTTGGGCTCACGCGGCACGATGCGCACACCTTCCTGGTCGGCCATGGTCTTGACCAGCGAGACGCGGGCGATGGCGTCCGAATGCATCAGCGCGGCGCGGCTGAGGTTGACCAGTGACGCGATCTGCTGGGCCGTCTGGATGGAGCGGGGCTCGGTCTCGAGCGAGCGCAGGGTCTGCACCCAGGCCAGGATGCTGCCCGTCAGCAAGATGGCGAGCAAAAAGAAGGTGCGCCAAAACAGATTGAGGCCGACGCGGGTGCGCTTGTTGCTGTGCGTGGCCGCTGCGGCGCTGCCATCCAGGGGGGCCAGACCGGACTGGTCGGCGTCGTTAACGGGGGTGGGAGCCATGGGCCGTATGCGTGTTGAAAAGTCGGATCAATGAAGGCCGGGAATGCCTGTACATTCTCGCTGTAAAGCGGGCGGGACACCATGCTGTGCCCGGCAGTGGGGGTATAAAAAAACCGCCCTGCAGCCAGACTGGGGCGGTTTTTGGGGTGCCGGGGTCAACAATCAGTTGGCGCCATCGGGTACGAACACATAGCCCACGCCCCAGACGGTCTGGATGTAGCGAGGAGCTGCCGGGTCGACCTCGACGAGCTTGCGCAGGCGCGATACCTGCACGTCCAGGCTGCGGTCAAAGGGCTCGAACTCGCGGCCGCGCGCCAGCAGGGCCAGCTTTTCCCGCGACAGCGGCTGGCGGGGGTGGCGCACCAGGGTCTTGAGCATCGCGAATTCGCCGGTGGTCAGCGGCAGCTCTTCGCCGTCCTTGGTCAGCACGCGGGTGCTCATGTCGAAGGTGAAGGGGCCGAAGTTGACCACCTCGTTCTCGCCCGATGGCGCGCCCGGCGCTTCTTGCGGTGGGCGGCGGCGCAGCACGGCGTGGATACGGGCCAGCAGCTCGCGCGGGTTGAAGGGCTTGCCGATATAGTCATCTGCACCCACTTCCAGACCCACGATGCGGTCCACGTCTTCCCCCTTGGCGGTCAGCATGATGATGGGGGTGCGGTCGTTGCTGGCGCGCAGGCGGCGGCAGATGGACAGGCCGTCTTCACCGGGCATCATCAAATCGAGCACGATCAGATCCACGGTCTCACGCAGCAAGATGCGCTGCAGGCCCTTGCCATCCTCGGCGATCATGACTTCAAAGCCTTCATGCGACAGATAGCGGCGCAGCAGATCGCGAATACGTGCGTCATCATCAACGACCAAGATTTTGTCGACGCGATTGGTTGCTGTAACCATGGGTGGAATCCTCCGGTTGATATGTAACTTTTACATTTTGACCGTTTTTTGCGAAAAATGCGCAACTCGCCTCCCTTTTTTGACCCATGGTTACAAAGTTTGCGTTACATATGCAGTCTGGGAGGCCATTTCTTACGCAATAAATCGACTTTTTCCTGCATTTATTGCAGAAATTGCCTCTTTTAGGGAAGGTGGGATGATGTTTTTTAAAGATGTTTCATATTTATGCGTTTAATGCATTAGTGGCTTGGGGCGTAAAAAAAGGCGCTTTCGCGCCTTGTTGTGGCTGGGCTGGGCAGCCCAGGCTGGAGCTTATTGCGCCACCCAGCCGCCATCCATGTTCCAGGCCACGCCGCGCACATTGTTGGCCGCAGGCGAGCAGAAGAACACAGCCAGCTCGCCCAGTTCTTCGGGCGTGGTGAACTGCATCGATGGTTCCTTCTCGCCCAGCAGCAGCTTTTTGGCCTCTTCATTGCTCACATTCATTTGGGCGGCTTTGGCATCGACCTGTTTTTGCACCAGGGGCGTGAGCACCCAGCCCGGGCAGATGGCGTTGCAGGTGATGCCGCTGGCGGCGTTCTCCAGCGCGGTCACCTTGGTGAGGCCCACAATGCCGTGCTTGGCCGCGACGTAGGCCGATTTGCCGGCCGAGCCGACGAGGCCATGGACCGAGGCGATATTGATGATGCGGCCCCAGCCCGCCTTTTGCATCGCTGGCAATGCCAGCCGGCTGGTGTGGAAGGCGCTGGTGAGGTTGATGGCGATGATGGCATCCCAGCGCTCGACCGGGAAGTCCTGTACGTTGGCCACATGCTGGATGCCGGCGTTGTTGACCAGGATGTCCACTTGGCCAAAGGTCTGCGCCGCATAGGCAAACATGGCCTCGATGTCGGCAGCCTTGCTCATGTCGGCGCCGTGGTAGCCCACCCGGGCGCCGGAGCCCGCGCTGGTGATGACGTCCTGCACTTCCTTGAGCGGGCCTTCGGCGTCGCCAAAGCCATTCAAGATGATGTTGGCGCCCTGGCGCGCCAGCGCCTTGGCAATCCCCAATCCGATACCGCTCGTCGATCCGGTGACGAGCGCTGTTTTTGCTTTCAACATCCAATATCTCCAGTTACTCGGTTAGTATTCATGCAAACGCATGCATCCATCCTAAGGCAAACCCCAGCCACGGTTTGCCCGGTAGCGCTGCGTTCTTCTATATAAGAGGGGCCATGTACCAAGATCCACGCTTGCAGTATGTCACCTGTGCGGTGGCGGGGAATACGGACACGGGTCGCCAGGGTGCCACGCACCGGATGGCGTATTGGGAGTGGAACGATACCGGGGACCTGAACCACCCGCATGTGATCGTCTGCGCCCATGGCCTGACCCGGCAAGGGCGTGATTTTGATGTGCTGGCGCGGCAGCTGTCGCTGCAGGCGCGGGTGATCTGCCCGGATGTGGTGGGTCGCGGCTACAGCGATTGGCTGGAGGACCCGGCCGGCTACCAGGTCCCTTTGTATGTGGCCGATATGCTGGCCATGCTCCAGCAGGTGCACTGCGCAGCGCCCATTGGCAAGCTCGATTGGGTGGGCACCAGCATGGGCGGTCTCATCGGCATTGGCCTGGCCGGCGAGCCCAGCATCCGGCCGCTGATGCCGGCACCCATCCGTCGCCTGGTGCTCAATGATGTGGGGCCGACCATCGAGGCCTCGGCGCTGGCGCGCATTGGCAGCTATGTGGGCCAGCACATGCTGTATGGCTCCGAGCAAGAGGCGGTTGCGGCCATGGGCCAGCTCTCCAAGGGTTTTGGCCCGCACAGCGATGACGAATGGCTGGCGCTGTCGCGCCCGATGCTGCGGCCCGAAGCCGGCGGCAGCGTGCGCCTGCACTACGACCCGGCCATTGCGCAACCCATGCAGGCGATGACGCCGGAGATGGCTGCCGCTGGCGAGCAACTGCTGTGGCGCCTCTACGACCAGATCGACGCCGTCACCTTGGTGCTGCGGGGTGCAGATTCAGACTTGCTTTCTGCGAAAACGGCCCAATCTATGGCGGAACGCGGCCCCAAGGCGCGGGTGGTGGAGTTCGCTGGTGTCGGCCATGCGCCCACCTTGGTATCTTTTGATCAATCGGCTGCCGTGCTGGCTTTTTTATGCGGTGCGTAGCGCACGCCCCGGAGGGGGTGTGATGGTGGTGACAACATGAAAAGTCTTACGGCAGTCGCTCAGCCCGCGCCAGGCGCGGAACATCTTCCCCCGGAGCCCGTCTCCCCGCTGGTGGCTGCCACTGCCAATGCCTTGCCGATGCAAGACAACGTGCTGGCCCGTGCCCGCGCTTTCTCCGTACCGCTGATCGCCGAAGAGACCCTGGACACGGGCGAGAACGCCCTGCAGCACGCCGATGCCGTCGCTGCCATCCTCAAGCACATTGGTGGCTCCGAAGCCATGCAGGCGGCCGCTTACTTGGTGCATACCAGCGAGCAGTTGAACAAGCCGCGCGAAGTGATCGGCAAGGCCTTTGGCGAGAGCTATGCGGTGCTGGCGGTGGAAACCGTGGCGCTGATGAAGGTGCAGGCGCAGGCGCGCCAGGCCGATGCCGGCCACCTGGTCGATGACCCGGCCACGCAGACCGAGAACATCCGCAAGATGCTGCTGGCGTTCTCGCGCGACTTGCGCGTGGTGATGCTGCGCCTGACATCACGCCTGCAAACCCTGCGCTGGTATGCGGCCACCAAGGGGCCGGTGTCGCCTGCGGTGGCGCGCGAGAGCCTGCAGGTTTTTGCGCCGCTGGCCAACCGCCTGGGCATCTGGCAGATCAAGTGGGAGCTCGAGGACCTGGCCTTCCGCTTTCTGGAGCCTGACACCTATAAGAAGATCGCCAAGCTGCTGGACGAAACCCGGGTCGAGCGCGAACTCTATATGGTGGGCCTGCGCGAGCGGCTTGAATCCGACCTGCGCGCGCACAGCATCAGCGCGACCGTGGCTGGCCGCCCCAAGCATATCTACAGCATCATCAAGAAGATGCGCGGCAAGTCATTGGGTTTTGACCAGCTCTTCGATATCCGTGCGCTGCGCGTGGTGGTGCCCACGGTCAAGGACTGCTATGCAGCGCTGTCCTTCGTGCACGAGACCTTCAGCCCGGTCGAGTCGGAATTTGACGACTACATCGCCCGCCCCAAGCCCAATGGCTACCAGTCGCTGCACACGGTGGTGCGCGACGAGCACGGCAAGGCCATCGAGATTCAGATCCGCACCCAGGCCATGCACGACCATGCCGAAAACGGTGTGGCTGCCCACTGGGCCTATAAGGAAGCAGGCACCAAGGGCTATGCCGGTGTATCTGCGACCAGTGACTACGATGCCAAGATTGCGGTGCTGCGCCAGCTGCTGGCCTGGCGCAAGGACATGGTCGGCCAGACCCAGGACAGTGGCCTCTTTGACGACCATATCTATGTGCTGACGCCCAATGCCGCCGTGATCGAGCTGCCCCAGGGCGCCACGCCGGTGGACTTTGCCTATTCGGTGCACACCGATCTGGGCCACCGCTGCCGGGGTGCCAAGGTTGATGGGCAGATGGTGCCGCTCAACACGCCGCTGCAAAACGGCCAGACGGTGGAGATCGTCTCTGTCAAGGAAGGGCGGCCATCGCGCGACTGGCTCAATGCCGAGCTGGGCTACCTGGTCAGCTCACGCGCCAAGGCCAAGGTGCGTGCCTGGTTCAATGCCCAGGTGATGCATGAGACGGTCAGCCGGGGCCGCGAGCTGGTGGAAAAACTTCTGCAACGCGAAGGCAAGACAGCGCTCAAGCACGACGACCTGGCCGACCAGCTGGGCTTCAAGACCGCAGAGGCGCTGTTTGAGGTGGTGGGCAAGGACGAGCTGTCGCTGCGCACCATTGAGAACATCCTGCGCCCACCCGAACCCCTGCAGGCCGATGACGAGCTGGTGCTGAGCCGCCCGCGCAAGGCCACCGAGGGCTCGGGCAAGGGTGGCGTGCTGGTGGTGGGCGTCGATTCTCTGATGACCCAGCTGGCCAAATGCTGCAAGCCCGCACCGCCCGATCGCATTGGCGGCTTTGTGACGCGGGGCAAGGGCGTGAGCGTGCACCGCCACGACTGCAGCAACTTCCGCGAGATGTGTGCCCGCAATCCCGAGCGCAGCATTGATGTGGAGTGGGGCCTGCCCACCCATGGCCAGCGCTCGACCGAAGCGGTCTACCCCGTCGATGTGGCTGTGGAGGCCCATGACCGCCAAGGCCTGCTGCGCGATATCTCTGAACTGTTCGCGCGGGACAAGACCAATGTGATCGGCGTGCAGACCCAGTCCGTCAAAGGCACCGCCTGGATGACGTTCACGGTAGAGGTGTCGGACTCGGGCAAGCTGGCCAAGGTGCTGGCCTCTGTGGCGACGGTATCGGGCGTGCGCTCGGTGCGCCGCAAATAGGGCTGAAAAGCACTATTTTCAAAAAAAGCCTCAACTTTCCATTTGGGCCGTTTTTTCTGGCTATAATTTGAGTCTTCAACGACAGGCGCGTAGCTCAGCTGGTTAGAGCACCACCTTGACATGGTGGGGGTCGTTGGTTCGAGTCCAATCGCGCCTACCAAATTTTCCCTCTGAAGAAAACCAGACTTCAGGATAACAGGGATTTGGTAAGAAACCTCGCAGAGGTTTCTATTTTGAACAAACCGCCTTCTGGGCGGTTTTTTCATTTCCGGGCATTGGCTCACGCTAGGGCTTCTCACAGCCTCTATGGCTACTGTCGCCATCCATCCCTTCGCATAGGCGGTCACGAACATCGTCATGTTCCGGTGGCCCATCTGCCCTGATAGCCGGCTGGGCTTTCTCCTGTGTCTGAGGCGTGGTGGGAGTGCAGGTATGCAGGGTTGCGTCTGGTATGGCTGGTCTGCACCTCGGCATTTCCACTGCTGCTCGATCGTATCAACACTCGACAAGGCAGCCTGGGGTGCCAGCTTCGCGTTGCTTGCAATGATCGATGCCTGCTGTACTTCCGATGACCCACCAAGGAAGGGGCTGGCATTTGGTAGCATGGGCTTTTCTCAGTGGAGGGGATATGGTCAAATTCGTGGGTTACATGATGCTTGCCGTCGTCGTGTTGATGGTTTTTCTGTCGGGGCTTCGGGTCTGGTCGCTCATGGCAATGGCAGAGGTGGGTCTGCAGCGACCAGGTGCAGTCACGGAGCTGACCATGATGATCCTTTGTGGGGTGGTGATCCCGATTGGTATTGCCACTCTGCTGCTGAAAAAGTAGATGTGCTGACGGCTGTATAGCGCAGCCAGGCAAGTTAACATCGCCCGTTTCAGTGGGCTTTTTTATTGGCAGGACGGGTCACAGGTTGGCAATCTTGAGCGTTGTCTAAATCCGCTCGATGAGATACGCGCTGCTCGCCAGGTTCTGGCTCTGAGGTGGAGCTTCTAGCGAAACTTTGTCGACGCCATATGACCGATTGCGACTGCATCGCTGTGCCCTATCTCCAGGGCTATGGCATCTGGCTGCATGTCTTTTTGTTCGAGGAGAGGGTATGCGTTTCAACTATGCAGCGGTAATGCTTCTAGCATTCGTAAGTTGTTCAGTGCACGCTGAAAGTTTTAGCTATAAGGGGCTGGCCCTGGGCGCTTCTGCGGAAGAGTTGCGAGAAAGGCTTCCAAATTATATGGAAGCTACCTATACCGGCTCTTTATATAATTTCAAATCCATAGACTGTGCAAGAAAAAATCCTGGAAACTCTGAAGCAGTGCAGCAATGCTTGAAAGCAACCTCGTTTGGAGGGGTGCCTGTGGAATCTGGTTCTATATATCTGAAGGCAAATCAAGTATATAGCATTGATTTGAAAGTTAAACCTTGGTATGTTGGTGAATTGATCGGGGCCATCACTGCGCGTTATGGAAAGCACTCCGATAGAAAAACGCTAGAGTACCGAAATGAATATGGTGTGAAATCCGAGGGTTGGATTTATACATGGGTATCCGGAAGCACATCTTTGACGGTGGAGGATAACGGCGGGAAGGAGCTTGCTGTCCGGATTGGGTCGTTCCAGAGCAAGCAAGAAATTTTAGAGTCCATGCGAAAAGCTGCAGAAATAGGCGCCAAGGACTTTTAAGAAGCAATAACGCATATTCCAGCAAGCCTCGGTGGGACCTTGGCTGAGGCCCTGGACAGCCCGAAACTCAACCTAAAACTGCTGTAGCGCGCCGATCATCCTGAACAAGAACCACTGCGCCTACCGCATCAAGCCAGAGGTCAGTGATTCGCTGCGAGAGTCTGGGTACGCCAACGGGATAGGGCCGTACTACTTCTCGCAAGGAAAGTGTGCTTTGAGGGCGATGTAAATGAGAAGCGCCGCTTTGGCATCTCTCGTCTCAGGGTTGCTTTCCAAATACTTCTGCACCACAGCGCTAATTTGCCCATTCGTTACGTTCTGGCGATAGCAAACGGTCCCAGATTGGGAAATCATATCGCTTGCGCCCATGATATATCCCATTCCCACACCGTCTTGCAATGCATTCCCAGGAGTCAGACCCTTGCGCTTGGTACTGGTGAGGTCGTTGAGGAGGTCATTGCCGGAATAGGCATTTGCGCTGGTGGCGGCCACGAGGCACATTGCAGAAATCAGATAGCGAATCAATTCAGTCTCCCAAGGATGCAGTCCAGATTTTATAGGTCAGGCTCTGGCAAAAACCAGCGCCGGGCCAAGGATGTAATACCTCATATTTAGCAAGGCCTGCTGTTTAGGTCCCATGTTGGGCAGCAGGTATCTATGTGCTGGAGTCGCCCGCAAGCTCCGCCAAGCGTAGGAATCTGTCTTCTTTTTTACGATCATGCAGAGAGCCTCTTAAGCAGACCAGCGTACGCTGCTGATGCGCTTGCTGGCGTGCCTCAGCGCCGAGCTCGCATCAAATGCTGCGCCAGTGCCTCAAACGCCGGCAATGACCTCGGATCATTTGCCGCATTAGCAGCCACCGGGTGCGAGCCGTATCGGGCAATGACCATCTGCGCGGTCGGATCGATATAGAGCGCCTGCCCATGCACGCCGCGTGCGGCAAAGGCGCCGTGGGCGTTGTGCGTGATCCACCACATATTGCGGTAGCTCCAGCCAGGCAGGAGGGCGTAGCCGGCTTTGGCAAAATCGGCGCGCCTGCCGCCTTGGCGGATGTCGGCGATCGCGGCCGCAGGGATGATTTGCTGGCCATTGAAATAGCCATTGTTGCGGACCATCTCGCCAAAGCGCGCCAGGTCTCGCAGGCCCGTGTTCAGGCCACCGCCGGCAAATGGGGTGCCGGTCGCGTCGACGGACATATAGGCATCCTGCTCGGCGCCCAGGCGGCTCCAGATGCGGCTGGACAAAAGCTGCGCGACGGACTGGCCGCTGACACGCGCAATGATCCAACCCAGCGCATCGGTATTGGCGGTGCGGTAGCCAAATGCCTCGCCGTGCATGCCTTGCGGCTGAACCGTCTGCAAAAACTCGTAGTAGCTGCGGGGGCCTGTGAAGTCTTTGGGTTTGGGCAGTGGATTGCCTGCGGCCGCATGGGCCCAGACCTCTGCCTTGGGGTCGGCATAGTCTTCGCTGAACCGGATGCCGGTGGTCATGTCCATCACCTGGCGCACCGTGGCGCTGCCAAAGGCAGACATGGCGAGTTCGGGCACATAGTCTGCGGCCTTGCGGTCGGGGTCCAGTGTTCCCTCTGCGACCAGCATCGCAGCCAAGGTGCCGACAAAGGACTTGGTGACCGACATCGCCGCATGCTGGCCATCGGGCTGGAGTGCGCCGGCATAGCGCTCGTAAACAATGCGGCCCTTGTGCAGCACGACGATGCCGTCGGTGTAGTTGGCGGCCAGCGAGTCCCGCCAGCGCATTGTTTCACCGGTATCCAGGCGCTTAAATTCCAAGCCGTCAATATCATCGCGCAAGGCGCTGCGCAGCGGGGCCGCAGGCCGCAGTCCTCGCGAGATATTGACGGTCGGCATCAGCTCGCGAAAGTGCGACACACTCCAGCGCATCGCCGGGAATTGGAAATACGAGCCGTCGTCAAAGCGCAGAATGCGGTCGGCGGGCGGTGGCGATCCCTGCATCCAGCCCAGTTTGATGGGGTCGCTGTCGGCGGCGTCTGGGTAGGGCGGGGAGGGCGAAGCAGGAGCCGCGGCTGCGTTGAGCGCCAGCAACAGCGATGCGGCGATCAGGCCCGGTCTGCGATTCAACCATTGCGGTGCTGCCATGTGCTCTCTCCCATGCGGTAGTGCTGATCGCAGTATCTTATAGAGCAGCCAGCCGCCCTGGCTATGCCGCGCGAAAGATGCACTGCCGTACTGCGGTTGAATGGATGGTTTGCCGGGAAGGCGACTGCAAGACCTATACCTTCCCAAGGAGCCTGAGCAGGGAGGCGCGGCCCCCGCTATACTCCCACCCAGGAGATGACGTTCCTCCTTAACCGCCGCGCCATGCGGCTGATGACGTCTACAGAACCTGACCTGGCTCGGGGCTGTAGACGTTGTCGCGTATACATTTCTTGCCAGGTCAGGCCGATGCACTCGCGCTTTTGACCTGTATGCCCAAACGCTCAACCCTCGAACCCCTTGCACTGCTTCCCCATCTGGGCAAATGGCTGCTGCTGTCGGCCCTGGCGGCCGCTTTGGCGGGGACGGCTTCGGCTGTCTTTCTTTGTGCGCTTGACGCGGCAACGCGCTGGCGCGACCAGCACCGTTGGCTGGTCTGGTTGCTGCCGCTGGCGGGCTTGGCCGTGGGCTGGGTCTACCAGCGCCTGGGCAAGTCGGCCGAAGGCGGCGTCAACCTCATCATGGACGAAGTGCATGCGCCCAAAAATACGCTGCCTTTGCGCATGGGGCCGCTGGCCTTGGTCAGCACGGTGCTATCGCATCTGTTTGGCGCCTCGGTGGGGCGCGAGGGTACGGCCGTGCAGATGGGCGGGGCGCTGGCAGACCAGCTGAGCCAGCGCTTTCGCCTCGCCGCGCAGGATCGGCCCCTGCTGCTGATGGCGGGCATCAGCGCGGGCTTTGCATCGGTGTTTGGCACGCCGCTGGCGGGGGCCATCTTTGGGATGGAGGTGGTGGCTATTGGGCGCATGCGGTATGAGGCGCTGCTGCCTTGTGTGGTGGCAGCGCTCCTTGCTGACCAGATCAGCCTGGCCTGGGGCATCCACCACACGCATTACGCCTTGGGCGTATTGGCCCCCATGGGCTGGTGGCCGGTGCTGGCCGTTGCGATTGCCGGCATTCTGTTTGGGCTGGTGGGCATGCTCTTTGCCACGGCTACGCGCAGGCTTGGTGCCTTCATGAAGAAGCGCGTGGTCTATGCGCCGATGCGGCCTTTTATCGGCGGTCTGGTCATCGCCGCAGCCGTGTGGGCATGCGATGCCTACCGCTATACCGGGCTGGGCATTCCTGAGATCGTGCAGGCCTTTGAGGGCCCCGTGCGGCCCTGGGATTTTCTGGGCAAGCTGCTGATGACGGTGGTCTCCATCGGCAGTGGTTTCAAGGGTGGGGAGGTCACGCCGCTGTTCTACATCGGCGCCACGTTGGGCAATGCGTTGGCGCCACTGTTGCAGATGCCGCTGGGCATGATGGCGGGCTTGGGCTTTGTCGCCGTCTTTGCCGGTGCCGCGAATACGCCCATCGCCACCACCTTGATGGCGCTGGAGCTGTTTGGTCCGCAGATCGGGCCCTTTGCGGCGATCGCCTGCGTGGCGGCCTATCTGTTCTCAGGACACGCTGGCATCTACCAGGCCCAACGCATCGCTCAGCACAAATATGGCCAGCGCCAGGACTAACGGGGCGGTGGTTTGGGCGGGGGCTGTCTGAGCACAGCTGGCCAGGCAGCCGCTCAGACCGCTGGGCTCAGGCCCAGGGCCGCCAGCGGGGAGCCATGCATCTTCTTGGTGGGGCGCTGCCCATCTTTGAGCTCGGCCAGATAGCACTGACCGGGAAAGAACACGGCCTCGACCTCGCGCAGCGACTGCAAGCCAAAGCCTGCCAGTTTGAGCAGCCGCTCGGGATAGGCGGCGATGACTTCTTCCACGGTCGTGATGTTGTGGCGGGCCAGGGCGTTGAATGCGCGGTTGGAGAGCTTTCCTGCAAGCGGTGTGGCGTGCGCGGCTTGCGCATCGTTCAGCGGAGACATCAGATACAGACAGGGTTGTGTTGCGAGTCTTGATGCTAGCACCCCAGTCCTAATACAAGCTTACAACCCTGGGGCGCAGTGCGAGATGCAGCGCATGCCGCTGCAGGCATGAAAAAGCCCTCGGCAGAGGGCTGGTGAAGAGGGAGATGGGTGGAGCCATGCGCACCCATGGAGGGCCATGCGGGGCAGTAGAAATGGCATGGCCCTAAGAGGGATTGGAGGGACTGGCTGAGCTGACCAAGGTCACGATGGTCTTGGGCTTCTGGCCCCGGTAACTGAGTTCATTGCCTTTGTATTCTGGTCTTTCGATCCAGGTGATACGGGAGTCGGGCACGCCATCTGGATAAGAAATTCTGTCCTTTTCATAACGGGCTTGAATCTCTTCCTGGCTCAGTGCCTGAGCCGGAAGGGGTTTGGATGCATAAGTCATGGCTTTCAACTCCTTGAATATCGCTGGAATGCCGGTTCTATGCGAGGCCGCTCCTCGTCGCCACCCCCAGTATGCGCTTTACAAGATGTACTGGGTATGGAATAGCCATAGACAAAGCCATGTTCTGTTGTGATGAAGTCGCAAAGCCGCTCTTGCATGGCAGCTGTGGGAGAGTCCTTACGGTAATGCTGCTTGCACGACTGCAATGCGGGGCCGGTGTTGGTGTGACACTGGAATCACAGCAACCGACCAACCCGCAACCCTCAAGGAGTGACAGATGAACGAAGACACCATCAAAGGCAACTGGAAGCAATTCAAGGGCAAAGTGCAAGAGCAATGGGGCAAGCTGACCAATGACGATCTGGACGTGGTAGACGGCCAGCGCGAGCAGCTGGTGGGCCGCATCCAGGAGCGCGAAGGTATTGCGCAGGACGCTGCAGAAAAGCAGGTCAAGGATTGGGAAACCAAGAACAATTACCGCTGGTAATTCAAGCAGCCTCCCTGGCTTTCGCGAGGGAGGCCTTTTTTATTCTGCATGCAGGCGGCCATCGAACGTGGCCGCCTTGCTGCGTGATGCACCAAGGCCCGAGCCATGAATTCTTCTGACTCCGCATTCCAGACCATCATCAATACCGTTGCAGGCGAACTGTCTGATCTGACCGATCTGGCGCAGGCCACGCGCATTATTTTCAAACTGCTGTTGGCGGCGCTGCTGGGCGGCATGCTGGGCTATGAAAGAGAGGCCAGCGGCAAGGCCGCTGGCTTGCGCACGCACATGCTGGTGGCCATGGGCGCTGCGACCTTTTTGGCCGTGGCGCAACTGATGGGCATGACGCCAATGGATTCCAGCCGCGTGATCCAGGGCCTGATCGCCGGCGTGGGCTTTTTGGGCGCCGGCGCCATTTTGAAACCCGCCAAGGAAAACACCGAGGATGTGAAGGGCCTGACCACCGCCGCTGGCATCTGGTTCACCGCAGCGATTGGTATGGCGGTGGGCGCCGGTGAAGAGGCCGCCGCCATTTTGTGCACCTTGTTTGCGCTGTTTGTGCTGATGGTGCTGCCAAAGAATGTGGTGCCCAAAAAAGGCAGCTGATGCTGCTGTGCCGGCGCATGGCCTGGGCAATAAGCCCGTGTCGGAATTGACCTAGGCCGCTGCCGTGGCAATGCCTACGCAGCCGGCTTGCCATCGGCGGTAAAAAAGGGTTTTGTATGAAGGAACCCCTTATGCGCCGCACACCTGAGGCATCGGCCTCCTCCAGAACCTCCTCCCTGCCGCTGGCCATGGCCTTGACGGCTGCCGTGTCAGCCCTGTGGTACACCGGCCAGCGGGTGCGGGTGCCCAAGAATGTTCGCCCCGTGCAGGACTTTGATGCCGAGCAGTACATGGGCCACTGGTATGAGCTGGCGCGGATTGACTATGTGTTTGAGCGCGGTCTGACCTCTTGCACCGCTGACTACTGCCTGCAGGACGACGGCACGGTGCAAGTCACCAACCGTGGCTTTGACCCCGAACGCGGTCAATGGAAGTCGGCCACTGCCGTGGCCAAGCTGCTGTCCGGCCCCGAGGTGGGCTCGCTCAAGGTGTCGTTCTTTCGCCCCTTGTATGCGGGCTACCATGTGGTCTATGTCGACCATGATGCAGGACACGCCGTGGTGGTCGGTGATGCGGCCAAGTACGCCTGGATTTTGTCGCGCACGCCGAGCATTGATGAAGCTGCCTACACACGCCTGGTGGCCATCGCCGCCAGCAATGGGGTCGATGCCCATCGGCTGATCCGGGTGCCGCATGGCGCGGCGCTGGAGATGGTCGAGAGCAGCAAGGCGGCGTAAGATGGCTGCATAGCCGCTGCATAGCCGCTGCATAGCCGCTGCATAGCCGCTGCAAAGGCTGCGCGAAAGGCATGGGTATTAAATGATATTCATTCTCAACTGGTTTATGATCCAGCCATCGAGAGCGTCAGCCACAGCGCGGCTCTTTGCATCCGTTTCATCGTGGGGCGACCCGGGACCGCAGCGTCTCCAAGGTCGTTTTTGCTAGCCACCGACAGGCCCTTGCGGTCTGTCAGCCAGCCAAGCTCTTTTCTCCACGCATCCGATGGCCCATGCGGTCTGTGTATCGATGTCCCATTCCTCCGCTTCTCCCAACCCATCTTCCAGCCCAGTGGCCGTGCAGGCGCCCCGTGACCAGGAGCACCAGCGCGGCCTGCACCAGATCGACGCCACCATCGTCTCGCTGCAGCGCCCGTCGCCCCACACCTTGCGGGTGGGCATGCATCTGGGCGATGTCGGCAACGACCCGGTCTGGGACGAGGCCAATGTGGCTTTTCGCGTCTATCCGGATCTTGAGGCACCTGCGGTCTCGCGCGTCTATACCGTGCGAAGCTTTGCGCCGCAAACGCGCTGCGCCGAGTTTGATGTGGTGATGCATGGCGGCGACAGCCCCATGATGCGCTGGGCCGCGCAGGCCACCATTGGCCAGCAGCTACGGCTCACTGGCCCCCGTGTCAACATCGTGCTGCCCGACGCCAAGGGCCGGCCTGTGGCGCTGTTCTGTGATGATTCGGGCCTGCCCGCGCTCTACTCGATCTTGCAACGTTGGCCCGCAGGGCTGGGCGGCGTAGGCTGGATTGCCAGCGACGATCTGCATGGGATTGCGGAGCTGCCACGGGTGGCTGGCCTGCAGCTGCAGCGCTTGCCAGGTCATGGGCGCGACCCGCTGCTGCAGCAGGCCCGCCAGTTGGAGGACGCTGCTGGCCATGTGGTCTGGGGTGCGGGTGAGCGCGACGAGATGCGCGCGATGCGCAAATACTTCCAGTCCGAGCTGGGCATGGACAAGGCCGATGTGTCGATTGCCGGCTACTGGAAGCGCGGCGCCAGCAATACCGAAATCGATGCCGAACGCCAAAGCGCCTACCAAAAATTTACCGCCGCTGGCGGCAAGCTGGCGGACTGGGATGACCTGGGGATTGCGATTTAACGCCAGGGCGATCTAAGAACCTGTTCAAAGTCTCTACGCAGCCGCGTTGGAGTGCAATCGGGATGAGTTCGAAGGGGTGGAACGCAGCTTGCACCGGGGTGCAAGCAAGGGCCAGCGCGAAGAAATCGCCCGATTTCACTCCAACCCACAGGGACAGTGGCTTTGCGGGCGGTCTGCGTTGTTGCCAATCCTCGCAATAGCTGGGCTATTGCTGCGGTATGGCGCCTAGCATCCCATCCCGCAAAGACACTGTCGCGGCGCGAGGAGACTTTGAACAGGTTCTAAGCACGCGCCATCCGCATTCACTCACCGGGCAAACGGCCCGGTTTTTTATCGGCTGATGGGTGCGGGCGCTGCTCGGCAAGTGACTGCCCAATGCATTGAATTGTGCGGTGCTTCGCGGCACAATCGCCCTTTTTGCCCTGCACTGCAGGCGCGCGTTCTTCCCGCTCTCTGCTGCCCATGTCTGAACTCAATCTTTCGCTGGTGTTTCTGTTTGCGCTGTCGGTCATTACCTTGCTGATCACCCCGGGCCCCGTGACCTTGCTGGTGGCCCGAGCCGGCCTGGTAGGCGGCATGCGCCATGCATTCGCCACCATTTGCGGCACCAACTTGGCATCGCTGGTGCTGATTTTTTTGTCGGCGCTGCTGATCAAGGGCTTGCTGGTCATCGATGAATCGGCCTTCAAGCTGGTGCGCCTGGCGGGCTGCCTCTACATCGTCTGGATTGCCTGGGGCATGATCCGCGATGCCTGGGCGATGGATGCCGAGCCCGGCAGTGCCATGACTGCGGAACCGGCCCCCGGCAGCAAGCAAGGCGGCTTCAGCCAGGGCTTTATCCTTGGTGTCTCCAACCCCAAGGACATCATTTTCTTTGCGTCGTTCTTGCCGCAGTTCATTGGCGTGCTGCCTGCGCCCGACCACAGCCTGGCGGTGCTGACCGTTGTCTGGGTGGTGCTGGATTTCAGCATGCTGGGCCTCATTGCGCTCCTGGTGCGCAGCTTGATTTCGCCCGCCCGCGAAAAGCGCATCTTGCTGGTCGCGTCCTGCCTGCTGCTGGCCATTGGCGTTGCCGGTTTTGGCTATGGGCTTTATGACCTGATGGCTTAGATCCGCCTAAATCCAGCGCCGCTTCTTCGCTAATCTTCGCTGATACCAAGCCAACAGGCCTGCGACATGCAGGCCTGTTTTTTTATGTCTGCACACTGCTTGGCGGGGACTCAGCGGCTGTCCACTGGCTGCGCAGGCTCTGCCTCATGGGCGGGCGCAGGGCGGCATACCGGCAGCGGCGCAGGTGCTGGCAGGCCAGCGGCCAGGGCCTTGTCATAGGCCTGGATGCGGCGGCGCTGCTCGGCCAGGGCCTGGGGGTCCAGATCGGGGCTGCATGGGGGCAGGGCAGGTGCCGCAGCAGACAGTGCGGAGGCGGCTTCTGATGCAGCCGGTGCTGCAGCCATCGGTGGCGCTGGCCGTTCGGCCGCGCGTTTTTCTTCGGCCGCCTGCGTTCTGGCAGCGGGTGGAACAGCAGGGTATGCGGGTGCAACGGCGGCTGCAGCGGGGGCCGCAGGTGCTGGCATCGGCGGCGCTACCGGCGTAGGCGCGGCTGCCGACGGCATGCGGCGCTCTGCCTGCGGCACAGGTGCGATGGCTGGCGCGGGGCCGGTGTTGGCGCTGCTTGCGCCTGCGCCAGCCGCAGAAGCGGGGGCAGGCGCGTGCGCTGCGTCGGCGGCAGGGCTTGCAGCCTTTTCCATCGGTGCCGCTTCGCTGCGCATCTTGGCGCTGGCGGGGCTCGCCGCCCTGTCAGTACCAGCAGGTGCGGCGGGCGCTGCGGGCGCGCTAGGTGGCGGAGGCGGTGCCGATGCAGCGCTGGGCGCGCTGTCCATTTGGGGCGCCTCCAGCTGCGGCGCGCCAGGCTCATTCAGGTGCTGCAGCGCCAGCCAGCTGACCAGGCCAATGGCGGCCAGGCTGCCCAGGGCCTGCAGCCACCAGCGGCGGTCATTGGCGGCTTCGCCTCGGAAGTGCTGGCCTTGCTGGCCGCTGCTGTCCAGACCGGCCGGTGTAGCGGCTGGCCTGAGGCCCTGTGCGGCTTTGGCGCGCGCATGGGCCAGGATCTGCGCCGTGCTGGCGTCGCTTGGGCCGGCGTCCTGCGCGCTGGCCTCGCGGTAGAGGTCGACCAGGGCATCGGGCCGCTTGGGGTCTTGCGGTGCGTTCATGCGGTCACCTCGATGGCCTGGCGCAGTTTGGCGCGGGCATAGCGCAAGCGGCTTTTGGCGGTTTCCTGGGTCACCTGCGTAGCTGTGGCAATGTCGGCCACCGACATATCGGCCTCGGCCTGCAGCAAAAAGGCCTCGCGCTGTTCGGGCGGCAACTGGGCCAGGGCAGCGAGCAAAGCACGCGCCAGGTCCTTGCGGCCCTGCAGGCGCTCGGGGTCAAAGCCGGAGTTGGCAAACAAGGTCTCGGCCAGACGCATGCCTTCGCTGTCCTCTTCGTCGAGGCTGCGGTGGGCCTTGTGGCGGCGCCAGTGGTCCACCAGTTTGTGGTGGGCCAGGGTAAAAGCCCAGGTCGTGAACTGCGCCTGGGGTTGGTAGCGCTGGGCGCCATCGACCAAGGCAAACCAGGTCTCCTGCGCCAGGTCATCGGCGAGCGCGGCATTGCCGGTGTTGCGGAAAAAATAGCGCCACAGGCGCTGGCTGTGGCGATGGTAGAGCTGCTCGAACGCCGCGACTTGGCCGCCAGCGTAGGCCAGCATCAGCGCTTGGTCGTCTTGCAGTGCATCTACCATGCGGCAGATTATGCAAAAGCCTGCGCCCGCTGGTGGCCCCTGTGGAGAAAATCGCACGCCGCAGCACATCTTTGGCTGCGGCGGCAGGCTTTCAATAGGCAGGCGGATCAGGTACATAGCCAGAGGGCGATGCCGGAAAGGGGCGGGGCGCCGGCTGCACGGCGGGCTGTGGCGCGCGGATGACGCCCTGGGCCACCAGGTTGGCATAGCTGTCATAGCGGATGCGGATGATCTGCGCCGGGCTGCTGCTGGCGCTGTGGAACGCCGTGGTCCGCGTGGCGGAGCGCTCGAGCGCGCCATGGCCCGTGCCCAGGCGCGGCGCCACCGGTGTGGGCGCGGCGGCGGGGGCGGTGGCCTGGCGCGATTGGGCGGCGACTGAGGCATTGGGCGCGGCAGCGGCGGCAGGGCTGGAAGGCGGTGGCATCGCAGGCGCTGCGCTATCGGCGCTGCTGGCTTCGGCGGCCGGTGCCGTGCTTTTTTGCGTGGCGCTGTTGCGTGCGATCGGGGGCTGGGGCCGGGGTTCGCGCTCGCGGAACACCGCCACCCCAATCACGCCGATATCGCGCGGCCGGCCGGTGCGTGCGGCATACGCGTCTTCGCTGTGCGAGAAGTAGAAGGCCGCCACCTGCTGGTCGCTCTTGCGCCAGCCTGCAATGGCCCATTGCTGGCGGCTGGCCAGCACATAGCCGTCGTCGGGCACGGCCGCCGCAGTCTGGCCGCTGATGGTATTGATGCCATCAATGCTGAGCACGGCCAGGATGCGGCCCCGGCTGCGGTTCTTGATATCAACCGCATAGCTGCTGCCCGGCTGGCCCGCCACCCAGTACTCGCCCTGGTGGTAGTACAGCGGCAGGCGCTCGCCGCTGCTGCGGTCGATGATTTGCACATCGGCCAGTGGGCTGGCCTGCGCGGGCAGGCTGCCCAGCAGGCTGCTGGCAAACAAGGTCAGTGAGGCCAGTGCGTGGAGGCTACGGGGCTTGCGTGCGCGGCACGAAGCAGGGGCGGGGGGAAGGATGGTGTGCATGGCAGGGCGCTGCAGAAGTGGTGGTCTGCCCTGAATCGCGCTGCCCGCCCGCAAGGGGTTAAAGGACCCCGCCTGCAATCGTATTTATTTGTAAGTCACCTTGGCAGCTGCAGCGCAGGCGCTCCCACGGCGCCTGCGCTGCAGCTGCGCTTACTTCTGCGTGACCAGCGAGCAGGTGCTCTTGGAAAGCGGCTGGAAGGCCTGCTCACCCGGGATGGTGTCGAGGATCTTGTAGTAGTCCCAGGGGCCCTTGGATTCCTTGGGCGTCTTCATCTGCACCAGGAACATGTCATGCACCATGCGGCCGTCTTCGCGCACATAGCCGTTTTGCGAGAACATGTCGTTGATCTTCATGGTCTTGAGCTGCTTGGTCACGGCCAGGCCGTCGTCGGTGCCCGCCGCCTCGATGGCCTTGAGGTACTGGGTGACGGCCGAGTAGACACTGGCCTGGTTCATCGAGGGCATCTTCTTCATGCGGGCCTGGTATTTTTTCGCCCATTCGCGCGAGGCATCGTTGCGGTCCCAGTAGAACGCAGTTGCAAAGGTCAGGCCCTGGCCCAGTTCCAGCCCCATCGCATGGGCATCGTTGATATAGATCAGCTGGGGCACAAAGGTGAGGTTTTTGGTCATGCCAAACTCGCGCGCCGTCTTGATGGAGTTGACGGTGTCCTGCGTGGCATTGGCCAGCGCGATCACCTGGGCCTTGCTGGCCTGGGCTTGCATCATGAAGGACGAGAAATCGCTGGCATTGAAGGGGTGGTAGACGGTGCCCAGCACCTTGCCGCCCCCTTCCTTGACGAAGTCGGTGACCGTGGCTGCCGTCACCTTGCCGTAGGCGTAGTCGACGGCCACGATGTACCAGTCCTTCTTGCCCTGAGCCAGGATACTTTGCACCGCCGATTTGCCCAGCGAGTACGAATCGACCGTGTAGTGGATCGAGGTGGGGCCGCAGAATTCATTGGTCAGCCCGGTGGACAGCGCGCCCGTGCTGATGGCGACCTTGCCGCGCTCCTTGGCCATCGTGAACACCGCGCCGGCGATGGCCGAGTTGTTGATGTCGACGATCATGTCCACGCCTTCGGCATCCCACCACTGGCGTGCCTTGGTGCCGCCGATATCGGCCTTGTTCTGGTGGTCGGCAAAGACCACTTCCACCGGCTTGCCCAGTACCTTGGCGCCAAAGTCTTCGACCGCCATCTTGGCCGCCTCGACCGAGCCTTTGCCGCCCGAGTCTGCGTACTGGCCCGACATGTCGCTGAGCACGCCGATCCTGACCTTGTCATCGGAGATGCCGGCGGCCTGGACGGCCAAGGTGGCGCATGCCAGCAAGCTGGCAGCAGCGGTGGATGTGCGAAGGGTCATGCTTGTCTCCTGTCTGTTTTTTGTCGTCGTTGGCAGTGCCGGGCTTTGCTGCAGCGCGGCCCAGGCCTGTGCAGGCATTATCAAAAGCGATGTCGCGGGTGATCACGGTGCTTCCCCTAGGGCGCTGGGCAAACCAGTCCCATCTGCGACAAAATGCAAGAATGCTGGCTGCAGCCCGCTGCTGTCTCAGTCATTCGGCTTGAAAGGCCCCGATGGATTCCTCGCACCCCAAACCTGCCCCTTTTGAACCCATGCCGCTCAACGCGATGAAGCTGCTGGTCTTGCTGGTGCTGGTGCTCAGCACCTTTGGCGGCCTGTACTGGGCGCCCGAGATCGATGCGATCTGGGGCCATGGCACGGCCTACCTGTATGGGGCATCGGTGCTGCCGGTGCTGTATGTGCTGCTGGTTGCCGGCTATGCCTTGTACATGCACCGCCATCCGGAGAAAGACGTGCAGGTTGCCCGCACTGACCATGGCACGAAACCATAAGTTCTTTGTGCTGTACCTGCTGGGCCTGGGCTGCTTCATCGGCCTGGTGGCCTGGGCCGAGCGCGCCGGTCTGTCGCGCCAGTGGATCGGGCCGCTCTTTCTGTTTGTGCCGGTGATGATGTATGCGGCCATCGGTGTCTGGGGGCGCACGGCCGATTCGGAGGAGTACTACGTCGCGGGGCGCCGCATTCCGCCGGTCTACAACGGCATGGCCACGGCGGCCGACTGGATGAGCGCGGCGTCCTTTTTGTCGCTCTCAGGTGCGCTCTATTTGCAGGGCTTTGCCGGCACCAGCCAGCAAGCCGGGGGACTGGCCTATCTGCTGGGCTGGAGCGGCGGCTTTGTGCTGGTGGCGCTGCTGATTGCGCCGCAGCTGCGCGCGCTCAATCTCTACACCTTGCCTGATTTTTTCCAGCTGCGTTATGGCGGGCGCTGGCCGCGCGTGATTGCCGCCGTCGCTGCGGTGATGTGCTCGTTTTCCTATGTGGTGGCGCAGATCTATGCGGTGGGCCTGATCGCCTCGCGGCTGACCGGCGTGCAGTTCGAGATCGGCATCATGCTGGGCCTGGGCGGCGTGCTGGTCTGCTCCTTTCTGGGCGGCATGCGCGCCATCACCTGGACCCAGGTCGCGCAGTACGTGATGATCCTGCTGGCCTTTCTGATTCCGGTCTCCTGGCTGGCCTACCAGCGCCTGGGCAGCCCGGTCGCAGCCGTGGCCTATACCCAGGACCTGGGCAAGATCGCCGAGTACGAGAAGGGGCTGCTGAGCGATTCGGCCGAGCGCGATGTGGAGCTGGTGTTTTTGCAAAAGGGCATGCTGTATGAATCGCGGCTGCGCAATATTCCCGCCGCACTGGAGGCCGAGCGCACACGCCTGCAGGAGAAGGTGCAGCAGCTGCGCATCAGCAATGCCGACCTGAACCAGGTGCTGGCTGCCGGGCGCGAGCTGGCAGCGCTGCCGCAGGACGAGGCGAGCGCGCGCGAGCTGTGGACGGCGGCGATGCGCGAGAACTATGCCCGCGCCCAGCCGCTGGGCGGCATGCCCCAGCACACCTTGCCCTATGCGCCGATGCTGGGCTCGGAGCAAAGCGCGCAGGAGCAGGAATGCCTGTCGCGGCGCAACTTCATGGCGCTGATGTTCTGCCTGATGCTGGGCACCGCCGGCCTGCCGCATCTGCTCACCCGCTACTACACCTTGCCCAGCCCGGCCGCTGCGCGCAGCTCGGTGGTCTGGACCTTGTTCTTTGTGGTGCTGCTCTACACCAGCGCGCCGGCGCTCGCGGCCCTGGTCAAGCTGGAGGTGATGCAAGGCCTGGTGGGCAGCCATTTCGATGCGCTGCCGGCCTGGATTGCGCAGTGGACACGCATGGACAACGCCTTGCTGTCGATCGAGGATGTGAACGGTGACGGCATTGTGCAGTGGGGCGAGATCCACCTGGGCGCCGACCTGATCATGCTGGCCACGCCCGAGCTGGGCGGCCTGCCATTTGTAGTCTCGGGCCTGGTGGCGGCCGGCGGGCTGGCCGCTGCGCTATCGACGGCCGATGGTCTGCTGCTGACCATCAGCAATGCGCTGGTGCGCGATCTCTACCTGGTCGAGCGGGGCAAGTCGGTCACGCCGCAGCAACGCGTGATTCTGTCCAAGTTCACCTTGCTGCTGGTGGCGCTTGCGGCCGCGGCCGTCGCCTCGGTGCGCAGCTCGGGCATTTTGGTGCTGGTGTCGGCCTCGTTCTCGATCGCTGCTGCGGCCTTTGTGCCGGCCATGCTGCTGGGCCTGTACTGGCGCGGCGCGACGCGGCGGGGCGCCGTGTGCGGCATGGCTGCGGGCCTGGGCATCACCTTGTACTACATGGTCGTCAATATGCCGATCAACAGCCTGGCGCCCGGGGCGCAGGCCTCTGCCCATCTGTGGTGGGGCATCCAGCCCACGCTGGCGGCGGTGTTTGGCGTGCCGCTTGGCGTGTTCGTGACCTGGGTGGTCAGCTGCTGCACCAGGCAGTCCGCGCCCCTGGCCAAATAGCCTCCACCAGGCGGGCCCGGATATGAAAAAACTGCACAGGCTGGGCGCCATGTGCAGTTTTTGGGAAGGTGGGGCAGGCCAGGGGCCCTGCGTCGCTTAGACCTTCAGCAGTTCCACGTCAAACTTGAGCGTGGCGTTGGGAGGAATCACGCCGCCTGCGCCGCGTGCACCATAGCCCAATTCAGCGGGGATGATCAGCGTGCGCTTGCCGCCCACCTTCATGCCCTGCACGCCTTCGTCCCAGCCCTTGATGACCATGCCGGCGCCCAGGGGGAACACGAAGGGGTCATTGCGGTCCTTGCTGGAGTCGAACTTGGCGCCTTGCTCGCCATTGTTGAAGAGCCAGCCGGTGTAGTGCACGGTGACTTGTTGGCCCTTGGCCGCTTCGGCGCCGGTGCCAACTTCCGTGTCTTCGTACTGCAGGCCGGAGGGGGTGGTGACGGTGGTCATGTAAATCCTTTGTGAGTGCTTTGCTACCAGCAGCGATCATACCCGTCTGCCAAACACAGAGCCCGCACAAGGCGGGCTCCAGGGGGCAAAAAAGGGCCTCGGCGGGCGGGAATTTACTTCTTGGTCTGCGCTGCCACCCAGCGCGTGGCAAAGGCCTGCACATCGGACAGGCGCTTGAGCAGGTCCTGCCCCGAGGGGGTAACGGTGTAGCCGTCGCTGTTGTGGTCGAGGAAGCCGGCCTCGCGCAGCTCCTTGATGCGGGTGTTGAGCGTGTTGGGCGTAATGCCGCCCACGCTGTCTTGCAGCAAGCGGAAGGTCTGGGGATGTCCGTCCCGCAATGCCCAGAGCACACGCAAAGCGTAGCGGCACTCCAACCGCTCGAAGAGCTGGTTGATGGCGGTGTTTTCCTTGGCGCTCATGTAAGGGTCTCCTTGCGCTGTGTTGAGGAGCGAGGCCCAGGCCTTCGCATGCAAATCCACTGAGAGGGTGCGATCAGCGTCGCGGCAACATCTGCTACAAGTTTAATAGCTCTTCATCCACGATGTATAGGCGCAGCTGACGATTGGACCCAGGCGGCAGCGGAAGTGTTGTTCAATTGCTACGGTTTTTGAGTGTGCAAAGGCCGTCCGCAAGGCGCTGCAGCGCAGAAGTGGCACCTGTGCGCAGCCGGGCCGGCGCCCGGTTTTATAGCGGTCTGGCAGCTGTCTGGTGCCAGTCTGGAACTTGTCAGAGGGCGCTGTAGCGCACCACACGGGGGCCCCGGCACAGGCCAAACAGGCGCATGCCGGCCTGGTTGGCCACCTGGATGGCGAGCGTGGTGGGCGCGGAGATGGTGGCCAGCACCGGCAGGCCCATGCGGGCGCATTTGCGCACCAGCTCGTAGCTGGCGCGGCTGGTCATCACCACCAAGCCGGGCTGGCCCAGCATCTGCTGCTGCGCCATATGGCCCAGCAGCTTGTCCAGTGCGTTGTGGCGGCCTACGTCCTCCAGCGCCACCTGCAATTGCCCAGCCGGCGTGGCCCAGCCGGCGGCATGGACGGCGCCGGCCTGCTGGTTGAGCAGCTGCAGCTGGGGCAGCTGAGAAAACGCCGTCTGCAAGGCCGCCAGATCCACGCGCTGGGCCCAGTCGGGCAGCTGCGGCAGGGGCTCGGGCACCAGATCGAGGGCGTCCATCGAATCGATGCCGCAGATGCCGCAGCCGGTGCGGCCGGTGAGGGCGCGGCGCCGTTCCTTGAGGCGCACAAAGCAGCGGCTGGCGATCTGCATCTCCACGCTGATGCCCGGTGCTTCCGGGTCGGTGCCGCAGGGCGCCAGCGGCTGCACCTCGATGCCATAGCAGTCGGCTGCCTGGTCGATGATGCCTTCGGACAGCGCAAAGCCCAGTGCAAACACTTCCAGGTCCTGCGGGCTGCACATCATCACCGCATGCGAGATGCCGTTGAACACCAGCGCCACCGGTACTTCGGCCGCAACCGCATCCAGCCGCGAGACCGAGGCCTCCGGCGTGATCACGGTGGCGGGCAGGGGCTGGACGGCGCGGGGCAGATCGGAAGGCATGGCGCTGATTGTGACGCAAAGCGAATGACGGCGTCTGCGCCGTGGGCAGGCGCGCCCAAAAACAAACCCCGCCGAGGCGGGGTTGGGTGGGAAGACCTGGGTCTTGCGATCCGCAGGTCTTGCAGGGCTGGGCAAGCGCTTAGATGAAGCTGCGCAGCTTGTCCGAGCGGCTGGGGTGCTTGAGCTTGCGCAGCGCCTTGGCTTCGATCTGGCGGATGCGCTCGCGCGTCACGTCAAATTGCTTGCCCACTTCTTCCAGCGTGTGGTCGGTGGACATTTCAATACCGAAGCGCATGCGCAGCACCTTGGCTTCGCGCGGGGTCAGGCCATCCAAGATGTCCTTGACGACGTCGCGCAGGCCGGCCTGCATCGCCGCATCGACCGGCGCTGTGTTGGCGCTGTCTTCGATGAAGTCACCCAGGTGGCTGTCGTCATCATCACCGATCGGCGTTTCCATCGAGATCGGCTCTTTGGCGATCTTCATGATCTTGCGGATCTTGTCTTCCGGGATCTCCATCTTCTCGGCCAGGATGGAGGCATCGGGCTCGAAGCCGAACTCCTGCAAGTGCTGGCGGCTGATGCGGTTCATCTTGTTGATGGTCTCGATCATGTGCACCGGAATACGGATGGTACGGGCCTGGTCCGCAATCGAGCGCGTGATCGCCTGGCGAATCCACCAGGTCGCATAGGTCGAGAACTTGTAGCCACGGCGGTATTCGAACTTGTCCACGGCCTTCATCAAGCCGATGTTGCCTTCCTGGATCAGGTCCAGGAACTGCAGGCCCCGGTTGGTGTACTTCTTGGCAATCGAGATCACCAGGCGCAAGTTCGCCTCGATCATTTCCTTCTTGGCATTGCGCGATGCGCGCTCGCCGTCGTTCATGCGCTTGTTGATGAGCTTGAGCTCATCGAGCGGAACGACCACGCGGGCTTGCAGATCAATCAGGTTCTGCTGCAGCTCCTGCACGGGCGGGATATTGCGGCCCATGATGGCGCTCCAGCTGTTGCCCGCTTGCGCTTCCTTCTCGATCCATTGCAGGTTGAGCAGGTTGGCAGGGAACAGTTGGATGAACTTCTCCTGGGGCAGACCGCACTTCTCGACAATGATCTTGCGCAGGGCACGCTCTTTCTGGCGCACGCTGTCGACCTGCTCGCGCAGCATGTCGCAGAGCTTCTCAATGGTCTTGGCGGTGAAGCGGATGGTCATCAGCTCGGCCGACAACTGGCCCTGCACCTTGGTGTACTGGGCCGTGCCGTAGCCGCTCTTGTCATAGGCGGCGTGCAGCTGCTCGAACAGCGACTGCAGCTTGGCAAAGCGCGACAGCGCTTCGTTCTTCAGCTCTTCCAACTTCTTGGTCAGCGCCTTGGAGCCGCCCTTGCCGTCGTCGTCGTCTTCTTCGTCGTATTCGTCGAAGTCTTCTTCGGCCACGTAGTCGTCGTTTTCGTCGGCGTCGGAGAAGCCGTCCACCACGGTGGAGATGACGACCTTGCCTTCGCGGATCTCTTCGCCCATCGCCAGAATCTCGGCAATGGTCGCGGGCGATGCGCTGATGGCCAGCATCATGTCCTGCAGGCCGCCTTCGATGCGCTTGGCGATTTCAATTTCGCCTTCGCGGGTCAAGAGCTCGACCGTGCCCATTTCACGCATGTACATGCGGACTGGGTCGGTGGTGCGGCCGAACTCGGAATCCACCGTCGACAAAGCCGCTTCGGCTTCTTCTTCGGCTTCTTCTTCGGTGGTGGCGGACTGGCCGGTGTTGTTCAGCAGCAGGGTCTCTGCGTCAGGCGTCTGTTCGTAGACGGCCACGCCCATGTCGTTCAACATGGAGATCACCACTTCCAGCGTCTCGGCATCGACCAGCTTGTCGGGCAAGTGGTCGGAGATTTCGGCATTGGTCAGGTAGCCACGGGTCTTGCCCAGCTTGATCAGGGCCTTGAGGCGCTGACGGCGGGTGGACATTTCCTCTTCGGTCAGCACGGCTTCGTCGAGGCCGAACTCCTTCATCAAGGCGCGCTCCTTGGCCTTGGAGACCTTCATGCGCAGCGGCTTGACCTTTTCGGTCGGTGTGTCTGGCGATGCGGAGACCTCTACGACCTCTTCGCTGTCGCCCGCGATGTCCTCTTCGATGTCCGAGAAATCGGTATCGTCGATATCTTCATCGCCCTTGTCCTTGGCTTTGGCCTTGGTGGTCTTGGCGGCGGTCTTGCGCGGCGCCTTGGGCTTGTCGTCTTCGGCCTTGGCGGTCTTGGCCTTGGTCGCAGTCTTGGTGGCGGCCTTGGCCTTCACCGGGGTATCTTCTTCGGCGGCTTCGCTTTTCTTGGCGGCGCGCTTTTTGGGAGCACCTGCGTTGAGCAGGGCATCGGCTGCCTTGAGCAGTTCGGCCTGGGACAGGCGTTGTTTTTCGGACACGGAGCTAACCTTCTTCGTCGCTGCCTTGGCTGGGGTGGGCGCAGCACTGGCTTTTACGGTTTTGCCTGCTGCAGCAGTAGCGCGTTTGGCCGCCGGTTTGGCGGCAGGGCTGGCTGCTGTAGCTTTGGCGCTTTTGGCCGCGCTGGTGGTAGTGGACGACTTGACGGACGACTTCGCGGACTTTGTAGCTGGCATGGACACCCTCAGAGCAAAGAGAACACACAAAGAAAACTGGCAAGCGCCATCACCGGCGCATTGAAACTGCAGTGGTCGATCGCCACAAAACTGTGGCGGCCAACGCGGCTGCACGAGGCGCTAAGCCTCAAGGCAAGATGTGGGGGCGAACATTTGGAATGCAGTCCTTGCGGTATTTTGGGCACTTGCGCTGGTGGCAAATCGCATGATTCTTCATACGGGCCCGGTCCGGAGGTGCTGCTGTCGCTCTTGCCGATGTGTCAAATATTATACCTTTTTGGCCAATGTCAAGGGCCTGTACGGCAATCGGGGCAAATATTTTTATATGCCCTCTGGGTATTTGGAGCCGCGCCTATTTATTGACCTGGCGCTTGAGCAGGCCGATACGGTGGAAATTGCTCTGGTAGCGGCGCAGCGCTTGCGGGTCGGAGGCCTGGGTGACCAGCTGGCGGTTTTGCTCTTCGAGCTGGTCGAGCACGATGCGGCTGAGGGAGTCGCGCAGCTCGGCGCGGATCTCATCGAGCGGGCCGTCAATCTGGGCATGCTGGCCCCGCATCAGCGCGGTGGCGAAGGCCTCGACCGCATGGCCGCGCAGGTGCTCGCGCAGCACCGCCCAGGACTGGGCGCCGTGGGCCAGGAACTGCTGCTCCACCCAGGCGAACAGCGGTCCATGGGGGGCGGGCAACTGGGCCAGGGTGGCGGCGTCCTCGGGCGAGAAATTCTCCAAAAAGGCCATGTGCGACAGCAGCAGGCGCGCGGCCTGGTCTTCGCGGGTCACGGCTACGCTGGGCATCGGCGGTTGCGGCTCGGGGCGGGGCTGCCAGCCGCCTTTGCGGCCTCCCTGGCCGGGGCGCCACTCGCCGCTGCGCTTGATGTAGCCGTTGCCGCCGCCATGGGCGCCGCGCGGCTCGCCAAAGCTGTCGTTGCGCTGGCCGGGGTAGCGGTCCATGGCCGTGTCGCTGCCCCAGGGCGGCGCATCGCCATAGGCGGGCATGCTGTCAGCGCCCACCGGCGGCGCATCCCAGGAGGGCGCATGGCGCGGGCCGCTGCTGGCCGCTGCCTGGCCAGCGCCGCTTTGGCGGGCTTGTTCCTGGGCCGTAGTCTTTTGCCACAGGCCCTCCAGCTCGGCGGCGGGCAACTGGGCCTTGTCGGCGATCTCGCCGAGCAGCTGGCGCTTGAGGGCACCGTCTGGCAGCAGGTTCCACAGCGGGCGGGCGTTGCTCGACATACGCGCCCGGCCTTCGGCCTGGCCCAGGTCGCAGAGCTCGCTGGCTGCTTCGAGCAAGAAGCGCGACAGCGGCGTGGCGTCATGCACATGGCGGGCAAAGGCGTCGGCGCCGTATTCGCGCACAAAACTGTCTGGGTCGTGCTCGGCGGGCAGAAAAAGAAACTTGATGCTGCGGGTGTCACTGGCATAGGCCAGCGCGCCATCGAGCGCCTTGCGGGCGGCGCGGCGGCCGGCGGCATCGCCGTCAAAGCTGAAGACCACGGTGTCGGTAAAGCGGAAGAGCTTGTGCACATGGTCGGGCGTGCAGGCGGTGCCCAGGGTGGCCACCGCATTCGGAAAGCCGAGCTGGGCGAGCGCGACGACATCCATATAGCCTTCGGTCACCAGCACATAGCCATGCTCGCGGATGGCGGTGCGGGCCTCGAACAGGCCATAGAGTTCGCGGCCCTTGTGGAAGACCGGGGTTTCGGGCGAGTTCAGGTATTTAGGCTTTTCATCACCAAACACGCGGCCGCCAAAGCCGATGCATTCGCCCTTGATATTGCGGATGGGGAACATCACCCGGTCGCGGAAGCGGTCGTAGCGCTTGCCTTCGCCGTCGTCCGATTCAATCACCAGGCCCGATTCGACCAGCTTGGCATCGTCATAGGCCGGGAAGATACTCGCCAGGCTGCGCCAGCCTTCGGGCGCGTAACCCAGGCCAAAGCGCTTGGCGGTGACGCCGCTGACGCCCCGGCCTTTGAGGTAGGCAATGGCCTTGGGCGACTGCGACAGCTGCTTGCGGTAGGCGTCACCGGCTTTTTCGAGCAGATCGGTGAGCGAGGCCTGCTTTTCGCGCGCCTGCGCGGCGCGCTCGCGCTGCTGGGGCGAGACATCGTCCTCGGGCACCGGCAGGCCCACGCTCTGGGCCAGGTCGGTCACCGCTTCGCGAAAGCCCATGCCGGTGTGGTCCATCAGAAAACCGATGGCATTGCCGTTTTTGCCGCAGCCAAAGCAGTGGTAGAACTGCTTGGAGGGGCTGACGCTGAAGGAGGGCGATTTCTCGCCATGGAAGGGGCACAGCCCCATGAGGTTGGCGCCGCCTTTTTTCAGCTGCACATAGCGGCCGACCACGTCGACAACGTCGACGCGGGAGAGCAGCTCCTGGATAAATGACTGGGGGATGGACACCCGGCTATTGTCGCGCATGCCGGGCTGCGCCGCCGCAGCGCCACCCCAATCTGCCCCCGGGTCAATGGCCAATCCCGGCTATCGATCGTGTGACAGCGCGCAATCTTCGCGTCAGCCGCTTGTGGCACAGTGTTTGCAGAGGAGACAAGCACTGATGAACAGCATTTTTGACACCGGGCTCGAGCAAAACGGGGCCAACCACACGCCGATGACCCCGCTGGGCTTTATCGCCCGCAGCGCCGAGGTCTACCCGGAGCGCCTCGCCATCATCCATGGCGAGCTGTGCCAGACCTGGGCGCAGACCTATGCGCGCTGCCGCCAGCTGGCCAGCGCCTTGCAGCAGCATGGCATTGGCAAGAACGACACGGTGGCGGTGATGCTGCCCAACACGCCGCCGATGGTGGAGGCGCATTTTGGTGTGCCGATGGCAGGGGCCGTGCTCAACACCCTCAACACCCGGCTCGATCCGCAGACGATTGCCTTCATGCTGGACCACGGCGAGGCCAAGGCGCTGATCGTCGACCCCGAATACGCCGGTGTGGTGGCCAAGGCCCTGGCGCTGCGCCAATCGCAGGCGCCCATCCTGCTGGTGGATGTGGAGGATGCGCTCTACGGCAAGGCCAGCGAGCGGCTGGGCAGCCTCAGCTACGAGGCCTTGCTGGCCCAGGGCGATGCCAGCTTTGACTGGCAGCTGCCTGCCGATGAGTGGGACGCGATTGCACTGAACTACACCAGCGGCACCACCGGCAACCCCAAGGGCGTTGTCTACCACCACCGGGGCGCGGCGGTGAATGCCATCAGCAACGTGCTGGAATGGGACATGCCCAAGTTTGCGGTCTACCTGTGGACCCTGCCGATGTTCCACTGCAATGGCTGGTGCTTTCCCTGGACGGTGGCGCTGCGCGCCGGCGTCAATGTCTGCCTGCGCCGGATCGATGCGCAGGCCATTTTTGCGGCGATCAAGCGCCATGGCGTGAGCCACTACTGCGGCGCGCCGATTGTGCACAGCCTGCTGGTCAATGCGCCGGCGGCCTTGAAGGAGGGCGTGCCCGCTGGCGTCAAATGCATGGTGGCCGGTGCTGCGCCGCCTGCGGCCATGATCGAGGGCATGGAGCAGCTGGGCTTTGACCTGACCCATGTCTATGGGCTGACCGAGGTCTATGGCCCGGTGATGGTCTGCGCGCAGCAGCCCGACTGGCAGGGCATGGATGTGGGCGAACGTGCCCGCCTCAACGCCCGCCAGGGTCTGCGCTACCACCTGCAGCGCGATGCCCAGGTGCGCGACCCGGAGACGATGGCAGCCGTGCCGCAGGACGGCCAGACCATGGGCGAGATCATGCTGCGCGGCAATATCGCGATGAAGGGTTACCTGAAAAACCCCGAGGCCACGCAGGAGGCGTTTCGCGGTGGCTGGTTCCATACCGGTGACCTGGCGGTGCAGGACCCCGATGGCTATATCAAGATCAAGGACCGCAGCAAGGACATCATCATCTCGGGCGGCGAAAACATCTCGTCGATCGAGGTCGAGGATGTCCTCTACCGCCACCCCGCCGTGCTGGCTGCGGCCGTCGTAGCCAAGCCCGATGCGCGCTGGGGCGAGACGCCTTGCGCCTTTGTCGAGCTCAAACCCGGTGCCCAGGTGAGCGCCGAGGACATCGTCGCCCACTGCAAAAAGCATTTGGCTGGCTTCAAGATCCCGCGTGCGGTGGTGTTTGGCGAGCTGCCCAAGACCAGCACCGGCAAGATCCAGAAGTTCGAGCTGCGCAAGCAGGCCGGCTCGGCCGATGCGATTGACAGCTGATCCAGCCTGAACATCCATGAAAAAACCCGCCGCAGCTTGCTGGGGCGGGTTGGGTTCGGCGGATCAGGCCTGGCGCTTACTTGCCCCAGGAATCCTTCAAGCCGGTGATCTTGTTGAACACCGGCTTGTCGCTGCGGTGGTCATGGCGGTCGGCCACAAAGTAGCCAAAGCGCTCGAACTGGAACTTGTCGTCAGGCTGCGCGGCCTTGAGCGAAGGCTCGACATAGGCGGTCACGACCTTGAGGCTGTCCGGGTTGAGCAGCGCCAGGAAGTCCTTGCCGCCGGCATCGGGCTGTGGATCGGTGAACAGGCGGTCGTAAAGGCGCACTTCGGCTTGCACGCCATCGGCCACGCCCACCCAGGTGATAGCGGCCTTGACCTTGACGCTGTCCGCACCAGGCGTGCCGCTCTTGGTGTCGGGCACCACGGTGGCCAGCACCTTGGTGATCACGCCATCGGCATCCTTCTCGCAGCCGGTGCACTCGATCACATAGCCGCCCTTGAGACGTACCTTGTTGCCGGGGAAGAGGCGCTTATAGCCCTTGGGGGGTACTTCGGCAAAGTCTTCGCGCTCGATCCAGACCTCGCGGCCCAGGCTGAAGTGGCGCTCAGGCGCGACCTGGCCTTCTGCCGGGTGGGGCAGGGCGGGCAGGCTGCAGGCTTCGAGGTGCTCGGCACTGCCAAACACCTCGGCCCAGTTGCTCAGCTCCAGCTTGACCGGGTCCAGCACCACCATCGCGCGATGGGCCTGGTTTTCCAGGTCTTCGCGCAGGCAGCCGTCCAAGGTGGCGTAGTCGATCCAGGCGTAGTCCTTGGTCACACCAATGCGCTCGCAGAAATTGCGGATGGATGCGGGCGTGTAGCCACGGCGGCGCAGGCCGACGACGGTGGGCATGCGTGGGTCGTCCCAGCCGCTGACCAATTGGTTGTCCACCAGGTGCTTGAGCTTGCGCTTGCTGGTGATCACATAGGTCAGGTTCAGGCGCGAGAACTCGTACTGGCGCGGCTGCGGCGCATCGATCAGGCCGCCCGTGCGCAGGTGGTCCAGCAACCAGTCGTAGAAGGGGCGCTGGTCCTCGAACTCCAGGGTGCAGATCGAGTGGGTGATGTGCTCGTAGGCGTCCTCGATCGGGTGCGCAAAGGTGTACATCGGGTAGATGCACCATTGGTTGCCGGTGTTGTGGTGCTCGGCATGGCGCACCCGGTAGATCGCAGGATCGCGCAGGTTGATGTTGGGCGCCGTCATGTCGATCTTGGCGCGCAGCACGGCCGCGCCATCGGGCAGCTTGCCCTCCTTCATGTCGGCAAAGCGCTGCAGGTTCTCGGCCACGCTGCGGTCGCGGAACGGGCTGTTGACGCCAGGGCGCGTGAAGTCGCCCCGGTTGGCGCGCATCTCTTCAGCGGATTGCTCATCCACATAGGCCAGGCCTTGCTCGATCAGGTAGACCGCGCAGCGGTACATGAAGTCGAAGTAGTTGCTGGCGTAGTAGAGGTTTTGCTCGCCGCTCGGGTCCTTCCAGTCAAAGCCCAGCCAGCGCACGGCATCGATGATGCCGTCCACATATTCCTGGTCTTCCTTTTCCGGGTTGGTGTCGTCAAAGCGCAGGTGGCAGACGCCGCCAAAGTCGCGTGCGAGACCAAAGTTCAGGCAGATCGACTTGGCGTGGCCCACGTGCAGGTAGCCGTTGGGCTCAGGCGGAAAGCGGGTGCGGATCTTGGCCTGGTCGATGGGGCCCTGCTGGTGGTGCTGGGCATCGCCAGGCGTGCCACCCCAGTGGCGCTGGGCGTAGCTGCCTTTTTCGAGGTCGGACTCGATGATTTGTCGCAGGAAATTGGTGGGTTTGACCACTTCGTCACTACCGTTGTGCGAAGCGCTCGGGGCAGATGCATTCATAGTTGTGTATTCTAAGGGAGTACCCTGATGGCTGGAACGTATTGCGGTTTCTGGGGCTCTGACCCAGTGTTGGGCATGCCATTTACGCTTTGCAACAGGATATCTTGTCTTGAAACCATAATTTGCAGCGCCTTTGGTATCTTTCTGCCTGCTTGCCGCGTTGAAAGTCCAATGACATTTTTCAGGGATTCTCGCAAGGAGATCAATATGCGCAATTCGATGCTGAAACAAGGCTCTCGCTGGGCCGCTGCTGCGGTGCTGACTGGCTTGGCGCTGATGAGTGCTGGCGCCCATGCCAGCCGGGTGTCCTGGTCGGTGGGCATCAATGTGCCTGCACCGGTGTACGTGGCCCCCGCGCCGGTGTACGCACCCCAGCCCGTGTATGTGGCGCCTCCCCCTGTGTATGCGCCTCAACCCGTGTATGTGGCGCCTCCGCCCCCTGCCGTCGTTTATCGCCCCGCACCGGTCTACCGCCCAGCGCCCGTGTACTACGGCCCACCTCCCGGCCGCTACTACCGCCACCATCGCCACGACCGCGATTACTACCGCTATTGAGCTGCCTGGCAGCTTGCGCAACCGATGCCCTGGCCCGCCAGGGCTTTTTTTATGCGCGCTTGCCGGGGCTCCCAACCGCCCAGCTGTCGCTTGGGCTGTGCACTGGGGTGCCGAATGCTCGGATAATCCACAGCTGTTGTCCGTTGTGGAAGCTGAGATGAAAACTGTTTTTGTACTGAACGGCCCGAACCTGAATCTGCTGGGCCTGCGCGAGCCCACCATCTATGGTGCCCACACCTTGGCCGATGTCGAGCAGCTCTGTGCCCAGGCGGCTGCCCGCAACCAGCTGGCGCTGCGTTTTCACCAGAGCAACCATGAAGGCGCCTTGATCGACTGGCTGCACGAGGCAGGCCAGCTGCAGCGCGAAGGCCGGCTGGCCGGCGTGGTGCTCAATGCCGCCGCCTACACCCACACCAGCGTGGCCTTGATGGATGCGATCAAGGGCGCGGCGCTGCCGGTGATCGAGCTGCATATCAGCAATGTCCATGCCCGCGAGGCCTTCCGCCACCATTCCTATATTGCGCCCGTGGCCAAGGCGGTCATCTGCGGCCTGGGCGTGCAGGGCTACAGCATTGCGATCGATGCGGTGGCCCAGGTGCTGCTGGCGCCCACCGCCTGAGTGCTGCGATGTCCGATGTTCTAGACACCCGCGCTGCGGGCTTGCTGCCGCTGCCGGCGCTCTACGAGACGCTGCTGGCCAAGGCGGCGCGGCGGACCACCGTTTTTGAAGGCCAGACCGTCGTTTGGCATAGCTGGGGCGAGCGCCGCCCTGGCACGCTGCCCTTGGTGATGCTCCATGGCGGCAGCGGAAGCTGGACCCACTGGATCCGCAATATCGATGCGCTGCTCGCCCAAGGCCATGAACTCTGGCTGCCCGATCTGCCGGGCTTTGGTGATTCCGACCCGCCGGCCGTGGGAACGGACGCCGATGCCATGCTCGCACCTTTGCATGCCGGCATGGCGCAGCTGGATCTGCTGCCTTGCCAGCTGATGGGTTTCTCTTTCGGCGGTATGACGGCGGCCATGCTGACCGCTGCCTACCCGCAGGCGGTAGAGCGCCTGGTGCTGGTGGGGGCCCCCGCCATGGGCGTGGTGCCGGAGAAGCAGTTCAGCTTGAAGGGCTGGCGCCATCTGAGCGACCCGGCCGAGCAGCTGGAGATGCACCGCTACAACCTCGGCGCGTTGATGCTCTGGGATGCCGCCAAGATCGACGACCAGGCCCTGGCCGTGCACCAGCACAATGTTGTGCGGGACCGCCTGCCACGCCGGCGCCTGGCTAACACCGATATCCTGGCGCAGTCGCTGCCGCAGATTGCCTGCCCGGTCGCTGCGATCTATGGCGCCTATGACGCGCTGTACAAAAGCTATATGCCCGCGCTGGAGCACCAATACCGCGCGGTCACGCCCCATCTGCAGGCCTTTGTGCGGCTGCCCGACGCCGGCCATTGGGTGCAGTATGAGCAGCCCGAGGCCTTTATGGCCACGCTGCTGCCGCTGCTCTCTTCCTGATTGACCCACCTGGAACCGGCTGGCCGCGCAAGACGCGACCGGCCCAAGCACTATGACCACCTCTACCTCTTCCTTTCGCCCCGCGATCGCCATCCATGGCGGCGCCGGCACCATCACCCGCGCCTCCATCACCCCCGCGCAGCAGCAGGCCTACCGCGATGCCTTGCGCGATGTGCTGCAAGGCGCGCAGCAAAAACTGGCGGCAGGCGCCCCTGCCGAAGCAGTGGCGGTGGAGGCCGTGCGCCTGCTCGAAGAATGCCCGCTGTTCAACGCCGGGCGCGGCGCCGTGTTCACGGCCGATGCCACGCATGAGATGGATGCCTGTGTGATGCGCGGGCGCGATCTGGCCTGCGGCTCGCTCGCCGGTGTCAGCACCGTGCGCAACCCGGTGCGTGCGGCCCTGGCGCTGATGGAGGCGGGCGGGCCGGTCTTCATGATTGGCGAAGCGGCCGAGCGCTTTGCCCAGGCCCAGGGCTGCGAGATGGTGGCGCGCGACTGGTTCTCGACCGAGCAGCGTCTGGCCCAGCTGCGCACCGTGCAGGCCGCAGCGCTGGCATCGGGCCGCGAGCAGGTGGCGCTGGACCACAGCGCGCAAAGCCAGACCCAGGCCCAGGCCGCGCCGCTTGATGAGCGCAAGAAGATGGGCACGGTCGGCGCCGTGGTGCTGGATGTGCATGGCCAGCTGGCTGCCGCCACCTCGACCGGTGGCCTGACCAACAAGAAGCCCGGCCGTGTCGGTGACTCGCCCGTGGTGGGTGCGGGCACCTATGCCAAGCATGGTGTGGTGGCTGTTTCCTGCACCGGCGTGGGCGAGGCCTTTATCCGGGGCTCGGCCGCCCACACGGTGGCCGCGCGCATCGAGCTGCTGGGCGAGTCGGTGGCCCAGGCCACGGCCGAGGTGATCCACCGCGTGCTGCCGCCGCTGGGCGGCGATGGCGGCCTGATCGCCGTGGGTGCCGACGGTGAGGTCTCGCTGTGCTTCAACTCCGAGGGCATGTACCGGGGCCAGATCGGCATCGATGGCGAGGCGCTGGTCGCCATTTATGCCAACGACGCCTTGGCTCCAGCGTGATCGTGCATCGCTGAGCCAGGGGCCCACCAACGGGCTCCGGCCCGACCCCGGCGATGACGGAGTGGTTTGCCTGCAACGGGCAGGCCGCCGCACCACAATGGTGCGCGCCTCTGCGGGAATTGCGTAGGTGAAAACCATAGGCCGTTTTGCATCCAAACCCGCCCCCCGGCTTTCTACAATTGCAAACACTGTCACCCAGGTGAATATCTATGCCTCAGTGTTCTTGCCAACACGGGGATTTTTCTCAAGGATTTGTCCCAACCCGGGTGCCTGTCCTGCATAACGGCTTGTGCCTTCTTCGCGAAGCCCCGCACTGCCCCTTCTACCTATGTCCAACCCCAGTTCTACTCCCGTGCACGATGACCTGACGCCGCCCGTTTTGCAGGTGCGCGATCTGTCCGTGAGCTTCAAGACCGAGCAGGGGCGGGTGCAGGTGGTCAAGAACCTGAACCTCGATGTCTACGCCGGCCAGACCCTGGCGGTGGTGGGCGAGTCGGGCTCGGGCAAGTCGGTCACGTCGCTGGCGTTGATGCGGCTGGTGGAGACCGGCGGGGGCCAGATCGACAGCGGCTCGATGCTGCTGCGCGGCCGCCATGCCGGCACGATCGACCTGGCCAAGGCCACGTCCGCCCAGATGCGCCAGGTGCGCGGGGCCGATATGGCCATGGTGTTCCAGGAGCCGATGACCTCGCTCAACCCGGTGTTCACCGTGGGCGAGCAGATTGCCGAATCGATTCGCTTGCACCAGCGCAAGTCCAACAGCGCGGCGATGGCCGAGGCGCTGCGCATGATGGAGCTGGTGCGCATTCCCGAGGCCCGCAATGTGCTCACGCGCCACCCGCACCAGCTGTCGGGCGGCATGCGCCAGCGCGTGATGATTGCGATGGCGCTGTCCTGCAAGCCCTCGCTGCTGATTGCCGATGAACCGACGACGGCGCTGGATGTGACCATCCAGGCCCAGATCCTGGCGCTGGTGCAGGAGCTGCAGCGCGAGATGTCCATGGGCGTGATCTTTATCACCCACGATATGGGCGTGGTGGCCGAGGTGGCCGACCGCGTGCTGGTGATGTACCGCGGCGACAAGGTCGAAGAGCAGGACTGCGTGCAGCTGTTTGCCAACCCGCAGCAGACCTATACCCGCAACCTGCTGGCCGCCGTGCCGCAGCTGGGCGCCATGCGAGGCAAGGATTTGCCCGAGCGCTTCAGCCTGCTGGGCCAGGGCACGCAGGCCGAGGCCGCCGCGCCCGAGACATCGACCGTGCAAGCCGGTGAGCCGGTGCTGCAGGTCAACAAGCTCGTGACGCGTTTCCCGATCAAGGAAGGCCTGTTTGGCGGCGTCAAGCGCCAGGTCTATGCGGTCGAGCAGGTGAGCCTGAGCCTGCAGCCGGGCGAGACCTTGGCGGTGGTGGGCGAATCCGGTTGCGGCAAATCCACCACGGGCCGCGCGCTGGCCCGTTTGATCGATTTCCAGTCTGGCGATGTGCAGGTGGCCGGGCGCGATATTGCCAAGCTGCAAGGCGCGCAGCTGCAGGCACTGCGCCGCGATATCCAGTTCATTTTCCAGGACCCGTTTGCCTCGCTCGATCCGCGCCTGACCGTGGGCTACAGCATTCTGGAGCCCATGCTGATCCACAAGCTGCTGCCGCGCGAGCAGGCCGAGAAAAAGGTGGAGTGGCTGCTGGAGAAGGTCGGCCTGCCCCCGGTTGCCGCCAACCGCTACCCGCATGAATTCTCGGGCGGCCAGCGCCAGCGCATCGCCATTGCCCGCGCGCTGGCCCTGAACCCCAAGGTGGTGATTGCCGATGAGGCGGTCTCTGCCCTTGATGTGTCGATCCGCGCGCAGATCATCAACCTGATGATGGACCTGCAGCGGGAGTTTGGCATTGCCTTTTTGTTCATCTCGCACGACATGGCCGTGGTCGAGCGTGTCAGCCACCGCGTGGCCGTCATGTACCTGGGCCAGATCGTCGAGATCGGCCCGCGCCGTGCGGTGTTCGAGAACCCGCAGCACCCCTATACCAAGCGCCTGATGGCGGCCGTGCCGATTGCCGACCCCACGCAGCGGCGCCAGCACACCTTGAATGTGGCCGAGATCCCCAGCCCCGTGCGCGGGGTGGACGACCCGCCGCGCGTGCTGCCGATGCGCGAGGTGGGCCCGGGCCACTGGGTGGCCCAAGAGATGCCGCAGCCCGCGGTGCCTGCCGGCCAGGTGCAGGATCTGCAGCCGGCTTGAGCCTGCGCAGGAGTGCCCAGCTGAGTAACGCCAAGAATGTAGTGGGTCTGGTCGCCGCCGTGGTGGGCCAGCCGATGCAAAACCTGAAGAGGAGAGTTGATATGCAACGACGTTTGACTTCGATCGCCGCAGCCATGCTGATGGCGGGTTCGGCTTTGCCGGCGTTTGCCGCCAAGGATGTGACGGTGGCCGTGTACTCGTCTTTCACGACGACGGACCCCTATGACGCCAATGACACCGTGTCGCAAGCGATGGCCAAGTCCTTCTATGAAGGCTTGTACAGCTTCGACAAGGACATGAAGATGATCCCGGTGCTGGCCACCGGCTTCGACGTGAGCAAGGACGGTCTGGTCTACACCTTCAAGCTGCGCAGCGGCGTGAAGTTCCATGACGGCACCCCCTTCAATGCCGAAGCGGTGAAGGCCAACTTTGACCGCGTGACCAACCCAGACAATAAGCTCAAGCGCTACAACCTGTACAAGAACATCGCCAAGACCGAGGCGGTGGACGAGCACACTGTCAAGTTCACGCTCAAGGAGCAGTTTGCACCTTTCGTCAACTCGCTGGCCCACCCCTCGGGCGTGATCATCTCGCCCGCTGCGCTTAAGCAATACGGCAAGGACATTGCCCAGCATCCCGTGGGCACCGGCCCCTTCAAGTTCGTCGAGTGGAAGCCTTCGGACTATGTGAAGGTCAGCAAGTTTGACGGCTACTGGCAGCAAGGCCTGCCCAAGGTGGATTCGATCACCTGGCGCCCTGTGGTGGACAACAACACCCGCTCGTCGATGATGCAGACCGGTGAGGCGCAGTTCGCTTTCAGCGTGCCGCCCGAAGCCGTTGAAAACCTCAAGAAAAATGCCAACCTCGACATCGTGGTGGCGCCTTCGATCATTGCGCGCTACATCTCGCTGAACACCACCCAAAAGCCTTTTGACAACCCCAAGGTGCGTGAGGCGCTGAACTACGCGATCAACAAGGAAGCACTGGCCAAGGTCGCATTTGCCGGCTACGCCATCCCTTCCGAAGGCGTGCTGCCCAAGGGTGTGGAATTTGCCACCAAGCTGGGCCCCTGGCCCTACGATCCAGCCAAGGCCAAGGCCTTGCTGAAGGAGGCGGGCTACCCCAATGGCTTTGAGAGCACCCTGTGGTCGGCCTACAACCACTCCACCGCCCAGAAGGTCATCCAGTTTGCCCAGCAGCAACTCGCCCAGGTAGGAGTGAAGGTAACGGTGCGCGCCCTGGAAGCAGGCCAGCGCGTCGCTGAAGTGGAATCGGTGCAGGATCCAGCGAAGGCTGCGGTGCGCATGTACTACGTGGGCTGGTCCTCGTCCACCGGCGAGGCAGACTGGGCGATGCGTCCGCTGCTGGCCGGTGAAAGCCAGCCTCCACGCGGCTTTAACACCGCCTACTACAACAACGCCGAAGTCAATGCTGACATTGCCAAGGCGTTGGTGACCACCGATGCGGCTGAGCGCGGCAAGATCTACGCCGATGCTCAGCAAAAGATCTGGAAGGATGCGCCCTGGATTTTCCTGAACACCGAGCAACTGGTGTCGGCCAAGTCCAAGAAGCTGACGGGCTTCTACGTGATCCCGGATGGCAACTTCAATTTCACCGACGTCGACCTGAAGTAATCCATGTATCGCTACCTGCTCAAACGCTTGCTCGGGCTGATACCGACACTGCTCATCGTTGGCGTGCTGGTCTTTGGCTTCGTGCACATGCTGCCCGGTGATCCCGCGCGCCTGGCTGCTGGCCCCGAAGCTGGCCCGGAGACGATCGAACTGGTCCGCAAGGACCTGGGGCTGGATCTGCCCATGCACCAGCAGTTCATCCGTTACTTCAGCAATGCGTTGCAGGGCGATTTTGGAAAATCCATCCGGACCAAGCGCCCGGTCTCGCAAGAGATTGCCGAGCGCTTTGGCCCCACTTTCTGGCTCACCGTGGTGGCCATGGCCTGGTCGGTGGTGCTGGGCATGTTTTTAGGCATTGTCTCGGCGGTCTGGCGCAACCAGTGGCCTGACCGGCTGGGCATGACCCTGGCGGTGTCGGGCATCTCCTTCCCGTCGTTTGCGCTGGGCATGCTGCTGATGCAGTACTTCTCGGTCAAGCTCGGCTGGCTGCCCACCGTGGGTGCGGACAGCTGGAAGCACTATGTGCTGCCATCGCTGACCCTGGGTGCGGCCGTGGCGGCCGTGATGGCGCGCTTTACCCGCAGCTCCTTCATCGACATCCTCAAAGAGGATTACGTGCGCACCGCGCGTGCCAAGGGCTTGAAGGAGACCGTGGTCGTCATCAAGCATGGCCTGCGCAATGCGATGATTCCGGTGGTGACCATGATGGGCCTGCAGTTCGGCTTTTTGCTGGGCGGCTCCATCGTTGTCGAGGTGGTGTTCAACTGGCCGGGCATGGGCCGCTTGCTGGTCGACGCCGTCGAGATGCGCGACTACCCCATCATCCAGGCCCTGGTGCTGCTGTTCTCGCTGGAATTCATCCTGATCAATCTGGTGGTCGACCTGCTTTATGCATGGATCAACCCCACCATCCGTTACCGCTAAGCAGGTGCTTTGGCCATGACTACTCCGAACGCTCCTGAATCTGCCGACCGCGCCGTGGCGGCCGCCACCACGGTCTCTACCGCTGGCGCTGCTGCGCCCTCCCTGCCTGCCAACCTGGCCGCATCAACGCGCATGCGCACGCCGATGGCCGAGTTCTGGCGCAAGTTCAAGCGCCAGAAGCTGGCCTTGTTCGCTGGTATCTTCATCATCGCACTGGTGCTGGTGGCCGTCCTGGCGCCCTGGATCGTGCCCTACGACGCCGAGAACTTCTTTGACTACGACGCGCTGAATTCGCCCCCCACGGCCAAGCACTGGTTCGGTGTCGATTCGCTGGGCCGCGATATCTTCAGCCGCATCCTGGTGGGCGCGCGCATCTCGCTGGCGGCCGGCTTTGTGTCGGTCGCCATTGGCGCGGTCATTGGCGCCATCCTGGGCCTGCTGGCCGGCTACTACGAAGGCTGGTGGGACCGCTGCGTGATGCGCATGTCCGATGTGCTGTTTGCCTTCCCCGGCATCCTGCTGGCCATCGGTATCGTTGCCATCCTGGGCAACGGCATGATCAATGTGATAATGGCCGTCGCGGTGTTCAGCGTGCCCGCCTTTGCCCGACTGGTGCGCGGCAATGTGCTGGCGCTCAAGCAGCAGACCTATATCGAGGCGGTGCGCTCCATTGGTGCGCCCG
Source organism: Comamonas sp. MYb21 (assembly GCF_037479395.1). Lineage (NCBI taxonomy): Bacteria > Pseudomonadati > Pseudomonadota > Betaproteobacteria > Burkholderiales > Comamonadaceae > Comamonas > Comamonas sp. MYb21. The sequence continues at coordinate 67,171 of NZ_JBBGZC010000007.1, read as the reverse complement.
ATCGGGTCATCATGCTGCGCCACCTGCTGCCGGGCACCGTCTCGTCGGTGGTCGTCTACCTCACCATGCGTATCGGCACCTCGATCATCACGGCCGCGAGCCTGTCCTTTCTGGGCATGGGCGCGCAGCCACCAACGCCGGAGTGGGGCGCGATGCTGAACGAGGCGCGCAGCGATATGCTCAACGCCCCGCATGTGGCGCTATTTCCGAGCCTGGCGATCTTTGTGACGGTGCTGGCCTTCAACCTGCTGGGAGATGGCCTGCGCGATGCGCTGGACCCCAAGCTGGACAACTGAGCACCTGGGCAGATCATCTGCCAAGCAAAAGCGGCAAGCGCCTTGGGCTGCTTGCCGCTTTTTTGTTGGCCGGCCAACTTAGGCCGGTGAGGCACCCAGTTTCTGGAGCCGCTTCAAGAACACCGTGAGCTCCTTGGCGGTCTGCGTATCACCCTGCTGCTCTGCCACCTGCAGGCCTTGCTGCCAGCTGGCCTGCGCTTGCGCGCGGGCATCGGCTGCGCCTGATTCGAGCTGGGCCTTGCCCAGCAGCTTCCAGGCGGCCGAGTAATGCGGGTTCTGGGCGACGGCCTGCGCCAGGTGCAGCGCGGCGGCCGCATAGTCTTCGTCCTTCAAGCAGGCCTGGCCCAGGCCAAAGCGCAGCACCGCGCTGTCTTGCCCCTTGGCCAGCAGTTTTTCCAATCCTTCGCGCATGCGCTCTCCTTTGTATTGCGCTCAGCATAGTGCGCGGCCTTTGTCCGCAGAGTCTGTGCGCATAAAAAAAGACGCTCCGGGGAGCGTCTTGTGCTGGTGTGGCGCGGGCTGCCTCAGCGCTTTTTCTTCGTGGTGCTGGTGCTGCGCTTGGACGGGGCCTTCTTGGTGGCCGTCTGGCGCACGGCAGGCTTTTTGGCATTGCTGCTGCGGCTGCCACGGGCTGCATGGCCGCTGGTGGCGGGTGCTGCGCCTACGCGCACGGGCATGTACAGGACGACCTGGTGGCCCACCTTGAAGGCAGTCTTGACGCCGACATCGTTCCAGTCGGCCACCTGCGCGGCGGTGACGCGGTAGCGCTGGGCTACGCGGGCGACGGTGTCGCCCTTGCGCGCCTTGACGGTGGTGCGGCGGGTGACCACTTCCGGGGTCAGCGCGATGTGGGCGTTGTCGGCCAGGTGGCTGGAGACATCCTGCTTGACAGCGGCCGAGCGCGGCACCATCAGCGACGAGCCGCCCTTGACCATCATGCGCGGCGGAATATTGTTGACCGCGCGCAGGTCGTTCTCGCTCATGCCGACCATGCCGGCAGCGGTGGCCACGGTCATGGTGCTGGGCACGGTCCAGACGGTCCAGCTCGCGTACTGGCCTTTTTCATGGGCCTGCAGGTTGCGGCGGAACACATTGGCATTGTCCCAGGGCAGCAGCACCTGCGGCGTGCCGGCCTTGAAGATCACCGGGCGGTTGAACGAGGGGTTGAGCGACTTCAACTCATCCATCGTGACGCCGGCCATCTCGGCCACCTGGGCGGTGTCGATGTCGCGGTCCAGGGTCACGGCCTGGAAGTAGGGGTGGTTCTCGATCAGCGGCAGCTCGGCCTGGAAGCGCTCGGGGTGGGCAATGATGTTCTTGACCGCCTGCAGCTTGGGCACGTAGTTGCGCGTCTCATCGGGCATGCTCAGGTCGGTGTAGGCGCCGCCCAGGCCTTGCTTCTGGTTGCGCGCAATGGCGCGGCCCACGCTGCCTTCGCCCCAGTTGTAGGCGGCCAGTGCCAGGTGCCAGTCGCCAAACATGTTGTAGAGCTTTTGCAGGTAGTCCAGGGCTGCGCGGGTCGAGGCCAGCACGTCGCGCCGGTCGTCGCGGAACATGTTCTGCTTCAGATCGAAATAGGTGCCGGTGGCGGGCATGAACTGCCACATGCCGGCCGCCTTGGCGCTGGAGACCGCCTGCGGGTTGTAGGCGCTCTCGATGTAGGGCAGCAGGGCCAGCTCGGTGGGCATGCCCCGGCGCTCGAGCTCCTCGACGATGTGGAACATGTACTTGGAGGAGCGCTCGGTCATGCGCTGGATGTAGTCGGGCCGGCTGGAATACCACTGCTCCTGGTTGCTGACCAGGTCGTTTTCCAGATCGGGCATCGCAAAGCCCCGGCGGATGCGGTCCCAGAGGTCATCGGGCACGGCCAGGCTGGTGACGGCGCCATTGCCCTGCAGGCTGGCCGCATTGATGGGGCTCAAGGGGCCGCTGGGGTAGTTGGGGGTGTGCGGTACCGAGCTGATCTTCGGTGCATCGTTCGCATTGGCGGTGGGCGGGCCGCCGGTCTCGGTCGTGGCGCAGCCAGTCAGGGCGAGCAGGGCGCTGAGGCTCCACAGGTACAGATACTTCATCAGAATTGGTTCTTCCAGCGACGCAGCGCGGCAAAAACGGCGACCGGGTCGCTGCCAGGGGTGGAGGGATCAAACTGCTGCGCAGCGCGGGCCACGGTGGCCAGGCTGCAGCGCAGGAAAGGGTTGATGCGCAGCTCGTTGCCAAGTTGCGCAGGCAAGGTGGGAACGCCGCGCTCGCGCAGCTGCTCGCAGTGCGCCAGGTAATGGGCGATGTCGGGGTTGTCGGGCTCTACCGCCTGGGCAAAGCGCAGGTTGGACAGCGTGTACTCATGGGCGGCGCAGACCCGCGTGTTGGCGGGCAGCGCAGCGAGCGCCGACAGCGATGCATGCATCTGCGCGGGCGTGCCTTCAAAAAGGCGGCCGCAGCCGCCTGAGAACAAGGTGTCGCCACAGAACAGCACCGGCTGCCCGGCCACATCGGCGCAGTAATAAGCGATATGCCCGGCGGTATGGCCGGGCACATCGATCACCTGCCACGGCAGGTCCAGCAGCTCCAGCCTGTCGCCGCCCTGCATGGGCTGGCAAGGCTGGGGAATGTCCTCGGTGGCCGGGCCGTAGACCCGGGCGCCGGTGGCCTCGCGCAGCTCGGCCACGCCGCCGGTATGGTCGCCATGGTGGTGGGTCACTACAATGGCTTGCAGCTGCAGACCCAGGCGGCGCAGCGCATCCAGCGCGGGCGCGGCCTGGCCTGGGTCGACGACCAGCGCGCGCTGTCCGTCGTGCAGCAGCCAGATGTAGTTGTCGTTGAAAGCGGGCAGAGGTAACAGATGCATGAATGACCAAATTATAGGCACGCAAAATTGGTGGCAGACGCCGCTGGGCAGCTACATGCTGTCCTGGGAGCAAACATGTTACGACGATGCCGTGGCCGATATTTTTGGCTTCCATAGCCTGCAGATCGGGCTTTTCCCGCTGCAGGGGCTGCGCAACAATCGCACGCCCCACCGCTGGCTGGCGCTTGACTCGACCGAGCAGGCCGCGCAGTGGCAACAAAGCCGCCTGGCAGATGTACAGAGCTTTGCACCGCCTTTACAAAGCGAGCCGGGCCTGGCCACAACCGCCGCAGAGGCCACCACCGCCAGCCTGCTGTGTGATGCCCATGCACTGCCGTTTGGCCCCGATACCCTGGACCTGGTGCTGCTGCCCCATACCTTGGAGCTGAGCGCCGACCCGCATGCGGTGCTGCGCGAAGTGGCCCGTGTGCTGGTGCCCGAGGGCCGGGTGCTGATCAGCGGCATCAATCCGGCCAGCCTCTGGGGCATGCACACCTGGAGCCGCCGCATTCCGGGGCTGCAAAAGCTCCCGCCGATGCCCGATGACCACAATCTGATCGGCTATGGGCGTTTGCGCGACTGGCTCAAGCTGCTGGGGCTGGAGCTGCAAAGCGCCAGCTTTGGCTGCTTTCGCCCTGCGCTGCGCAGTGACACCTGGCTGAGCCGCTGGGAATGGATGGACCGGGTCGGGCCCACGGCCTGGCCGGTGCTGGGCGGGGTGTATTTTGCCGAGGCGGTGAAAAAAGTGCCCAGCATGCACAAACTGGCTGCGCCGTGGAAGGCGCCGGCACCCAGCGGCGCTGCGCGCCCTGCAGTGGCCGCCCGTGAGCGGCTGAGCCAGACGCAGCACCGCGTGGAATAGCGTTGCGGTGCCAGGCGGCAGTGCGCTGCGCACCGGGGCCGAACATGGCGAGCAAATGCGCTTATAGTGGCCCCCTGTAATTGCGGCAAGTGCCAAGGAGTGGGTGTGAACCAAGTGGTGATTTATACGGACGGTGCCTGCAAGGGCAACCCTGGCCCTGGTGGCTGGGGCGCTTTGCTGAGCGCTGGCACTGCGCAAAAGGAGCTGTTTGGTGGGGAGCTGGGCACGACCAACAACCGCATGGAGCTGATGGCGGTGATCCAGGCGCTCGAAGCCTTGAAGCGCCCCTGTGATGTGCAGCTGTATCTGGACAGCCAGTACGTGCGCAAAGGCATCACCGAATGGATCACGGGCTGGAAGGCCAAGGGCTGGCGCACTGCCAGCAAGGAGCCTGTGAAGAATGTCGATCTCTGGCAGCGCCTCGATGCGCTGGTGCATGGCGGCGAGCACCGCATCACCTGGCACTGGGTCAAGGGCCATGCCGGTGACCCCGGCAATGAACGGGCTGACGCGCTGGCCAACCGGGGTGTGGCGATGGCGCTGGGCCGGGGCTGAGCCCTTTTAGTATTGCAAGCAGGGAGAACAAGCAATGGGACGCATCATGCGCATTCTGGCCGTTGTCGGTGTGTTGGCCGCTTTGTATGTGGCCTACCGCTACGGCGTGTTTTAAGCCGGGCGTTGCGCCCGTGCTGTACGGCGCCCACCCGCCCGTGCGGGTGGTGGGCGAATGCGCGGTTTTTTACTCAGACGCAGCAATGCGGCGCAGCGCATTGCTGTCGCGCACCGTCAGGCCCGAGGGCTCGATACGGATGGAGGATTCGCGCTCCATCGATTTGAGCTCCTGGTTCACGCGCTGGCGCGAGGCGCCCAGCAGCTGGGCCAGCTCTTCCTGGGCCAGTTGCAGGCTGATGCGGGTTTCGCTGCTTTCCTTGCCGGGCACGCCGTAGCTGCGCGAGAGGTGCAGCAGCTGCTTGGCCAGGCGCGCACGCAGCGGCAGGGTGTTGAGGTCTTCGACCATGCCGTAGAGGCTGCGGATGCGGCGCGCATGCATGCGCGCCAGAGCCTGGTAGAACTCCACATGGGTCTGCAGAATGCGCTGGAAGTCGGCCTTGCTCACGCAGACCAGCGTGGTCTCGCCATGGGCATAGACGTCATGGGTGCGGCTGTCGTCGTCGAACAGGCCCACATCGCCAAACCAGGTGCCTGGCTCGACATAGGTCAAGGTGATCTGCTTGCCGGTGAGCGATGCCGAGCTCACGCGGGCGGAACCTCGGGCCACGGACACCCACTCTTCGGGCTCATCGCCACGGGAGAAGATCAACCCGCCATCCTTGAAGCGCTTGACATAGGCACAGCGCAGAATGTCATGGCGCAAAGTCGGCGATAGGGTGCTGAACCAGCGCCCTGTGTTGATGGCTTCGCGCTCTTCGGGGGTCAGGATTGGATCGTCCATGGCATGTCGTCTCGGTGACTGGAATTATGAATTTTGTCGCTTGTGCGACGGTCATCACCGAATGTATAGCATTGCCGCCAAATTGTTAATTGTCACCCGAGCCCCTCAGGCGTGCGGCAATCCAAGTTGTCCGTTTTTGCAACCTGCGCAGCAGCAAGGAATAGGCGCTATATGCTCATTGGGTTTGCATATATCGCTATCAATTTGATATTTGGGTTTCCCCGGTGTGCGCGAATGACGAAGGGGTACTTCTTCAATGGTGAAGCTGGTCTTAAATGCTGGGGTATTGGGGCCAACGCTCCCAGCGCTTTCCCTCTTGTTTGAGGCCGTTTTTTCAGGCTGCCAGGCGCTTGCGCAGGCGCTGCTGCCACACTTCGACCAGCACCACACCCAGGCCTGCGCAGCAGATCAAGGCCATGCCGGCGGCCGTGGCCGCATCGGGCAGCTGGCCAAAAATCAGCCAGCCCAAGGTGGTGGCCGAGACGATCTGCAGGTAGTTGAAGGGCGCCAGCAAGGTGGCGCTGGTCTTGCTGTAGGCAGTGATCTGCAGCCAGTGGCCGACAAAGCCGGACAGACCGGTGGAGGCCAGCAGCAGCCACTGCCAGATGCTCAGATCGAGCTGCTTCCAGAAAAAGGGCAGCAAGGCGCTCAGCACCAGTGCGCCAAACAGGCCACCGTAGAGGCTGCTGGTGAGCGGGTCGTCCGCTGCCACGCGGCGCGTGCTGATCTGGAACAGTGCAAAGGTGCTGGCCGTCACCACGCCCCAGATGGCCCCCTCGGTGGACAGCTGCCCGCCTGGGCGGATGACCACCAGCATGCCGACAAAGCCCAACAGCACGCCTGCCCAGCGGTGCCAGCGCGGCCGCTCGCCCAGCAGCCAGGGCGCCAGCACCATCAGCAGCAAAGGGGCCATGAAGTTCATCGCCGTGCCCTCGGCCAGTGGCACCATGCTCAGCACATGGAAGAACAGCAAGGTGGTGGCAATCATCAGCACCGAGCGCTGGACCTGGCGCGCGAGCGACTGCGTGCGAAACAGCCCCATGCCGCGCTTGGGCAGCACAAACACCCCCATCAGCACCACATGACCCACATAGCGGAACCAGGCCACCATCAGCACCGGCACCCCCGCCAGGACCAGCAGCTTGCCGCTGGCATCGAGGCTAGAGAGAATCCACAGCCCGCAAACATGCAAGGCGATACCGAGTTGGCTCATGAAAAAGCAGTTTTAGCGCAGCAGAGGCGGCCGATTGTAACCACGGGTTGACCATTTTTCAGTCACCGTTTGAATAGGCTGATTCAGCGGCTTGCCTTGTCATGCAGACGCAAAAAAGCCGATCGGAAGGTTCTTCTTTGATCGGCGATAAAGCCCGGGCACTGGGTGGTGGGTGCCGGGCCGCAGTCGGAGGGGGCGCTGGGCGCCCGGCCTCCTGCTGTTCAAGCGCGTAGCAATCAGGCCGCAATGGCTTGCTGCATGGGCGTGGCCACGGCCTGGGCGATCTCGGCTTGGGCCTTGCTGATGGCGGCGGCGCGGGCTTCAGGACCCATGGCCAGGCCTTCGGCGCGGGCAAAATGCACATCGGTGATGCCGATAAAGCCGAAGATGGTTTGCAGATAGGTTTCCTGGTGCTCCATCGCACGGCCGCCTTCGCTGGTCGAGTAGATGCCGCCGCGCGATTCGACCACGATCACCTTCTTGCCACCGGCCAGGCCTTCAGGGCCGTTGGCGGTGTAGCGGAAGGTGCGGCCGCCCTGCAGCACGCGGTCGATCCAGCTGCGCAGCTGGGTGGGGATGCTGAAGTTGTAGAAAGGCGCGCCGATGACGATCACGTCGGCTTCGAGCAGCTGGCTCACCAGGGTTTCGGAGATGGCATTTTGCTCGCGCTCGGCTTCGGTCTTGGCATCCTGGCCGGTGCGAAAGCCGAGCGCGTCAGCGCCCAGGTGGGGTGGCGTGTTGACGGCCAGGTCCAGGTACTCGACCTGGGTGTTGGGGTGTACCGCGACCCAGGCCTTGACGGCTTCGGCGCTCAGTTGGCGGGAGACGGAGTTGGCGCCCAGGATGGACGAATCGATATGCAGCAGTTTCATGGTCAGTCCTTCAATCAGGTGACGGCTTTTGCTGCACCCGCAGCATTTTTGCCAATGGCTGAATTCTGTCACTGCTGGCGGGCCGGATTGAGGGCTGGAATTGGGTTGGATTGTTCTATTTTTAGAACTATGATGGGCAGACTTTTTTGCCGCCTGTGCCCGCGCAGACCGCGCTAACGCTGCCTCTCACGATGAAATACGACCTCAACGACATGTACTACTTTGCCGAAGTGGTCGAGCGCGGCGGCTTTGCTGCAGCGGGCCGCGCGCTGGGCGTGCCCAAGTCGCGCCTCTCGCGCCGCATTGCCGATCTGGAGGCGCAGCTGGGCGTGCGGCTGCTGCAGCGCACGACGCGCAGGCTGTCGTTGACCGATGCGGGTGAGACCTTTTTGCGCCATGCGCAAACGGCGCGCGAGGCGGCGCAGAATGCCCAGGCCGAGATGGAGCAGACCCAGCGCGAGCCCTCGGGCACGGTGCGCGTGTCCTGCCCTGTCACCCTGGCCCAGGGCGCGGTGGGCAAGCTGCTGCCGGCCTTTTTGCGCACCTATGCCAAGGTGCGCATCGAGATGCTGGTGACCAACCGCACTATCAACCTGATCGAAGAGGGCATTGATGTGGCGCTGCGGGTGCGTGCCAATCTCAATGACAGCGGCAGCCTGGTGGTCAAGCGTCTGGGCATGACGCGCCAGCGCCTGGTGGCCAGCCCCGAGCTGCTGGCCGTGCATGGCGTGCCGCAGACCCCGCAGGACCTGGGCAGCAAGATCCCGACGATGTCGCTGACCAGCGCCGATGGCAACAGCACCTTGCAGCTGGTGGGCCCCGAAGGCGAGCATGTGACCATCCACCACCAGGCCCGCTATGTGGCCGATGACCTGGTGACCTTGAAATATGCGGTGCTCGACGGCATTGGCGCCTGCTGGATGCCCGCAGCCATGGTGCGCGATGAGGTCGCCAATGGCGACTTGGTGGAGCTGCTGGCCGGCTGGAGCATCCCCGAAGGCATCTTGCATGCGGCCTTTGTCTCGCGCCGCAATATGGCGCCAGCGCAGCGCGCGTTTCTGGACTTCATGGGCGAGAACCTGCCGCTGCAGCGCATTGGCCAAACCGATGGGACTTGAATGCCTGGCGCTGCTTCATATTAGTTTTAGAAATAACAATACTAAAAAATAGTCGTTGTTGATCTAAGAGCCTGCTTTGACAATGCATGCATGTCCGGTGCCTGTCTTGTCACGATCAACCCCTCCACCCCGCCACGCCATGCGGCCATTGCGGCCGCACAGCGCAATGGCCAGCGGCCTGTGCAGCCAGGGTGGCGTGGTGAAGCCGAGACGGGTGCGCCGGTCTCGGTGGTGATCGTGCCGGGCTGGCGCAACTCCGGCCCCGGCCATTGGCAAAGCCTGTGGGCCGAGCGCATTGCCGGTGCCTTGCGTGTGGAGCAGGAGGATTGGTTGCAACCCCACCGCAGCCCCTGGGTGGCCAGTGTGCAAGTGGCCATTGAGGCCGCGCCGCACCCGGTCATCCTGGTAGCCCATTCGCTGGGCTGCATCACCAGCGTGCATGCGGTTGAGCAACTGCGCAACCAGCAAAGCGGCCGCATTGCCGGGGCCTTGCTGGTGGCACCGGCCGATCCGGAACGCCGCGCGCTGTTTGAAGACTTCACACCCGTGCCCGCGAACCCGCTGCCCTTTGCCAGCATTGTGGCTGCCAGCAGCAACGATCCCTATTGCCCCATCCGCATGGCCAGCGCCTATGCCAAAAGCTGGGGCAGCACCTTTGTGCGCGTGCCCTCGGCCGGCCATATCAATGTGGAATCGGGCCATGGCGAATGGCCGCTGGGCTGGGCCTTGCTGGGTGCCTTGGCATCGTTGGCGCCGGTGCAAGCGCAAGCAGCCTGATTCGCGCCCCAGTCCCTTTTTCCGCCTCCATGCCTGGCATTTCTGCATAGGTGCATGCAGTCAGCTTTTGCGCTGCCTGCACTTTGGCTGCGGGCAAAAAAATGCCAGCAACGAATGCTGGCCAAGGAGGGGTTCGGTTGAATCAATAGGCTTATATTGCCTTAAATTGAGCGCCTCAATGTCGGTAATTTGTATGTGTTAGTGACGTTCATCAAGGCCGCTGTTACACCCCGGCGGTCGATCAGGCTCAGAGGCGCTTCTTGGCCGCGTCGGCGGCGTCCTTCAAGCTCTCTTTCACATCACCGGCCTTTTTCTGGATTTCGCCTTCGGCCTCCAGTGCCTTGCCCTTGGCGATCTGGCTGGGGCTGTTGATGGCCTTGCCGACACCGGCCTGTGCTTCGCCTGCCAGGTCCTTGATCTTGCCTACGACTTGGTCCTTGTTCATGGTGTCACTCCTTGCGTGCTTGGTTAAGGTGTAGCCATTGTGCGTAGCCGCCGTGCCCGGCCTTGTCAGTGCAGCCTTGTGCTTGCTGTGCGGCTTCGCCGACAGCCGTAACGCGCTACGCAGGAGCGACAAAATTAATTACAACTTGGACAGGGCTTATGACGAGTGTTTGAGCGGGCTGTGGTCCTGCAGCGCACGCTGGTACTCGGCCATGCCCTGGGACTCGCGCGCCAGATAGCGCTCCACCGCCTGGGCAAAGCCGGCATGGGCCAGCCAGTGGGCGCTGGGGGTGCGCACCGGCAGGAGGGCGCGTGCCATCTTGTGCTCGCCCTGCGCGCCGCCTTCAAAGCACTGCAGGCCATGGCGTATGCACCATGCAATGGGCTGGTAGTAGCAGGCCTCAAAGTGCAGGCAGTCCACCCGTTCCAGCGCACCCCAGTAGCGTCCATAGGCATGGCGTGGCCCGCTGCCTGGCACATCGATGGCGATCAGACTGGCGGCGATGGGGCGGCCCTCGCGCTCGGCGATAAAGAGCAGCCAGTGCTCCGCCATCTCGGTACGCATCGCGGCAAAGAAGGCCGGGGTCAGGTAGGGCGCGTTGCCATGCTCCAGATAGGTGCGCTCATAGCACTGGTAGAAGAAGTCCCAATCGGCTGCGCTGATCTGCGCACCACGGGCATGGCGGAAGGTGACGCCAGCGGCCTGCACCTTGCGCCGCTCCTGGCGAATCTTCTTGCGCTTGTCCTGCTGCAGCTCGGCCAGAAAATCATCGAAGTCGGTGTAGGGCCTGGCATCACCGGCCTGCGCAGCATCGCGGTTGCGCCAGTGGAACTGCACGTTCTCGCGCTGCATCAGCGCAATGTCATCCGCCGCCTGCAGATCAGGCGCAGCGCCAAACAGCAGGTGCAGCGACGAGACCTGCTGCTGCTCGCAAAACTGGGTGGCGGCATGCAGCAAGGGCGCGCGAAAGCGGCCATCGGCCACCAGCAGGCGGCTGCCGGGCACGGGGGTAAAGGGCACGGCGATGACCGCCTTGGGGAAGTAGTCCAGGCCATGCTCGGCATAGGCCCGCGCCCAGGCAAAGTCAAACACGTACTCGCCATAGGAATGGCTCTTGAGGTACATCGGGCAGGCGCCCACCAGCGCGTCGTCCTGCCACAGGCTCAGGTGGCAAGGCTGCCAGCCGCTCTCCACAGTGGCGCTGCCGCTGTCCTCCAGCGCCTGCAGGTAGGCGTGGCGCATGAAGGGGGTGGGGCGCTCTTGCAAGGCCAGCAGCCCATCCCAGGCGGTGGCATCGAACTCCGCCATGCTGGGCAGAATGCGCAGCTCCAGGCTGGGGCCGGGGTGGGGTGCGGGCATGGGGTCAGCGGGCAGCGAGGTCATGGCCCGATTGTGGTCTGCCTGCAGCGCCGCTGCAGGGGGCAGGTTATGCGGCTTGGCGCTGGTGGCTGTGCACCAGGTCCATCAGCGCGGCGATCTCCTCATCGGTGCTGGACCAGGAGGCGACAAAGCGCACCACCACCTCGCCCGCCTGCAACTGGGTGCCTGCCGGCACGCTGGTCGCATACCAGTCGGAGCAGCGCACGCCCTGGGCGCGCAGATGTTCATAGAGCGCAATGGGCATCCGCACAAACACTTCATTGGCCTGGGTGGGCCAGCTCAGGCGCACGCCGGGCGTGGCGACGAGTGCGGCCGACAGCTTGGCTGCCATTGCATTGGCATGGCGGGCCAGCTCCATCCAGTGGCCGCCCTCCAGCCAGGCGCAGAACTGCGCGCCGATGGTTCGGCTCTTGGACACCAACTGGCCGCTGCGCTTGATGCGCAGCGAGAAGTTCTGGGCCAGCGCCGGGTCGAAGAACACCACCGCCTCGGCCATCAGCGCGCCGTTCTTGGACGCGCCCAGGCTCAGCACATCGACACCTGCGCGCCAGGTGATATCGCCCGGGTGGCACTGCAGCGCGGCAATCGCATTGGCCAGGCGCGCGCCATCCATATGCAGGCGCAGGCCCAGCGCATGCGCCTGGGCGGCCAGTGCGGCAATCTCTTGGGGCTGGTAGACCAGGCCGTTCTCGGTCACCTGGGAGATGCTCAAACCGCTGATCACCATGTTGTGGGGCGCGTCATGGGGGGTGCGTTCCACAAACGCGGCCAGGTCTTCGGCGCTGATCTTGCCGTTGTCCGTGGCCATCGGCAGCAGGCTGGCGCCGCCGGTAAACAGGGCCGGGGCGCTGTTCTCATCGACCGCGATATGGGCCATGTTGTGGCAGACCACGGCGTTCCAGGGCTGGGCGATGGTGGACAGCGCCAGGCAGTTGGCCGCTGTGCCGGTGGTGACGAAGAACACTTTCACAGGGGTGCCAAAGGCCTCGCCCAGCATCTGCTCGGCGCGCTGGCTCCATTCGTCGTTGCCGTAGGCGGACTGGATGCCGCTGGCGGCCTCCACCAGGGTTTGCAGGATGCGGGGGGAGACGCCGGCTTGGTTGTCGCTGCCAAAGTTCATGGGACGCTGCAGGTAGTGGTGCAAAAGCCTGATTCTGCCCGCAAACCGCGCGCCAGCTGTCCCGGATTGGCGGGATTTGCGCGCCGCTTTCCAGCCCTGGGGCTTTGTAGGCTAGACTCTTTGGCTGCGCCAGGTGCGGGCCCTGCCCAGCCCCCTTGTGGCCCTTGTGCACTGCCCCTTTGCCATCGAGTCATCCATGTCCCATTTTTCCATTGCAAGCGCCCAGCTGAACTTTGTTGTGGGCGATATGCCGGGCAACGCCCGCAAGATCATTGATGCGGCGGCCCAGGCTGCGGCCCAGGGGGTGCAGCTCTTGCTGACCCCCGAGCTGGGCATTTGCGGCTATGCCGCCGAGGACCTGTTCCAGCGCCCCTCGTTCCTGGCGGCCTGCGATGCCGCCGTGGCGCAGGTGCTGGAGGCCAGCCGCCAGTGGCCGGATCTGACGGTGGTGTTGGGCCACCCGCAGGCGGCGCAGCATGCCGCCCATGGCCGCTGCTACAACGCCGCCAGCGTGCTGCGCGCCGGCCAGGTGCTGGATTGCTACCGCAAGCAGCTGCTGCCCAACTACCGTGAATTTGACGAGACCCGCTACTTTGTCGAAGGCACGCAGACCTGTGTGTTCGAGGTGGCGGGCAGCCGCATTGGCCTGCTGATCTGTGAAGACGCCTGGGCCAGCCAGCCCGCGCGGGCGGCCAAGGCGGCCGGCGCGCAGTTGCTGGCGGTCATCAATGCCTCGCCGTTCCAGATGGACAAGCCCGGCCACCGCGAGGCCCTGCTGGCCGAGCGCACGCGCGAGACCGGCTTGCCGCTGGTCTATGCCCACCTGGTGGGTGGGCAGGATGAGCTGGTGTTCGATGGCCACTCGTTTGCGTTGAATGCCGATGGCCAGGTGGCCGCCCGCGCGCCGGGTTTTGACGAACATCTGCTGTCGGTGCAGGTCGAGGCCACGGCCACGGGCCTGCAGCTGTCCGGCCTCATCGCCCAGCCTGGCGACACCAACCAGCAGCTGTGGCAGGCCTTGGTGGTGGCGGTGCGCGACTACCTGGGCAAGACCGGTTTCCCCGGTGCGGTGCTGGGTTTGTCGGGCGGTATCGATTCGGCCCTGGTGCTGGCCATTGCGGTCGATGCGCTGGGGGCCGACAAGGTCCGCACGGTGATGATGCCCTCGCCCTATACTGCCGACATCAGCTGGATCGATGCGCGCGAGATGGCCGAGCGCCTGTCGGTGGCCTATGAAGAGATCTCGATTGCGCCCCAGTTCGAAGCCTTCAAGGCCGCACTGGCGCAGGATTTTGCCGGCCGTGCCGAAGACACGACCGAGGAAAACCTGCAGGCCCGCATTCGCGGCACCTTGCTGATGGCGCTGTCCAACAAGTTTGGCTCCATTGTGCTGACCACCGGCAACAAGAGCGAGATGGCCACTGGCTACTGCACCTTGTACGGCGACATGGCGGGCGGCTTTGCGGTGCTGCGCGATGTGCCCAAGACCCGTGTGTTTGAGCTGGCGCGCTGGCGCAATGCCCATGACCCCTATGGCACTGGCCGCAACCCGATCCCCGAGCGCATCATCACCCGCCCGCCCAGTGCCGAGCTGCGCCCGGACCAGAAGGACCAGGACAGCCTGCCGCCCTATGAAGTGCTGGATGCGATCATTGCGCGCTATATGGAGCAGGACGCCGACATCGACAGCATTGTGGCCGCCGGCTACCCCCGCGCCGATGTGGAGCGGGTGGTGCGCCTGATCCGCATCAACGAATACAAGCGCCGCCAGGCCGCCGTGGGCCCGCGCCTGTCGGCCCGGGGTTTTGGCCGCGACTGGCGCTACCCCATCACCAACGGTTTCCGGGGCTGAGCGGTCAGGCCACTACCCGTGCCTGTGACCCACCCCTTGCCCATGCCCTTGATGCGCTGCGCCTGCCCACCCCTCGCGCCTGACGCGGGGCGGCTGGGGGCTGCGCGTTTCCTGAGCTTTGTGCGCGCACGCATCGCGCGCCAGGTCGCCACGCGCCAGTCGGGCTTTTCGCGGCTCAATCCGCCATAGCGCGGCGCGCGTCCCTCAATTCCTTTGATCGCGGCATCGCGCGGCCCGCCTGCGCCGCCGCCCTTCCTTCGTATTTTTGGAGCTGTACCCGGCGCTGCCGGGTGCGGGCTTTGCCATGTCCCCTTTTGTTCATTATTTTCGCGCCCAGTGGGCGCCGAGCGTGCCGCGCGAGCTGATGGCCGGCGCAGTCGCCACCTTTGCGCTGATCCCCGAGGTCATCGCCTTTTCCTTTGTCGCCGGGGTTGATCCATCGGTGGGCCTGTTCGCCTCCTTTGTCATCAGCATCGTGATTGCCTTTGCGGGTGGGCGGCCGGCCATGGTGTCGGCCGCTGCCGGCTCGGTGGCCCTGGTCGCAGCACCCTTGGTGCAGGCCCATGGCCTGCAGTACCTGTTGGCAGCGGGCCTGCTCGCTGGCGCCATGCAGGTGCTGTTTGGCTGGCTGCGCCTGGGCGTGCTGCTGCGCTTTGTCTCGGGCTCGGTGCGCACCGGTTTTGTCAATGCGCTGGCCGTGCTTATTTTTGCGGCCCAGCTGCCGCACCTGGTGGGGGCCAATGGCGCGACCTGGGCCATGCTGGCGCTGGGCCTGGTGGTCATCTACGGCCTGCCACGCATCAGCACGGCCATCCCGTCGCCGCTGATCTGCATCCTGGTGCTGACGGGCACAGCCCATGCGCTGGATCTGCCCCTGAAGACCGTGGCCGACCTGGGCCACCTGCCCGCTACCTTGCCCAGCTGGGCGCTGCCCGATGTGCCGCTGTCGCTGCAGACCCTGCAGCTGATTGCGCTGCCGGCGCTGGCCATTGCGATGGTGGGCCTGCTCGAATCCTTGATGACGGCCAGCGTGGTCGATGAGCAGACCGATACCCCCAGCGCCAAGAACCGCGAATGCAGCGGCCTGGGCCTGGCCAATATCGCGGCCAGCTGCTTTGGTGGCATAGCAGGCTGCGGCATGATTGGCCAGAGTGTGAGCAATGTGCGCTATGGCGGGCGTGGCCGGCTGTCCACCTTGTTTGCCGGTGCCTTTTTGCTGGGCTTGATGGTGCTGCTCAAACCCTGGGTGGCCCAGGTGCCGGTGGTGGCGCTGGTCGCAATCATGGTCATGGTGTCGGCCTCGACCCTGGACTGGGGATCGGCCCGCGCGCTGCTCAAGCATCCCAAGCTGTCGAGCCTGGTGATGCTCGCCACCGTGGTGGTCACCATCGCCACCCACAACCTGGCCGCTGGCGTGGCGGTGGGCGTGCTGCTGAGCGGCGTGTTCTTCATGTTCAAGGTGTCCAGGCTGCTGCAGGTGCAGCGCAGCGGCGATGCCGAGCTGGTCTACGCCGTGCGCGGCCAGCTGTTCTTTGCGTCGGCCGATCTGCTGGTTGATGCCTTTGATGTGCGCGAGATCGAGGGCCGGCCGGTGCGCATCGACATGGCGCAGGCGCATCTTTGGGACATCACGGCGGTGCAGGCGCTCGCCAAGGTCTGCGCGCGGCTGCGCAAGCATGGCAGCGCCGTGCGGGTGACCGGCCTGAACGCCCAAAGCCAGGCGCTGGCCGCCCGTTTGGACCTGCGGCTGGACGGCGTTTAGAGATCTGATGGGGCCAGGGCCTGGGAAGCCAATGCCTGGAGATTTGGCCCCGGAGGTGCCGAAGCCGGAATCTTGACGCACAATAGCCCCAGTTGCTGCGCGCATCGCCTGCGCAGCGTGTATATGCCCATCCCAGGAGAGCTTTATGAAAATGATTACCGCCGTTATCAAACCTTTCAAGATGGACGAGGTGCGTGAAGCTCTGGCGGATGTGGGCGTGACCGGTCTGACCGTCAGCGAAGTCAAGGGTTTTGGCCGCCAGAAGGGCCACACCGAGCTCTACCGTGGTGCGGAATATGTGGTGGACTTTCTGCCCAAGGTGAAGATCGAAGTCGCCGTGAAGGACGAGGATGTGGACCGCTGTGTGGACGCGATCGTCAACGCCGCCCGCACCGGCAAGATCGGTGATGGCAAGATTTTCGTCACCGAGGTCGAGCGCGTGATCCGTATCCGTACCGGTGATCTGGACGAAGCGGCGGTCTGATCGGGGCCCCACCCGCATCCGCACAAGCGCCTTGGCAAGCCAGGCGCTTTTTTCATGCCTGCTACCGGTTGCTGGGCAGCGGGTTCAGGGTTTGATCGTGGTGTGCGAGCAAATCCACAGCACCTGCGCATCCTCATCGCCGCCCGAGATGCAGGCATGGCCCATGACGCTGTCGAAATAGCAGGAGTCGCCAGCGGCCAGCTCCAGCGGCGCATAGCTGTCGGTATGGATGACCACGCTGCCGCGCATCACATACAGCATCTCCTCGCCATCGTGGCTCAGCAACTGGGGAAAGGCGCTGCGCTCATGGGCCTTGATGGTGGTGAGCAGCGGAATAAAGCGCTTGTCGGCCAGGTCGGCATGCAGCAGCTCATAGACGTATTGCGGCGTGCGGTGCACCAGGCCATCGCCCTGGCGGGTGATGCTGCGCCGCGCGCGCAGGCCCGTTTGCTGCAGCGGGCTGAAGAGCTCGCCCACGTCCACATCCAGCCCGCGTGCGAGCGCCGCAATCTTTTCATAGGTGGGCGAGAGCTGGCCGTGCTCGATCTTGGACAGCGCCGAGGCCGAGATGCCGCAGCGCTGGCTCAGCTGCTGCAAGGTCAGATCGGCATCGCGCCGCAGCAGGCGCAGCTTGGTGGCCAGCACATCGGTGGTGGCATCGGCGCCGGCGTTGTGGTGGGGCAGGGGGGCGTGGGGCATGGCAGGCTCTTGTGGTGCTCGCCAGTGTAGGGGGCGCTGCGCTGGCCCGTGGCGCAGCGCAGCCGTGGCGGCCGCGTTTTAGGCCCAATTCTCGGGTAAACCCTAGACAGAAAGAACAGATTTAAGAAATTTATTGTCTCAAACTGCATTAAATTTCGTATACGAAAATTAATTCTCTTTAGTAGATTTATTGCGCCACATGCAGATCCTGGACTCCACCCACACCACGCAACACCTGCCCATGGCGGCCCTGATCGACTGTCTGGAACAGATGTTCATCGCCGGCTGCGAAGTGCCACTGCGCCACAACCACCAGATCGCCAGCCAGACGGGCGCCGACGACGGCATCCTGCTGCTGATGCCCGCCTGGCAGACCGGCAAGCGCATGGGGGTCAAGACGGTGTCCATCTTCCCGGGCAACCAGTCGCGGGGCCTGCCGGGTCTGCATTCGGTCTTTATCCTGTATGACGCGACCACCGGCGCCCCGCTGGCGGTGCTCGATGGTGATGCCATCACTTCGCGCCGCACCGCTGCGGCATCGGCCTTGGCCGCGCGCTGGCTCAGCCGCCCCGATGCCCGCCGTCTGCTGGTGCTGGGCGCCGGCCGCGTGGCCAGCCTGCTGCCCGACGCCTACCGCTGCGTGCGCGATATCCAGGAGGTGCAGGTCTGGGATATCCGCCCCGAGGCCGCACAAGCGATGGTGGCGCGCCTGCAGGCGCAGGGCCTGCAAGCCTCGGTCGCCACCGACCTGGAGCAGGCGGCGCGCCAGGCCGACATCATCAGCTGCGCTACCTTGTCCAACGCGCCCCTGGTGCGTGGCGAGTGGCTGCAGCCGGGTGTGCACCTGGACCTGATCGGCAGCTTTACCCCGGCGATGCGCGAGAGCGATGACGCCTGCTTTGCCCGCGCCACCGTTTTTGTCGATACGCCTGAAGCGCTGATGAAGGCGGGCGATATTCTGGCGCCCATCGCCAGCGGCGCCTGGGAGGCCAGCGGCCTGGCTGCCACCTTGGAGCAGCTGTGCCGCAGCCAGCATGCGGGCCGCCGCAGCGCCGAGGAGATCACGCTGTTCAAGGCCGTGGGCACGGCGCTGGAGGACCTGGCCGCCGCCTCGCTGGCCTTTGACGCCTTTGCCGCTGCGGGTACCTCGGGCGCCTCGGCCACCTGATCTGCTGCGCCGGGCCCTGTGCGGGCCCGGCCACTCTTCCCCCTTTCCTTTGCTACCTGTTCACATCCCTTCCATGCGCACATCTTCGACCGAGCCAGCAGCGTCTGCGGCCACCAACAAGCGAGTACTGATTGCCAGTCTGATGGGCAGCTCCATCGAGTGGTTTGACTATTTCCTCTATGCGACCACGGCGGCGCTGGTGTTTGGGAAGGTGTTCTTCCCAACCACCGACCCGGTCGTGGGGCTGATGCTGTCCTACCTGACCTTCTCGCTGACCTTTTTCATCCGGCCGCTGGGCGGCTTTATCTTCTCGCACATCGGTGACCGCATCGGGCGCAAGAAGACCTTGGTGATCACCTTGTCGCTGATGGGCGGCGCCACCGTGCTGATCGGCCTGCTGCCGGGCTATGAGCAAATTGGCATATGGGCGCCGATCCTGCTGATCGTGCTGCGCCTGGTGCAGGGCCTGGGCATTGGTGGCGAATGGGGCGGCGCGCTGCTGCTGGCCTACGAATACGCGCCCAAGAACCGCAAGGGCCTGTTTGGCAGCGTGCCGCAGATGGGCGTGACCATCGGCATGGTGCTGGCCACCTTGGCCATCACCGTGATGAGCACCCTGCCCGATGACCAGTTCCTGGCCTGGGGCTGGCGCGTGCCGTTCCTGCTGAGCGCCATCCTGGTGTTCCTGGGCCTGTGGATCCGCAAGGGCATTGATGAGACCCCCGCGTTCAAGCAGGCCAAGGCCAGCGGCAATGTGGCCAAGATCCCGCTGGTCGAAACCCTGCGCTACCACTGGCGCGCGGTGCTGGTGGCCGTCGCCATCAAGTTTGTCGAAACGGCGCCGTTCTATATCTTCTCGACCTTTATCGTCAGCTACGCCACGGCTACCTTGGGCTTTGAGCGCATCTCGGTGCTCAATGCGGTGACCATCGCCACCCTGCTCACCACCTTGATGATCCCGCTGATGGGGCGGCTGTCGGACAGCATTGGCCGCAAGCGCATGTTTGTGGCTGGCACCCTGGTAATGGCCGCCTTCACCTTCCCGTACTTCATGCTGCTCGAGCAGCGCACGATGACCAGCCTGGTCATCGCCACCGTCGTCGGCCTGGGTCTCGTTTGGGCGCCCATCACCGCCGTGCTGGGCACCTTGTTCTCGGAGATTTTCTCGACCCGTGTGCGCTACACCGGCATCACGCTGGGCTACCAGATTGGCGCGGCGCTGGCCGGCGGCACTGCGCCCCTGCTCGCCACCTGGCTGCTCAACAAATACAACGGCTCCTGGGTGCCGGTGGCCTGGTACATCGTGGGCACCGCAGTGATCTCGCTGATCGGCATTGCGTTTGCCAAAACGGTGGCGGACAACGACTAAGCGGTCGGTCCCCAGCACCGCTGCCGCTTCATTCCAAAGCGGCGGTGCTGACCCCGCAAAAGCAAAGCGGCCCGTTCAACGGGCCGCTTTTTGGTGTCTGCGGGGCGCGGTTTAGATCACGGCACGCAGCGCATCGCTTTGCTGCGACAGACCGGCTTCTTCGACCAGCTGGGCGAGCAGTGCGGCATGGTCGTCGCCACTCTTGATCAGGCCCATCTGCCACTCGTCCATAAAGCCCTGGCCCACGCACTGCTGCAGGAACTGCAGCATGCCGTCGTAGTAACCATGGGCGTTGAGGATGCCGATGGGCTTGTCGTGGTAGCCCAGCTGGCGCCAGGTCCAGATTTCATACAGCTCTTCAAAGGTGCCGATGCCGCCGGGAATGGCGATAAAGGCATTGCTGCGCTCGGCCATCATCGCCTTGCGCTCGTGCATCGTGGTGACCACATGCAGCTCGTCGCAGAGCTCATTGGCCAGCTCGCGGTCCACGAGAGCCTTGGGGATCACGCCGACCACGCGGCCGCCAGCCTCGCGCGTGGCGCGGGCCACCGTGCCCATCAGGCCGGATTTGCCGCCGCCATAGACCAGTTGGCCGCCGTGGCTGCCAATCCAGTGGCCCACGGCCTGGGCGGCCTCACCAAAGGCGTCGGCCTTGCCGGGGCGTGAGCCGCAGTAAACGCACATCGAAAAGCTTGGGGAGTTGGTCATTTCAGCAATCTTTCATACAAGGCAGGCAGCCACACCGCCGCGCACAGCACCAGCGCCAGGAACACGGCAGCACTGCCCATGTCCTTGGCCTTCTTGGCCAGTGCATGCCACTGGGGGCCAAAGCGGTCCATCGCCATCTCGATCCCGGTGTTGAGCAGCTCAGCGATCAGCACCAGGAAAACCGGGGTGATCAGCAAGGCCCAGTCGCGCCAGTCACGTGCCAGCCATACGGAGGCGGGCAGCATCAGCAGCGCGAGTAGGGCTTCCATGCGGAAGGCCTTTTCGCCCCAGCCGGCCCGCAGGCCTTGCAGCGAATAACCAGCGGCATGCCAGACCCGTGTCAGGCCCGTGCGGCTTTTTTGCGGGTTGGCGGCGTGGATGTCGGCCAGGCTGTGCGCTGGCGCGGCGGGCTCGGAGGGGGGGCGGGGATCGGGCTGGTTCATAGGGAGCGTGGTAGTCGCCCATCATGGCACAGCGCGGGCGACACAAAGCATATTATTGCACTGCAGCATTTGATCGGCGCGCTGCGTGGCTCTTGCGCCCAGCATCGCCGGCGCAACAGGGGTCCATCTAGTCCGACGGATCAGGCGCCGTGCTTTTTGGCGCAGGGCGCTCGGCGCTGACCAGGCGGGTACCCGCGAGCGCATCGTGCCAGAACTGCTGCAGCGGGTGCAGCCGGCTGGCCAGCGCCCAGACCACGATCCAGCCGCTCAGCAGCACGACGATTTCGCCCACCGGCAGGCCAAAGGGCATGCTGACGACCAGCGGCGGCAGAAACCACAGCCAGCTGCAGACATAGCGCAGCAGCGCGCGGCCCTGGGTCAACGGCTGGCCATTCCGATCCACGATGCGGATCTGCCAGGTCTTCATCGCCAGGGTCTGGCCCTTGTGCCAGAACCAGGTGAAATAGATGCCAAAGATGATGAACAGGAACAGCTGCAGGCCATGGCGGTTGTCCATCGCATTGCGGGTCTGGCTCAGCGAGCTGTAGAGGTAGCCCGACATGAAGACCACGCCAAACATCAGCATGCCCTCGTACAACCAGCAGGCCATGCGCCGCGCCAGGCGCGGTGCGCGCAACAGCGCGCTGGTGGCGAGAGGGCCCTGGGAGAGCGCTGTTGTGCTGGAGGGGGTCTGCATGCGAACAGTATCAGGTCGGCGGGTGCACCGGGCTGTCGCTGTTGCGCGACTGTGATTCGCCCGCTGGTGGCCGGCTGGGGGCGTCGAGCGGGGGCAGCGGCGAAGAGGTAACAGGCGCGGGCATTTGCACCGGCGCGGTCTCCACCACCGGGGCAGGCGGCAAGGCCGGAGGGGGCGCCGGTGGCAGCGCGGGGGCTGGGGCATGCGCTGCGCCATTGGCCGCCGGGGCGGGCCCGCTGAGCGGCCCCACTTCCACCGGTGTCACCATGCCGCGCGACTGCACACGGATCTCGGGCGGCGGCAGGATCTTGGGCGGGTTGGCGCGGTTGGGGTTGATGGCGGCAGCGGGCACCTTGACCAGGCGCCCGGTGCTGCGGGCGGTGGGGCGGGGCGCCAGCGCCACGCCACCGTGGTAGAGCACGCCGCCCTGGGCCAGGCGCTTGCGCTCACGGGCGCTGAGTGCCTGGTAATCTTCCCAGAGCTTGCGCTTTTCCTCGGCCGACAGGCTGCTGATGTTCGAGTAGTTGAGCCGCGCCTGGCTTTGGTCGGACAGGCTGAACTTGGCCCATTCCTTCATGTGCTCGGCAATGCGCAGCTGCTCTTCGGGGGAGAAATCGTCAAAGCTGTCGGCGATCATCGTCCAGCGGCTTTTTTGCTGGGTGGTCAGCCAGTTCCACTGCTCTTCGAGCGGCGCGAGCACGGTGCGCTGGTCGTCATCGAGCGCTTCCCAGCTCGGGCCTTCATTGCGCGGGCTGCTCGAGCGCGTGACGCTGTTGGCGCTGACCAGATCGCTGGCGGCGCTGCCGTAGATGTTGGCGGCCTTGTTGCCGGCGTAGATGCCCACAACAGCAAAAGCAGCCAGCAAAAGACTGGCTGCCAGGGCGGGGATGCTCGAAGGGGCGGGCGAGTTGCCGGCTACCTCGTCGTTATCGTAATCGTGTCTCAACGCTTGTCAGTGGGCTGCTTTTGGGCAGCAATCTTCAGAAACTGGGTAAAACCAGGATCAGTATAGGCGCTTGGCGGCAGCTCGTCAGCCAGCAAGGTGGCATCGTACTCGGCCATTTCGCTGGCGCCTTCGTCCGCCTGAACACCGTTGAAGAAGGCCAGGCCGGCCACCATCGCGCTCAGCGGCACGGCCGACACCACGGCGCGCCACCAGTTGCGTTTGCCAGAAGGTGCAGCCTCCTGCTGGGGCTGGCGTGCAATCGCGGGCACAGCCACCACCTTGCGGCGGGACAGCGCGCGCTCGCGGGCCGCTCGCAAACGTTCGCTGATGTCGTAGTCGAGATCAGCCTCGGCTTCGCTCAGCCGGGCGGTGACGCGGCGGGCAAAAATTTCAGCATTGACAACGGTTTGGGCGGTGTTTGAGCGGTTCATAGCACGATTCCTTTGGCCTTAAGCACTTTACTCAAGGTTTGGATGGCGCGAAAGCAGTGGGTTTTTACACTTCCCTCTGAGCAACCCATGGCTGCTGCAGTCTCTGCGATGTCCATCTCTTCCCAATAACGCATCAGAAACGCTTCGCGTTGACGCGCTGGCAACTGTTGTATCTCTTTTTCTATTAATGCAAGGGTTTGTTTGCGGTTGGTGTGGTCCTCGGCACTCTGCTCGGCCTCTCCATTGTCGGCGTTGTAGATATCGAGGAGGTTGAATTCCCCCTCGTCATCCGGGCCTTCGAAGTCGCTCATCGTCGTAAAGAGCGCGTTGCGCGTCTTTTGCCGGCGAAACCAGTCGAGCGTGCTGTTGGACAGAATGCGCTGGAACAGCATCGGCAGCTCGTTGGGCGGCTTGTCCCCATAGTGCTCGGCCAGCTTCATCATGCTGTCCTGCACGATGTCGAGCGCTGCTTCCTGGTCGCGCACATGAAAAAGCGAGCGCTTGAAAGCTCGCTTTTCAACGCTTTTCAGAAAGTCGGACAGTTCTCGTTCTGTGGCCAAATCGTACCCAACACCGTGGTTATTCAGAGATTTCTCGCTTTTTACCCGGGCAAATAAACCAAGTGTGGCAAAAAACACCGCATCAAGCCCTAGATTATCGCATCCTATCGAAAAAAAATCCGTGGTTTGTCGCAAAGCAATGCTGCAGTGCGATAATGTATAAGCATCAAAAAGCAAAAGGGTCACGGTCCGGCGTCGCAAGCATCTCGCCCATGTCCGTTGGCCTCAAGTTCCAAGCAGGCTCCACAAGAGCTGGGCGAGGAGCACCAGAGGTTTTTCGTTAGAGAAATTCACAAAGGTTGATCATGGAAATGTCCAAGGCCGAGCAGAACTCGGCGCAAGCGGCGCATCAGTCCGCGCAGAAATCCCAAGAACTCATGGGCGCTGAAGTGCTGGTCAAGGCACTGCAGGCCGAAGGCGTCAAGCAGCTGTGGGGCTACCCCGGCGGTGCAGTTCTCTACATCTACGACGCGCTCTACAAACAAGACACCATCAACCATGTGCTGGTTCGCCACGAACAGGCAGCAGTGCATGCGGCAGACGGCTTTGCCCGTGCCACCGGTGAGGTGGGCGTGGCCCTGGTCACTTCCGGCCCCGGCCTGACGAATGCAGTCACCGGTATTGCCACTGCTTACACAGACAGCATCCCTATCGTCGTGATCTCCGGTCAGACATCCACGACGGCCATTGGCTCGGATGCTTTCCAGGAATGCGATACCGTCGGTATCACGCGCCCCATCGTCAAGCACAACTTCCTGGTCAAGGATGTGCGCGACCTGGCGCTGACGATGAAAAAAGCTTTCCATATCGCACGCACGGGCCGCCCTGGCCCCGTGGTGATCGATATCCCCAAGGACGTGTCCTTCAAGAAGGTGGCCTACAGCGGCTATCCCTCGACGGTGGAGATGCGCTCCTACAACCCGGTCAAGAAGGGCCACAGCGGCCAGATCCGCAAGGCCTTGCAGCTGCTGCTGTCGGCCAAGCGTCCCTATATCTACACCGGTGGCGGCGTGCTGCTGAGCGGCGCCGAGCAAGAGCTGCGCACCCTGGTGGACCTGCTGGGCTACCCGGTGACCCACACCTTGCTGGGCCTGGGCGCCTACCCGGCCAGCGACAAGAAATTCCTGGGCATGCTGGGCATGCACGGCACGATCGAAGCCAACAACGCGATGCAGAACTGCGATGTGCTGCTGGCCGTCGGTGCGCGCTTTGATGACCGGGTGATCGGCAACCCCAAGCACTTCATGTCGGTGGAGCGCAAGATCATCCATGTCGATATCGACCCTTCGTCGATCTCCAAACGCGTCAAGGTGGATGTGCCCATCGTGGGCGACTGCAAGGAAGTGCTGACCGAGCTGATCGCGATGGTGCGCGAGAGCGTGGCCAGCCCCGATGCCGAGGCACTGCAGAACTGGTGGAAGACCATCGAAGGCTGGCGCAGCCGTGATTGCCTGCGCTATGACCGTGGCAACAAGGACGTGATCAAGCCCCAGTTCGTCGTCGAGACGCTGTGGCAGATGACCCGCGATGCGGACTGCTATGTGACCTCGGACGTGGGCCAGCACCAGATGTGGGCGGCGCAGTACTACCGCTTTGAGGAATCGCGCCGCTGGATCAACTCGGGCGGCCTGGGCACGATGGGCGTGGGCATTCCCTATGCGATGGGCATCAAGCTGGCCAAGCCCGATGCCGAGGTGTTCTGCATCACCGGCGAAGGCTCGGTGCAGATGAACATCCAGGAGCTGGCCACCTGCCGCCAGTACGAGACGCCGATCATCATCTGCGCGCTCAACAACCGCTTCCTGGGCATGGTGCGCCAGTGGCAAGAGATCGAGTACTCGGGCCGCTACAGCCACAGCTACATGGATTCGCTGCCTGACTTCGTCAAGCTGGCAGAAGCCTATGGCCATGCGGGCATTCTGATCGAGAAGCCCGAGGATGTGGAGCCCGCGCTGCGCGAGGCGCGGCGCATTGCCCGCGAAGAGCGCAAGAGTGTGTTCCTCGATTTCCGCACCGATCCGACCGAGAACGTCTTCCCGATGGTCCAGGCCGGCAAGGGCATCACCGAGATGCTGCTGGGCGCGGACGATCTGTAAACGCCTTTCTGGCTTGGCGCGCCTTGTGGCAAGCGCGCGTCCAGCCTTCCCTTGGGTTTTCCCTTTCTGACGAATCTATTGTCTACCGAGCCCTGCGCTTACCGGCGCCGGGGGAGGGTAGCGAAAAGAGGAATCTGTTCTTATGAAACACATCATTGCGGTTCTCCTGGAGAACGAACCAGGCGCCCTGTCGCGCGTGGTGGGCCTGTTTTCGGCCCGTGGCTACAACATCGAGTCGCTCACTGTGGCGCCCACCGAGGATGCCTCGCTGTCGCGCATGACCATCACCACCACCGGCTCGGACGACGTCATCGAGCAGATCACCAAGCACCTCAACCGACTCATTGAAGTGGTCAAGGTGGTCGATCTGACCGAAGGCGCCTATACCGAGCGCGAGCTGATGATGATCAAGGTGCGGGCGGTCGGCAAGGAGCGCGAGGAGATGAAGCGCATGGCCGATATCTTCCGCGGCCGCATCATCGATGTGACCGAGAAGAGCTACACCATCGAGGTGACCGGCGACCAGGCCAAGAACGACGCTTTCCTGAGCGCGATCGACCGGTCGGCCATCCTCGAGACCGTGCGTACCGGTGCCAGCGGCATCGGGCGCGGTGAACGCATCTTGCGCGTGTAATGCGCTGGTGTCACCGGCTGCGACGCCATGCCCGCCAGGCGGTGGGGGTGGTGCTGCTGCTGGTGGGGCTTGTGCTGGTGGTGGCCTGGGTGCAGACGGATGACCCTGATTGCAGTCTGTCCCAGGACCTTTTCACACAGCAGCGCTTGTGTGATGGCATCTTTGGCGAGCCCGACGAAAACGCTTCGAGGCGCACCAACCCCTGGCTAGTACTCATAGTAGGATTGGGCGCTTTTGTAGCGGGAGCTTATTTGCTGGCTTCAGGACCTGCGGCAAGGCCCCCTGACGACGCAGATTCTTGAGAATGTTTGTTTGAATTTCTGAATTTTTGACTGATACCAACGGAGCGAAGCATGAAAGTTTTTTACGACAAGGACTGTGACCTGTCCCTCATCAAAGGCAAGACCGTCGCCATCATCGGCTACGGCTCGCAAGGCCATGCGCATGCGCAGAACCTGAACGACAGTGGCGTGAAGGTCATCGTCGGTCTGCGCAAGTCTGGCGCTTCCTGGCCCAAGGCCGAGAAGGCTGGCCTGACCGTGATGGAAGTCAACGATGCTGTCAAGGCCGCTGACGTGGTCATGATCTTGCTGCCTGACGAAGACATCGCCAAGGTCTACAACGACAACGTCAAGGACAACATCAAGCAAGGCGCTTCGCTGGTGTTCGCGCACGGCTTCAACGTGCACTACAACCAGGTCGTGCCCCGCGCCGATCTGGACGTGTGGATGGTGGCGCCCAAGGCCCCTGGCCACACCGTGCGCAACACCTACAGCCAAGGCGGCGGCGTGCCCCACCTGATCGCTGTGCACCAGGACAAGTCCGGCAAGGCCCGTGACCTGGCTCTGTCGTACGCGATGGCCAATGGTGGCGGCAAGGCCGGCATCATCGAGACCAACTTCAAGGAAGAAACCGAGACCGACCTGTTCGGCGAGCAAGCCGTTCTGTGCGGCGGCGCGGTCGAGCTGATCAAGATGGGCTTCGAGACCTTGGTGGAAGCCGGCTACGCGCCTGAAATGGCCTACTTCGAGTGCCTGCACGAGCTCAAGCTGATCGTGGACCTGATCTACGAAGGCGGCATTGCCAACATGAACTACTCGATCTCGAACAACGCCGAATACGGCGAGTACGTGACGGGCCCTGAAGTGATCAACGAAGAGTCGCGCAAGGCCATGCGCAACGCTTTGAAGCGCATCCAGAACGGCGACTACGCCAAGATGTTCATCCAGGAAGGCCGTCTGAGCTACCCATCGATGACCGCCCGCCGCCGCAACACCGCCGATCACCAGATCGAGCAAGTCGGTGGCCAGCTGCGTGCCATGATGCCTTGGATCGCCAAGAACAAGCTGGTCGACCAGACCCGCAACTAAATCCCGATGGCTGCCGCTGCCCTGCTGCGGCGCCGAGGTGATGCGCAAAGGACTGCCTTGGCAGTCCTTTTTTCATGGGCATGCCAGGCGGGCCCCTATTGGCAAAAGCTACACTGTAGGCCATGGCCGGCCGGGCCCGAGCCTGCCGGAAACTATAAAATATGTAGCTGATTGCGCAGAGATAGCTGGCGCTGGAGTGGATTGAATGCTGGACGAAAACGAAACCAAGCCCAAGGCCGCAGCGCATGCACTGCAGCCTGCGCAGCGCAAGTGGCGCAAGGGCATCTATGTGCTGCCCAACTCGTTTACCTTGGCCGCCTTGTTTGGCGGTTTTTACTCGATCGTGATGGCCATGAATGGCCGTTTCGAGGCTGCGGCCGTGGGCGTGTTCTGCGCGATGGTGCTCGATAGCCTGGACGGCCGCGTGGCGCGCATGACGCACACGCAAAGCGCCTTTGGCGAGCAGATGGATTCGCTGTCGGACATGGTGTCCTTTGGCGCGGCGCCGGCGCTCATTGCCTATGAGTGGGCGCTGCGCCCGCTGGGCCGCTGGGGCTGGATCGCAGCCTTTGTCTATTGCTCCTGCGCAGCGCTGCGCCTGGCGCGCTTCAATGTGAACACCGGGGTGGTGGACAAGCGCTACTTCCAGGGCATGCCATCGCCCGCTGCTGCAGCCTTGGTGGCGGGCTTTATCTGGCTGACCAGCGCGCTCCTGGTATCGCACCGCGATGTGCCGATTTTCGGCCAGGTGATTGCGCTGTTTGGCGGTTATCCGGCCAGCCGCGATGACCTGTCCTGGATCATGTTTGCCATCACCTTGCTGGCGGGCCTGACCATGGTCACCAATATCCCGTACTACAGCTTCAAGGATGCGGGCGCTGCCAAGAGCGTGCCCTTCATCTCGCTGGTGGTAGTAGTGCTGCTGCTGGCGGTGGTCAGCATCGAGCCGGCCACGATGCTGTTCCTGATCTTTGTGGCCTATTCGCTCTCGGGCTATGTGATCTATGCCTGGCGCCGCTTCAAGGGCCAGCATGTCTCGATCGTGGCGACCTCGACCGACGAGCCCGAAGAGCGCGGCTTGCACCACGATTGAGTTTTTTGCAGACACCAGGCAAAACCTGTGTTAGAGTAAACGCCATGCAAAACCTGTCCCTAGCTCTACTACTAGCATGTCCAACGGGCAGGTAGAGTAGCGCGCAGTTTTTCACCCCTACACCTCGGCCCGTTTGCACCAGCAACGGGCCGATTCTGTTTTAGCAGGTTGCTGGTTTCCAACCCCGAACTTTTTGTTCCGATGAGAAAGACCAGACAACCATGTTGACCCAACCTTCCAGCAAGTACCGCGCTTTTCCAGCCATTGCGTTGCGTGACCGCACCTGGCCTGATGCACAGATCACCCAGGCGCCCATCTGGCTGTCCACCGATCTGCGCGATGGCAACCAGGCGCTGATCGAGCCCATGGACCTGGCGCGCAAGCTGCGCATGTTCGACATGCTGGTCAAGATTGGTTTCAAGGAAATCGAAGTCGGCTTTCCCGCGTCCTCGCAGATCGAGTTCGACTTTGTGCGCCAATTGATCGAGGAAAAGCGCATTCCCGCCGACGTCACCATCCAGGTGATGACCCCCGCCCGCCCTGAGCTGATCACGCGCACGGTCGAGGCCCTGCAAGGCGCGCCGCGCGCCATCGTCCACATCTACAACGCAGTGGCCCCGGTCTGGCGCAAGGTGGTGTTCGGCATGAGTGTGCCCGAGGTGATGGCCCTGGTCAAAGACCAGGTCAGCCACCTCAAGACCTTGACCGATGCCCAGCCCGCCACCGAATGGGTCTTGCAGTACTCGCCCGAGACCTTCTCGCTCGCCGAGCTTGAGGTGTCCTTGCAGGCCTGCGAGACGGCGATTGCCGCCTGGGGCCCAGGCCGCGACATCATCCTGAACCTGCCCACCACGGTAGAGAACGCCACCCCCAATGTGTTTGCCGACCAGATCGAGTGGATGGTGCGCAAGTTCGCCAGCCGCCCTGAGGTGGTGGTGTCCGTGCACCCGCACAATGACCGTGGCACCGGCACGGCCAGCGCCGAGTTGGCCTTGATGGCTGGCGCCCACCGCGTCGAAGGCTGCCTGTTTGGCAATGGCGAGCGCACCGGCAACCTCGATATCGTCAACGTGGCCTTGAACATGTATGTGCAGGGCGTATCGCCCCAGCTCGATTTCTCGGACATCGATGCCATCCGCGCTGAAGTCGAGTACTGCAACCAGCTGCCCGTGCCAGCGCGCCACCCCTATGCCGGCGACCTGGTCTACACCTCGTTCTCGGGCTCGCACCAGGACGCCATCAAGAAAGCCTTTGCCGCCCGCCAGGATGCCGATATCTGGGAGATCCCTTACCTGCCGATCGACCCCAAGGACCTGGGCCGCAGCTATGAGGCTGTGATCCGCGTCAACAGCCAGTCGGGCAAGGGCGGCATCTCCTACCTGCTCGAAGAAGCCTATGGCCTGGCGATGCCACGCCGCTTGCAGATCGAGTTCAGCCAGGTGGTGCAGCGCGCGATGGACACGGCCGGCACCGAGTTCACCGCCAAGGATCTGTGGCAGATCTTCGAGCGCGAGTACCAACTCAGCGCCAACCATGCGCTGGCCCAGTACCGCGTGGAATCGAACGACAGCGATGACGTGCGCATCAGCGGCAAGGTGCAGTGGGCCGGTCAGGCCGTCAGCATCGCCGGCCACGGCAATGGCCCGATCGATGCCTTTGTGCAAGCGGTCAGCAGCGCCATCGGTATTCCTGTGCGTCTGCTCGATTACAGCGAACATGCCGTTGCCGCCAGCGATGCCCGTGGCGACAAGGGCGCCAATGCCACGGCCGCTGCCTATATCGAGCTGCGCGTGGGCGACAGCCAGAGCCTGTACGGCGTGGGCATGGACAGCAACAGCACCCAGGCGGCTTTCCGCGCGGTGATGAGCGCGGTAGCACGTAGCGGTGCTGTCGCCAGCGTGCAAACGGCAGCGCCACAAGCGGCTGCACAAGTAGCTACCGCCTAACCACAGGCGGAGCAAAGCACGTAAACTGTAGCGCGGTTGAAGCAGGCTGCAGGAGGGCGAGCAGATCGCTTTCCTGCAGCCTGTTTTAGAGATTCCACTCACCCACGGTGGTAGCACGGCGGCAGCGCAAGACCAATGCAATGGAGAACACACGATGAGCGACCAACTGATTATTTTTGATACCACCTTGCGCGATGGCGAGCAATCGCCCGGCGCCTCGATGACCAAGGACGAAAAGCTGCGCATTGCGCGCCAACTCGAACGCCTGAAGGTGGACGTCATCGAGGCCGGTTTTGCCGCCAGCTCCAACGGTGATTTCGATTGTGTCCAGAGCATCGCCTCCATCATCAAGGACTCGACCATCTGCTCGCTGGCCCGCGCCAATGACCGCGATATCGCCCGCGCGGCCGAGGCCTTGAAGCCCGCCAACCGTGCGCGTATCCACACCTTCATTGCGACCAGCCCGCTGCACATGGAGAAAAAGCTGCGCATGTCGCCCGATGAGGTGTTCGAGCAGGCCAAGATGTCGGTGCGCTTTGCCCGCAACCTGGTGGGCGATATCGAGTTCAGCCCGGAAGACGGCTACCGCAGCGACCCTGATTTTCTCTGCCGCGTGATCGAGGCCGTGATTGCCGAAGGCGCCACGACCATCAATGTGCCCGACACCGTCGGCTACGCGATCCCCGAGCTCTATGGCCAGTTCATTCTGAACCTGCGCGAGCGCATTCCCAACAGCGACAAGGCCATCTGGTCGGTGCATTGCCACAACGACCTGGGCATGGCCGTTGCCAATTCGCTGGCCGGCGTCAAGATCGGTGGTGCACGCCAGGTGGAATGCACGATCAACGGCCTGGGTGAGCGCGCGGGTAACTGCTCACTCGAAGAGGTGGTCATGGCCGTCAAGACGCGGCGCGACTACTTTGGCCTCGATGTCAACATCGATGCCCAGCACATCGTGGCCGCCAGCCGCCTGGTGAGCCAGACCACCGGCTTTGTGGTGCAGCCCAACAAGGCCGTGGTGGGGGCCAATGCCTTTGCCCATGCCTCCGGCATCCACCAGGATGGCGTGCTCAAGGCCCGCGACACCTACGAAATCATGCGTGCCGAAGACGTGGGCTGGAGCGCCAACAAGATCGTGCTGGGCAAGCTCTCGGGCCGCAACGCCTTCAAGCAGCGCCTGCAGGAGCTGGGTGTGGTGATGGACAGCGAAAGCGAGATCAATGCCGCATTCGCCCGCTTCAAGGACCTGGCCGACCGCAAGAGCGAAATTTTTGACGAAGACATCCTCGCACTGGTGCACATGGAAGGCGCCGAGGCGCAGGCCGAAACCTACCGCTTTGTCTCGCTGTCGCAATCGAGCGAAACGGGCGAGCAGCCCAAGGCCAGCGTGGTGCTGATTGCCCATGGCCAGGAGGTGCGCGGCGAGTCCACTGGCAACGGCCCGGTCGATGCCTCGATGAAGGCGATTGAGTCGCAGGCGCGCAGCGGCGCCGAGATGGTGCTGTATGCCGTCAATGCGATCAGCGGCTCGACCGAGAGCCAGGGCGAGGTGACCGTACGCTTGCAGATGGGCGGCCGTGTGGTCAATGGTGTAGGCGCAGACCCTGATATTGTGGTGGCGTCAGCGAAGGCTTACATCGCTGCACTAAACAAGTTACAAAATCCTACGGAGCGAGTAGCTGCACAAGGTTGAGACTTCGGAATATAATTTCACTTAAATAATTGAAGAATCGCGTAAGTTAATGAATTTGCGCGATTTTTTAAATCCAAATTTCCGCTGTCAGCTATCGTATTTGTAGGGAGCAGAATAATGGCGCTACGTCATCGCAGTGTTTTGCGTCGTTTTTCACATTTGTTTGCAATTTGTACCTTGGCCTTTGGTTTGTCCGCTCCCAGCGTGCAGGCCAGCACCAAGAACAAGCCCGCTCCCAAGGCCCATGTGCAGGCCAAGGCCGGCAAAAAGCAGGCGGCTGTGGCCTCCAAGGGTGAGCGCAATGGCCGCCACAAGCAGGCCGCTGCTGCCCCCGCTTCTAAAAAGGTCGCCGGCAAAGCCAGCAAGGGCAAGACCACACTGGCCAAGGCAGGGCGCCACGCAGGGCGCGCTGCCGTTGCCGCCGCCGTCATCATCCCCGAGCGCCAGTCCTTTGGCCAGATGGCCGGTCTGCATGATGTGACCGATCCGCTGGCACTCAAATCCAGCGTGGCCCTGGTGCTCGACCAGGACACCCATGAAGTGCTGCTGTCCAAGAACGACCATGCCGTGCTGCCGATCGCCTCGCTCACCAAGCTGATGACCGGCCTCATCATCTCCCAGGCCCAGCTGCCGATGGACGAGATGATCACCATCACCCAGGACGATGTGGATACCGAAAAGCACAGCAGCTCGCGTCTGCGCGTGGGCACCACCTTGATGCGTGGCGAATTGCTGCACCTGGCGCTGATGTCCAGCGAGAACCGCGCAGCCCATGCGCTGGGCCGTACCTACCCCGGTGGCCTGCAGACCTTTGTCGGCATGATGAACATGAAGGCCAAGATGCTGGGCATGGCCGATACCCGCTATGTCGAGCCCACCGGTCTGTCGAGCTCCAACCAGTCCAGCGCCTTTGACCTGGCCACCTTGGTCAATGTCGCGCACTCCGATCCGCTGATGCGCGATCTGACCACCTCGCCGTCCTACCAGGTGGAAGTGGGTGAGCGCACCCTCCAGTTCAACAATACCAACCGCCTGGTGCACAACCCGGACTGGAATATCGGCCTGCAAAAGACTGGCTACATTTCCGAAGCAGGACGCTGCCTGGTGATGCAGACCCAGGTCGCCGGCCGCAAGCTCATCATGGTGTTCCTGGATTCGGCCGGCAAGTTTGGCCGTCTGGCAGATGCCGAGCGCGTGCGCCACTGGGTCGAAGGCTCGGGCGCGCAGCTGCTGGCCAAGCACTGAGCGCGCTGCGCCCACAAAAAAACCTGCCTCGGCAGGTTTTTTTGCGTGGGGGTGATGGCCTGCCCGGGCTCAGCGTGCGTTGGGCTGGCGGTGCTCGTCAAAGCCCAGTGCGGACGAGATCTCGCTGGCTGTGGCCTGCAGGCGCGTGGTCCAGGCGTCTTCCAGGCGGTCGGCGGGGGCCGACACCGACAGGCCGGCGACCAGGCGCCCCTGGTCGTCATAGATGCCTGCTGCCATGCAGCGCACGCCCAGCTCCAGCTCCTCGTTGTCGCGCGCCACGCCGTACTGGCGGGTCTTGGACAGCTCGCGCTCGAGCACCGCCAAATTGGTGATGCTGTTCTTGGTGTTGCCGGCCAGGCCCGTGCGCATCGCGTAGGCGCGTACGCGCTCGGGCTCGTCATTGGCCAAAAAGAGCTTGCCCGTCGATGTCAGGTGCAGCGGCGCATGGCCGCCGATGGCGCGCACCACCTGCATGCCCGAGCGCTCGCTGAAGCTGCGCTCCACATAGACGATCTCATCGCCCTGGCGCATGCTCAGGTTGATGGCCTGCTGCGTGGCCAGGTGCAGCCGGCGCATCGGCAGCAGGGCGACTTCGCGCACATTGATGCGCGCCTTGACCAGGTTGCCCAGCTCCAGAAGGCGCATGCCCAGGCGGTAGCTGCCCGATTCGGGGCGGTCCACAAAGCGGCCAATGGTCAGGTCGTTCAAGATGCGGTGCGTTGTCGACGGGTGCAGGCCCGTGATCTCGCTCAGCTCCTTGAGTGACACCGCTTCCTCGCGCGTGGCCAGGACGTCCAGCAGCGTGAACATGCGCTCTAGCACTTGCACGCTGGGCTTGGTGACGGTGTCATGTGTGGTTTTGGTCATGCGTAGACTGGCGCTCAAATAACAAAAAGAGGGGGAGCCGCTTGATCGGAGCGATCAAGGGGCGCAATGGTTGGCGAGCTGGCCCGGTTGCCAGCGCTGGTCGATATAGACCTCATAGGGCTGGTAATCGGCCTTGTATTGCATCTTGGGGCTGGCGGCAATCCAGTAGCCCAGGTAGAGGTAGGGCAGGCCCATCGCGCGGCACTGTTCAATCTGCCACAGCACGTTGTAGGTGCCGTAGCTGGTGTGGGCCTCGGGCTCGTAAAAGGTGTAGACGGCCGACAGGCCGTCGTTGAGGATGTCGATGATCGAGACCATCTTCAAGGCGCCGGGCTGCTGGCCTTGCGCGGGCTCGCGAAACTCCACCAGGCGGCTGTTGACCCGGCTTTGCAGCATGAACTGCGAATACTGCTCGACGCTGTCCTCATCCATGCCGCCACCGGTGTGGCGCGCCGACTGGTAGCGCAGGTAGAGCGCGTAGTGCTCGCGCAGAAAACCCAGCGGCAGCACGCGCACCTCCAGCGCCTGGTGCTGCTTGCGCGCGCGGCGCTGGTGGCGCTTGGGTTTGAAGTCCTGCACCTGCACGCGCAAGGGCACGCAGGCCTGGCAGCCGTCGCAATAGGGGCGGTAGGTGAACAGGCCGCTGCGGCGAAAGCCCTGCTGGATCAGCTCGGAGTAGACATCGTTCTGGATGGCGTGGCTGGGCGTGGCTACCTGAGAGCGCGCCATGCGCGCTTCGAGATAGCTGCATGGGTAGGGCGCTGTCGCATAAAACTGCAAGCTGTGCAGCGGTAGTTCGTTCAGCCTACTCATCCGGATGCGGAGATGTCATTTCAGATAGTGGGATTATGTCAGTCCCATCGCGAGATGCAAACTCCCAGCGCATAGGGGGCAGCGCTATTTGCGTGCGCACATTCTCTAAAAACCGGCTGCGCGGCACTTCGGCAGCGCCCATGAAGGCCAGATGCCCGGTGTTTTGCTGGCAGTCGATCATCGGCACCTGTTCGCGCCGGCAGATCTGCACCAGCGCGGCCAGTGCGATCTTGGAGCCGTTGGGCACGGTGGTGAACATCGATTCGCCAAACACCGCGCGCCCAATGGCCACGCAGTACAGGCCGGCCACCAGCTGGCCGCCTTGCCACAGCTCCACGCTGTGGGCACAGCCATCCCGGTGCAGCTGGGTGTAGGCCGCCTGGATGTCGTCGACGATCCAGGTGCCATCCTGGCCCGGGCGGTCCTGCTGGCTGCAGGCGGCAATCACGGCGGCAAAGTCGCTGTCGATGCGCAGCTCGCTGCTTGGATCCTGCTCGAACTTTCGGATCGCCTGTTTGAGTGAGCGGTGCAGCCGGAAGTTGGCCGGTTGCAGCACCATGCGCGGATCGGTGGACCACCACAGAATGGGGGAGCCCTCGCTGAACCAGGGGAAGATGCCCTGGCGGTAGGCCTGCTGCAGGTGGGCGCTGTCAAGCACGCCGCCGGCGGCCAGCAGGCCGGGGTGCGGGGTGTGGGGCCCCCAGGCCATGTCCACGGGTGGAAAGTCGTCATCGGCTTGCAGCCAGGCAAGCGGGGGCGTGTGGTGGTTGGCGCTCATGGTGTTGCCTGCCATGGTAGCGGCCAAATGGCGCGCTGCTGACCCCCAAGGCTACGCGGGGGTGACAAATACTGCAGTTCTGCCGCCGCTGCGGGCCGGGGGCGGCAAAAACAAAAAAGCCTGCACGGCCGTGCAGGCTTTTTGAATGGCTCCTCAACCTGGGCTCGAACCAGGGACCTACGGATTAACAGTCCGGCGCTCTACCAACTGAGCTATTGAGGAATAAACAGTGAACAGGCTTTGTGCGATTGCAAAGCCAAAAAATTCTTTGGCTCCTCAACCTGGGCTCGAACCAGGGACCTACGGATTAACAGTCCGGCGCTCTACCAACTGAGC